>NZ_QGKR01000207.1 GCF_003172955.1 Micromonospora acroterricola | reverse complement strand
CCAGCAGTACGTGTGTTCGACACCCTACTGCCCCCGCTCCCACCGGCCCCAGGAGACACGCCCGCCCCGGTCGATCATGAAGTTGTGGTGGGTCACAGATGCCACGAAGCCGCCCCGATCGGGCGCCCGACTCCGTGATCGACGGGAGTAGGGCGCGAGGCCCGGCGGGCGGGACGGCTGCCCCGGAGCCACACAGGACAGGTGGCGAGTGTGTGGCGTCGGCCCATGTGCCCGGGGCCACACAGCTCGTAACTTCTTGCGCCATGACGGCAGAACCCGTGGCGGTCCCCCACGTCGTACAGGTCGACCTCGCCGGTCGGACCGCCCTGGTCACCGGGGGCGGCAGCGGCATCGGGCGGGCGTGTGCCCTGCGGCTGGGCGCGGCCGGCGCCAAGGTGCTCGTGGTGGACCGCAACCTGGAGGCGGCCAAGGCGGTGGCCGCCGAGGCCGGCGGCCGGGCCGAGGGCGTGGACCTCGCCGACGCTGCGGCGGTGGACCGCCTCGACGTGGACGTGGACATCGTGGTCAACAACGCCGGGCTCCAGCACGTCGCGCCGTTGCAGGACTTCCCCGTCGAGCGCTTCGCGTACATCCAGCGGGTGATGGTCGAGGCGCCGTTCCTGATCATCCGCCGCGCGCTGCCCCACATGTACGCCCGGGGCTGGGGCCGGGTCGTCAACATCTCCTCAGTGCACGGGCTGCGCGCCTCGCCGTACAAGGCGGCCTACGTCTCGGCGAAGCACGCCCTCGAAGGGCTGTCGAAGGTGGTGGCGCTGGAGGGCGCGGCGCACGGCGTGACCGCCAACTGCATCAACCCGGCGTACGTGCGCACCGCACTGGTGGAGAGCCAGATCGCCGACCAGGCGGCCAGCCACGGCATCCCGGAGGCCGAGGTGATCGAGAAGATCATGCTGGCCCGGGCCGCGATCAAGCGGCTGATCGAGCCGGAGGAGGTGGCCGAGCTGCTGGCGTACCTCTGCTCGCCGCCGGCGGCGTTCATCACCGGCGCGTCGATCGCGCTCGACGGGGGCTGGACGGCCAACTAGTGGGCCCGAGCACAATGTCGACCATGTCGTCGCCGGTGGAGTTCCTGGAGCTGCTCGCCCGCGAGGCGGCGGCGGTCGAGTTCGAGGGTCCGCTGGTGGCCGCGCGGGCCGCCGGGGTGCCCGCCGACCGGCTGGCCGAGCTGGAGCAGGCCAAGTCGGTGGCGCTGCGGGTCCGCGCGCTGCTGGAGCGCCGGCGCCGCCGGGAGACGGAGCTGTCCGGCCTGTACGACACGGTCAGCGACCTGGCCGGGCTGCGCGACCTGGACGACGTGCTGCGGGCGATCGTGCACCGGGCCCGCAACCTGCTCGGCGCCGACGTGGCGTACATGACGCTCAACGACGACGAGCGCGGCGACACCTACATGCGGGTGACCGACGGGTCGGTCTCGGCCCGCTTCCAGCGGCTGCGGCTGCCGATGGGCGCCGGCCTGGGCGGGCTGGTGGCCCAGTCGGGCGCGCCGTACGTGACCGCGAACTACGGCGAGGACGAGCGCTTCCACCACACCGGGGAGATCGACGCCGGGGTGGGCGAGGAGGGCCTGGTGGCGATCCTCGGTGTGCCGTTGCGGCTCGGCTCCACCTCGATCGGGGTGCTCTACTCGGCCAACCGCTCGGCCCGGCCGTTCGCCCGGGAGGAGGTGGCGCTGCTGGTATCCCTCGCCGCGCACGCCGCGGTGGCGATCGACACCGCCCGGCTGCTGGCCGAGACCCGCTCGGCGCTGGCCGAGCTGTCGGCGGCGAACACCACGATCCGCGCGCACAGCAGCTCGGTGGAGCGGGCGGCGGCGGCGCACGACCGGATGACCGCGCTGGTGCTGCGCGGCGGCGGGGTGGAGGACGTGGCGGCCGCGGTGACCGAGGTGCTGGGCGGCGCGCTGCTGGCGCTGGACGCCGAGGGTCGGCTGCTGGCGCGGGTCGGCGAGATCGACGAGCCGGACCGGGCCGACATCGTCGAGGCGGTGGCCGCGTCCCGGACCGAGGGCCGCAGCGTGCGTCGGGGCACGCTCTGGTACGCGGCGGTGGTGGCGGGCGCGGAGAACCTGGGCGCCTTGGTGCTGCGCCCGGACGACGAGCTGGTCGACGCCGACCAGCGGATCCTGGAGCGGGCCGCGCTGGTGACCGCGCTGCTGCTGCTGTTCCGGCGCACGGTCGCCGAGGCGGAGGGGCGGGTCCGTGGCGAGCTGTTGGACGACCTGATCGCCCGGCCGCTGCGCGACACCGACGCGTTGCGCAGCCGGGCCCGCCGGCTCGGGGTGGACCTGGACGCGCCACACGTGCTGGTGGCGGTGGGCGACGACGCGATCGCGGCCACCGGCTCGGCCCGGCAGCGGGTGCTCTCCTGGGCCACCACGTACGCCTCGGCGCGGGGTGGCCTGGCTGCGGCGCGCGACGGTCGGGTGGTGCTGATGCTGCCCGGGCGCGACGCCGGTGGCAGCGCCCGTGCGGTGGCCCGGGATCTGTCCCGGGTGACCGGCCGGCCGGTGACGGCCGGGGCGAGC
Source organism: Micromonospora acroterricola (assembly GCF_003172955.1). GTDB lineage: Bacteria > Actinomycetota > Actinomycetes > Mycobacteriales > Micromonosporaceae > Micromonospora > Micromonospora acroterricola. The sequence continues at coordinate 42,800 of NZ_QGKR01000207.1, read as the reverse complement.
GGCCCGTCGGCCGGGCCGGCGACGCTGGCGGGCACCTTCCAGGAGGCGGACCGCTGCCTCACCGCGCTGGGGGCGCTGGGCCGTTCCGGGCAGGGGGCGAGCACCGCGGAGCTGGGCTTCGTCGGGCTGCTGCTGGGGACGGTGGGTGACCGGGGCGAGAAGGACGTGGCCCAGTTCCTCACCGCCACCGTCGGGCCGGTGCTCGACTACGACGCCCGGCGGGGCACGGCGCTGGTGAAGACGTTGGAGGCGTACTTCGGGGTGGGCGGCAGCCTGGCCCGCGCCGCCGAGCAACTGCACGTGCACGTCAACACGGTGACCCAGCGGCTGGAGCGGGTCGGGCAGTTGCTCGGCGCCGACTGGCAGAAGCCGGAGCGGGCACTGGAGGTGCAGCTGGCGCTGCGCCTGCACCGGCTGCGCGCCCCGGCCGGCTGACGCCCGCCCGGCGGGCCGGGAGGCGGACGCGCCGCCCGGCCCGGCCGGGTCAGTGGGCCTGGATACCCGCCAGCACGGCGTCGACGACCTGCCCCGGCAGGGTCCGCTCGTCCAGCTCCGGGTTCCACTGGAGGACCCGCTGGATCAGCATCGGCCCGGTGAGCAGGGCCATGGTCACCTCCAGGTCGATGTCGGGCCGGATGAACCCCTCGCTGATGCCGCGCCGCAGCACCTCGCGCATCAGCTGACGACGCGGGGCGATGATGTTCTGGTAGAGCCGGAAGTGGTCCGGGCTGCGGTTCACCTCGGGCACGAGGCACGGCATGATCTTCGCCGCCCGCGGGTCGACGTTCTGACCGATGGCCCCGACCAGCAGCACCAGGTCGTCGCGGACGGAGTGCCCCTCGGGCTGCGGCAGGACGCCCTTGAGCCGGCGCAGCGCGTCCAGCAGCAGCGCGTCCTTGCCGGCCCACCGGCGGTAGATGGTGGCCTTGCCGACCCCGGCGCGGGCGGCGATCGCCTCGATCGAGAGCGCCTCGATGGTGCTGCCCTCGGCGAGCAGGTCGAGGGTGGCCTCGATGATCGCCTCGTCGGCGCGGATGCTCCGCGGTCGACCGGGCGACCGCGGAGCATCGGCAGTGGACGTCATGTCCGACATTGTCCCCGAACCTATGCCGTCCCGGCCAACTCGGGCTCGGCGGCCGGCGCCACCGGAGCGGCGGCGGTGGTCTCCCGGCCGGGCATCCACCGCAGCACCACCAGGATCCCGAGCGCGGCGACGACCGCGGAGAGCGCCGCCGCCCAGTGCATGGCGGTGACGAAGGCGTCGTTGGCCGCCGAGATCAGCGCCGGCGCGGCCGGGCCGAGCTGCCCGGCGGCCGCGTACGCGCCGGAGATCGACTCGGTGGCCGCGTCGCGGGCCTGCGCGGGCAGGCCGGTCAGCGCGCCGTCCACGTCGGCCCGGTAGACCGCGGAGAGCACCGAGCCGAGGACCGCCACGCCGAGCGCGCCGGCCACCTGGCGGACGGTGTTGCTCACGGCGGAGCCCACGCCGGCCTTCTCCCGGGGCAGCGCCGACATGATCGACTCGGTGGCCGGCGGCATGATGTTGGCCATTCCGACGCCCTGGAAGAAGAACACGACCAGCACGACCCAGATCGGGGTGGACGCGTCGACGAAGGCGAACGCGGCGAGCGCCGCCGCGGTCAGCGCCAGCCCGACGGTGGCGACCGCCCGGCCGCCGTAGCGGCGGACCATCGCGGCGCTGCGCGGCGCGAAGATCAGCTGGGCGCCGGCGAAGGGCAGGAAGAGCAGACCGGTCTGCAGCGGGCTGTAGTCGCGCACCAGTTGCAGGTAGAACGAGCTGAAGAACATCACGCCCATCGCGGCGAAGAACACCAGGCCGACGATGGCCACCGGCGCGGCGAAGCGCGGCAGCTTGAACAGGCGGACGTCCAGCGACGGGTGGTCGCTGCGCCGCTCGTGCTGCACGAACCACGCCAGCACCGCCAGGCCGCCCAGGATCGAGCCCCACGCCACCGGCCGGCCGAAGCCGTGCTCGCCGCCGTCGATGATGCCGTAGGAGAGGGCGACCAGGCCGACCACGGAGAGCAGGACGCCGAGGACGTCGACCCGGCCCGGGCGCGGGTCACGCGACTCGGGGACCAGCACCGCGACCAGGACGACGCCGGCAACCACGACCGGCACGTTGATCAGGAAGACCGAGCCCCACCAGAAGTGCTCCAGCAGCGCGCCGCCGAGGATCGGGCCGATCGCCACCGCAAGCCCGACCGCGCCGGCCCAGACGCCGATCGCGCGGCCACGCTCACGCGGGTCGAAGACGTTGGAGATGATCGACAGCGTCACCGGCATGATGGCCGCGCCGCCGACCCCCATCAGGGCGCGGGCCGCGATCAGCTGTGCCGGGTCCTGCGCGTACGCCGAGAGCAGCGACGCCAGGCCGAACAGCGCCAGCCCGATCATCAGGAAGCGCTTGCGGCCGGCCCGGTCGCCGAGCACCCCGAAGGTGAACAGCAGCCCGGCGAAGACGAGCGTGTAGGAGTTGATGGACCACTCCAGCTCGCCCTGGCTGGCCCCCAGGCCGTGCACCGGGTCGGCCAGGGTGCGCAGGGCGACGTTGAGGATCGTGTTGTCGAGGACGACGACGAGGAGGCTGATCACCAGCACCCCCAGGATCGCCCACCTCCTCGGATGTCCCGTGTTGTCGTGCAGCTCCATACCCGGTTCTCCCCCCGGTTCGCCCGCGACGCAATACGATACGGGTCGGACTCGTAACTGCGGTCAGCCTACGGGCGGCATTAACGATACGGAACGGATCCGTATCGTATGTGTCCGGCGTCACGGCCGTTCGGGTGCCCGCTTCTCAGCCGCCTGACCGATCGCGTGGCTGCCAGGTCGGCGTGGTCGCGTGGACGTACCCCCGGGTGTGCGTTCGCCACCCGGGGGTACGTCGCGAGGGCGCGCGGCGGATGCGCCGGCGCGGAAATTTATCGGCGGCGCGCCGCCAGCCGGCGGGCCAGCGCCGAGGCGCTGCCCCAGATGCCGCGCCGGAACAACACCACAACGAGGACGAAGATGCCGCCGGTGACCAGGCCGATCGCCTCGAACCCGGAGAACGACAGCCAGTCCTCCAGCCGGACCACGATCCCGGCGCCGAGCACCCCGCCCCATAGCGTGCCGATGCCCCCGAGCACCACCACGATCACGGCCTTGCCGGAAGTGGTCCAGTGCAGCACGTCCAGCGAGACGAACCGGTGGCCGACCGCGAACAGCCCGCCGCCGAGGCCGGCGATGAACCCGGACAGCACGAACGCGGTGAGCTTGTAGCGGTGCACCGGGTAGCCCAGCGCCCGCGCCCGGGCCGGATTGTCCCGGATGCCGACCAGCACCCGGCCGAACGGCGAGTGCACGATCCGCCAGGCGGCGGCCAGCCCGAGCAGCACGATCGGCAGGATCGCGTAGTAGAAGTAGTAGTCGTCGGTGAGATCCCAGCCGAACAACTCCCGGGGGACCCCCTGCAGGCCGTTCTCGCCCTGGGTCACCGAACGCCACTCGTTGGCGACGTAGTAGACCATCTGCGCGAAGGCCAGGGTCACCATCGCGAAGTAGATGCCGGTCCGCTTCACCGCCAGGTAACCGATCGGCACCGCCAGCACGGCCGCGGCGAGCGCCCCGGCCAGCACCGCGAGGGGGAACGGCAGGCCGGCGTGGATCGCCACCAACCCGGTGACGTACGCCGAGGTGCCCCAGAAGGCGGCGTGCCCGAAGGACATCAACCCGGTGAAGCCGAGCAGCAGGTCCACGGCCACGGCGAACAGCGCCCAGCAGAGGATGTCCACCGCCACCGCCGGGTAGAGGCCGTTGGGCAGCCAGGCGGCCGCGGCCAGCCCGAGGGCGAGCAGCGCGTACCGCACCCAGCCGGGAGCGCGGGCCACGGCGACCAGCCCGGAAGGGGTCGCCGCCTTGGGCGTGTCGGCCGGGGTGTCCACAGTGCTGGTCATGCCGGCGCCTCCTCACGGCCGAACAGCCCCGCCGGTCGCCAGAGCAGCACCACGGCCATCACGATGAAGACGATCGTCTGCGACACGATCGGGAAGTTGGACAGGTACGCCTCGCCCCACGCCTGGACCAGGCCGATGCCGAAGCCGGCGGCCACCGAGCCGAAGATCGAGCCCAGCCCGCCGATCACGACCACCGCGAAGACCACGATGATCAGGTCGGCGCCCATCAGCGGGTTCACCGCACGCATCGGCGCGGCCAGCACGCCGGCCAGCCCGGCGAGCCCGATGCCGAAGCCGAAGACCGGGGTGACCCAGCGCCCGACGTCGATGCCGAACGCCCGGGTCAGGTCGGGCCGCTCGGTGGCCGCGCGGACCACCATGCCGATCCGCGTCCGGGTGAGCACCCACCACACCGCGACGCACAGCAGCACCGCGAAGCCGAGGATGAACACCCGGTACGTCGGGAAGTCGAACAACCCGAAGTTCACCGTCCCACTCAGCAGCGACGGGGTGGCGTACGGGCTGGACTGCACGCCGTAGCGCAACTTCACCAGGTCCTGCAGGATCAGCGTCAGGCCGAAGGTGAGCAGGAAGTTGTAGAGCGGGTCGAGCCTGGTCAGCCGGTGGATCACCGCCCGTTCCAGCGCCATGCCGAGTAGCCCCAGCCCCACCGGCATGATCACCAGGGCCGCCCAGAACGGCACGCCCGCCTCGGTGAGCAGCACGTACGCGCCGAACGCGCCGAGCATGTAGAACGCGCCGTGGGCGAAGTTGACCACCCGCAGCATGCCGAAGATGACCGCGAGCCCGAGGGCGAGCAGGGCGTAGAACGCCCCGCTCACCAGCCCGTTGAACGTGTTCTGCGCGAATCCGCTCACAGCTTGCAGTCCGCCGACGGCGCGCGGAACGCCTCCGCGGCGGGGATCGTCTTGAGCACCTTGACGTAGTCCCACGGCTCGGCCACCTCGGACTGCGGCTTCACCTGGGCCAGGTACGCGTCGTGCACCACCCGGTGGTCCTCGGCGCGGATCTTGCCGTTGCGCAGGAAGACGTCCTCGACCGTCTTGCCCTCCAGGCCCTTGACGACGGCGTCCGCGTCGTCGGTGCCGGCGGCCTGCACCGCCTCCAGGTACTGCAAGGCGGCGGAGTAGTTGGCCGCGTGCGCGAAGGTCGGCCGGGTGCCGGCCTTCTGCTGGAACCGGTCGGCGAACTCGCGGTTCTTGGCGTCGAAGTTCCAGTACCAGGCGTCGGTGTACGTGGTGCCGGCCAGCGCGGCCGGGGTGAGCGAGTGGATGTCGGTGAGGAACATCAGGCCCACCGCCAGCCCGACGCCCTTGTCCCGCAGCTTGAACTCGTTGTACTGCTTCACCACGTTGACCAGCTCGGCGCCGGCCTGCATCGTGCCCAGCACGTCCGGCTTCGGGTTCAGCGTCGGCGCCTTGAGCAGGAAGGTGGAGAAGTCGCCGCTGGTGTTCGGGAACGGCGCGCCGTCCTTGCCGACGACCTTGCCGCCGGCCGCCGTGATCGCGGTGGAGAAACTCTTCTCCATGTCCTGACCGAAGGCGTAGTTCGGGTACAGGATGTACCAGTTCTTGCCGATCTGCTCGGTGGTGGTCTTCCCGGTGCCGTTGGCCAGCATGTAGGTGTCGTAGGCGTAGTGGAAGGTGTACTTGTTGCAGCTCTTGCCGGTCAGGTCGGTGGTCGCCGCGCCGATGTTGAAGTAGAGCTTCTTCTTCTCCTTCGCCACGTCGGCGACCTTCAGCGCCGCCGACGAGGTGGGCACGTCCAGGATCAGGTCGACGCCCTTGCGGTCGTACATCTCCTGGGCCTTGGAGTTGGCCACGTCCGGCTTGTTCTGGTGGTCGGCGGTCTCCACCGTGATGTCCTTGGTCACCGCCTTGTCGCCGTACTTGGCGGTGAAGTCGGCGATGGCCATCTCCACGGCCGTGACCGAGTTCTTCCCGGACAACTCCGAGTACGCCCCGGACTGGTCGTTGAGCACGCCCAGCACGATCTTGTCGCCGGTCAGCTTCTGGTCGCCGCCCGACTGAGGTCCACCGCCGCCGCAACCGGCGACCAGCACCACCGCGGCCGACGCCGCGGCCACACCCACCGTCCTCCGCATGCCCACTCCATCCATTCCGCGCGTCGTCGCGCGGGTCGTTGTCGGAAGAAATCAGATCCCGAGGTACGCCAGCAGCTCGCGTTCCCGCGAGCGCACCTCGGAGTTGTCCATCGCCTCGGCGACGCGTCCCTCGGCCAGCAGGTAGTGCCGGTCGGCGACACCGGTGGCGAAGTGCAGGTTCTGTTCGACCAGCAGCACGGTCACCCCGTGCCGCTTGGCCTCCCGCAGCAGGTCACCGACCTGCTGCACGAGCAGTGGGGAGAGCCCCTCGGTGGGCTCGTCGCAGAGCAGCAGCCGGGCGCCCATCCGCAGCACCCGGGCCAGCGCGAGCATCTGCTGCTCACCGCCGGAGAGCATGGTGGCCGCGGAGTCGCGCCGGGTGTACAGGGCCGGGAACGCCTCGTACACGCGCTCCAGCGACCACGGGTCGGGGCCCACCCGGGGCGGCAGGGTGAGGTTCTCGGTGACGGTCAGCGTGGCGTAGCTGCCCCGGTCGTCGGGCACCCAGCCGAGGCCGAGCCGGGCCCGTCGGTGCGCCGGCAGCTTCCCGACGTCCCGCCCGTCCAGCTCCACCGTGCCGCGCTGGCCGGAGTGCAGGCCCATCACGCAGCGCAGCAGGGTGGACTTGCCGGCGCCGTTGCGCCCCACCAGGGTGACCACCTCGCCCGCGGCGACCTCGAGGCTGACGTCCCGCAGCACCTGCGCCTCCCCGTACCAGGCGGAGAGGTTCTCAATGCGCAGCATCAGCGGCTCCCAGGTAGGCGGTGATCACGCGCTCGTCCGCGCGGACCTGCTCGTACGGGCCCTCGACCAGGACCTTGCCGGCCTGGAGCACGGTGACGGTGTCGGCGAGCCGCCCGACCACGCTCATGTTGTGCTCGACCATCACCACGGTCCGGCCCTGCCGGACCCGGCTGATCAGCTCGACGGTGCGGTCGACGTCCTCCAGCCCCATGCCGGCGGTCGGTTCGTCGAGCAGCAGCACCTTCGGGTCGAGCGCCAGGGCGATGGCCAGCTCCAGTGCCCGCTTGCGGCCGTACGCCAGCGACTCCGAGGGGGCCTCCGCCAGCTCGGAGAGCCCCACCATGGCCAGCAGCTCGTCGGCCCGCTCGGTGTAGCGGCCCATCAGCTTCGCCGAGCGCCAGAACCGCCAGCCCAGCCCGCTGGACGACTGGAGGGCCAGCGCGACGTGCTCACGGGCGGACAGCTGCGGGAAGAGGCTGGTGATCTGGAACGAGCGGGCCACGCCGAGCCGGGCGACCTGCTCCGGTGGCAGCCCGGTGACGTCCCGCCCGGCCAGCTCGATCCGCCCGCCGCTGGGGCGGAGGAAGCCGGTGAGCAGGTTGAACAGGGTGGTCTTGCCGGCGCCGTTGGGGCCGACCAGCGCGTGCACACTCTCCGGCGCGACGTCGAGGTCGACCTCGTCGACCGCCCGGAAGCCCCGGAAGTCTCGGGTCAGCCCACGGGCCGACAGGAGCGCTTGCCCGGTCATCGCCTCATCCTCCGCAGGGTCGCGGCGACGTCCGATCGGTGACCGTGGTCACAGGGCCGTCGCGTGGAGGAAACCTACGGCCGGTCCCGCGAGTCGAGCCATGTCGATGGCATCCATATTCAGCCGGCAGGAGACGTGCGCAAACTCCACTCCCCGGCGTCGCCGCCTTGACCGAGCCCCCTAGGTTGATGATCCACACAGCCCAGCGGAAGGTCCCCACCCCATGCCCGTCGGCTTCACCATGGCGATCGTCTTCGCCGTCGCCCTGGCGGTCTGCGCCGTCCTGGCCCTCGTCACCCCGGCGCGGCCGCTGAAGCGGATGGCCGCACTCGCGGCGCTCGCCTTTCTCGCCCTCACCCTGCTGGTCGGTGTCACCTCCAGCGCCCACTCGGTGCCCATCCGCTCGGTCGGCATCGTCACGAGCTTCGGCAAGCCCACCGGCGAGGTGACCGGCTCCGGCCTGAAGTGGGTCGCCCCCTGGCAGAAGGTCGGCGAGTGGGACGCCGGCCGCCAGAAGTACGACCACATCGGCGGCGACAACTGCGTACGGGTCCGTACCGGCACGCTCGCCGACGCGTGCGTCGAGGTGCTCATCGAGTGGCAGGTCAAGCCGGAGAACGCGCCGAAGCAGTTCATGGACTACAAGGGAGACTTCGACAGCTTCCGGGGCCAGCGGGTGGGCGTGCAGCTCGACAGCGCGGTCAACGACGCGTTCGCCGCGTACAACCCGCTGGAGAAGATCGACGCCCAGACCGGCGACCTCAACGTCGACTTGAAGCCCTTCGCGGCGAACATCAAGACCAGCGCGGAGACCCGGCTCGCCGCCGACGTCGACATCCTCTCGGTGACCATCACCCGGGTGAACCACGACGACAAGACCGAGAGCAACATCAAGGCGTTCCAGGACAAGCTGGCGCAGACCCGCAACCTGGAGCAGGACCGCAAGAACGCCGAGATCTCCAAGCAGATCACCGAGACCAATGCGAAGGTCGACAAGGTGACCCGCTGCCTGGAGATCGCTGAGAAGAACGGCGCCAACCCGGGGCTCTGCATCAACCCGGGCATCGTCACCGGCAAGTGACCTGAAGCCGGCCCACCCGTGGCGGGTGGGCCGGCTTCCGCGTCGCGTTGGTGGCGCCGGCTAGGCGTAGCTGAACAACGGTGGAAAGACGAGGACCACGATCCAGGCCCACGCGGCGTACACCGGCAGGTAGCCGGTCTGCCACCGTTCGAGCGCCGCGAACGATGTGCGCCGACGGATGAAGGTCAGCAGGAGCCACGCCGACCACGCGAGGTTGACCAGCAGGATGACGTTCTCGCCGAGCGCGGCCGCCCGGTTGGGCGTTCCGCCGTACTCGTCGGTGATGCGTCCGGTGATCTCCAACAGCACCAGCACGTCGATGGCCAACGCACTGACCACGAGCGCGAGCTGGAGCTTGTCGAACGGGCCGGGCGGGGCCAGCGGATCGCGGGCCGAGAGCGAGTAGAGCAGCAGCCCCAGCACCACGACGAGCAGCAGGTCGAACAGGATCAGAGCTTCGCGCTCGACCTCGATGCCGTGGCTGGTCCAGACGACAGCGACGAGGAAGGCGAGCAGGGCAGCCGTGAAGAGCGGGGTGAACAGCCGGGTGAGGACCGGCGCGATGTTCTCGACGACACTCTGCTTGGCCTCGACCAGCCACCCGGCCACGACGACCGCGGCCGCGGCGCCGCAGGGCAGGAGCCACTGCGAGACGAACGCCTCCGGGACGATTCCGATGGCCGCGAAGGTGTTGAACAGGAACGCGGCGAGCACGCCGCCACCGAGGGCCATCAGGACGAAGTAGATGAACCACTCGCCGGTGAAGCGGATGAAGTCCATCCGTCGACGGGACGAGCGCCAGTCGTCCGCGACGTAGGCCAGACCGACCACGAGCCACAGGGCGATGGGAAGGTGGACGCTGCTGACGACCACGGACTGCGAGTCGTCCGCCAGGGGATAGGCGTTGGCCGCCACCGCGCCGAGGGCGAACAGCGCCACCAGCACCGCGATCACCACCGGTCGGGCTTGCCGGCGCCAGGCCAGGAACGCCGCCAGCCAGGGCAGCGCGAACAGGGTGGCGTTCCGCGCGTAGAACGAGCCGTCGTCGTCGAAGGTCAGCCCGAACAGCGCTGGCGCCTTGACGGACACCACCGCGCCCGCGGCGCAGCCGAACATGACCCACAGGTCCCGCCGGGAGCGCGTGCCGGCGGCCGGGCTGCCGGCGTCGCCGGTCAGCACCAACTGCTTCCACAGCCGTTCCGAATGCTCGCGGGCGAACTCGCGGGAGATGTCGTCGAGGCTGCCCATCCGCTTCACCGCGACCAGGAACGCCTCATCGGGGCTCAGGCCCGCCGCAACTAACTCGTCGACGGAGCCGCGAAGGTGGTCTTCCAACTCGTCGGCGTCCACCGCTTGCAGTTCCCGGCGACGCAGCACGTACTGGCGCCACTGCGCGAACTGCGCCTCCAACTGCTCCGGCCCGTCGTATGCCGTCATGCGAGGCCCTCCAGCGGGTTCACCGTCAGCGGTGCCCGATCGTGCCAGATTTCCTTGAGCGCGCCCACGACGGTGTCCCACTGCCGGCGCTGCTCGGCCAGCTCGGCCAGACCCTTGTCGGTGATGCGGTAGTACTTGCGTTTCCGCTCGCCGACGACCGACTGCCAGCTCGCCTCCACATAGGCGAGGCGCTCAAGCCGGTGCAGCAACGGGTACAGCAGCCCCTCGGTCCAGTCCAGCTCGCCACCGGACAGCTCGTTGATCCGCCTGAGGATGGCGTAGCCGTAGCTCTCACCCTCGGCCAGGATGCCGAGCACCATCGGTGTCGCCGAGGCGGCCACCAGATCCTTAGCGACCTTCACAAGACCTCACCACGCTCCCCCCAATCAAGCCTAGAACCATTATGCATAGTAGTGCTAGGCATAGGTGGACGCAACGGGCCGATCACCTGGCCCAACCAGCGGCCTGCGGTCGCCCTGCTCGACGACGTCCGGTCGCCTGGTCAGAACGGCCGGCGTACGGATGGTCCGTGACGCGGTCGTAGATCGCGCGCAGCCACGGCTGGCGGACCTCGCGCAGCCGCGCCAGCGTGGACAGGAACACCGCCACGTCGGGTCGAAACAGCCCGAAGGGCGTCAGCGGTGGCGGGTCGTCTCGACGGGAATCGGCGGGCGTCGTGGCGGCTCGCGGTCCGGCCAGGGTAAGGATCTTGACCGGCGGCCCCGGCGGGAGCAGAGCGTCGAGCGCGCGGCGGAACGTGTCGGCGACGAGGCCGTCCGGAACTGCCCGGGTATGCCTCGCGCCCGAGCACCAGCGGGAACCTCGCGGCGAGGGTGCCGCACATCTTCGACAGTCGACAGTTCTTATCGCGGAGCGTCAGGCACCGACGGCGGTAGCCCGTAGATCCCGGTCGCCGTCACGGTGGCGTCGTCGATGGCACTCGGGTCGATGCTCCAACGACCGGCCATTGTCAGGACGTCGTACTCGGCCGGCGCCGTCTCGAACCAGGCTGTCCACTCATCGTCCGACCAGTGTTCACACCCAGGCTCCATGCCGCGAAGGCCGACGCCCAATTCGATCTCGTCGGCTGTGGGGACACCGTCGAACAGCGGCACATCGCCTCGCATACCGTTGAAGCAGTAGGCGCGCACCAGCTCACCATCCAGGGCCCGCGCCCAGGCGTGATAGCTCGGGACTCGTTCATTGGCGAAGAACTGCACCTCGCCCAGCTGGCGACTCAGCACTCTGAGCCAGTTGGGGAAGGGCGGCTCGGTCGCGTCAAAACCCGTCGGTACATGGCGCCGGCCATGGGCGAGGGTCCAGCTTGGCACCGGCGCGGGCAACGTACACACCGTTCTGGTAGGCCCGGTCGGTGCCAGTCGTCCAGTCCAGGACTTCCCGGTCGTGCAGACCCAGCGCGTCGGCTACCTCGCCAGGGGTTCTGTTTCGGACAGCCAGCCAGGACGTCTTGTAACCAAATCCACCCACGCGGCCCATGATCTCAAGAGCCTGCCGCGCGGCCACCCAGAGGCATCTAGATGATCTGTGCCAAGGTCTCGGCGAGCGAAGGCGTTGTTACGTCGAGCGGTCCCGACCGGGCCGGCGACGCCGGTCGGGGCATGGGAGGGACCTGGCAAGGTAGATCTTGGACAGTTTCCGTTCTGCCCGAACGGTAACTGTCCAAGATCGCCAGGTGTGGCGGATGAATGGGGCTCGGTCACACCGCGTTCGACGGGCAACGGCGCCGAGCAACCTCGGCTAGTCCGGGGTGACCACCCAGCGGGCGCCCTCGCCCCGGGCAAGCCGGTCGAACGCCGAGGGCGCGTCGTCCAGCGGGAGCGTGCCGCTGACCAGCACGCCCAGATCCAGTGCACCGTCGGCCAGCTCGGCGGCCAGCACGGGCACCTCCCGGTCCGGGTCGGACGAGCCGTACACCGAGGAGCGCAGAGTCCGCGCGGAGTGGAAGATGTCCAGCGCGCCGAGGCTGACCATGTCGTCCTTGGCACCCATGCCGACCACGGTCACCGCTCCCCCGCGCCGGGTGAGCCGCCAAGCCGCCCGGATGGTGGCGGCGCGACCGACGCACTCGAAGGCGTGGTCGGCGCCCCGACCCTCGGTGCGCGCCCGTACCTCCTTGGAGAGCCGGTCGTCGGAGAGCAGGAAGTCGGTCGCCCCGGCGGCGAGCGCCAGGTCACGTTTCGCCTCGGCGACGTCGACGGCGAGGATCGTCGTGGCGCCGGCCCGACGGGCGGCGGCGAGCACGGCGAGCCCGACCCCACCGAGCCCGACGACGGCGACGGACTCGCCGGGCGCCACCCGGGCGGTGTTACGGACCGCGCCGACGCCGGTGAGCACCGCGCAGCCGAGCAGCGCCGCCTGTTCGGCGGGCAGCCCAGCGGGGATCGGGATGACGGCGCGTTCGGGTACCACCACCGCCTCGGCGAGCGCGCCCAGGCCGAGGGTCAGGTGCAGCGGGACGCCGTCGTCGGTCTCGCCGCGTGGCACGGTCGGGGCCGTGGTGGCGGCGCACAGCCACGGCTCGCCGCGCCGGCACCACCAGCAGGCCCGGCAGGCCGGCGCCCAGTTGAGCACCACCGGCGTGCCGACGGCCAGGTCCACGCCCGGCCCGGTCTCGGCCACCACCCCGGTCGCCTCGTGCCCGAGCACCAGCGGGAACCTCGCCGCGAGGGTGCCGTTGGCCATCGACAGGTCGGAGTGGCAGACACCGGCGGCGGTGATCGTCACCCGCACCTCGCCGGGGCCGGGCGCCGGCAGGCGTACCCGCTCGACCCGCAGCTCAGCCCCGGCCCCGCGCGCGACCAGGGCGCGGACGGTGACCGGCGCGGCCGCCGGGTCAGCGCCGACCGTCGGCGCTGCCGCCGGCTCGGGGCCGCTCATCGCTGGATCGCCTTGAGTTCGCAGAACTCGGCCAGGCCGTGCACGCCCAGCTCGCGGCCGAGGCCGGACTGCTTGTAACCGCCGAACGGAGCGAGCGGGTTGAACGGCGCGCCGTTGATGTCGACCGCGCCGGTGCGCAGCCGCCGGGCCACCGCGAGCGCGGCGTCACCGTCGGCGGACCAGACCGCGCCGGCCAGCCCGTACCGGGAGTTGTTGGCGATGGCGACGGCCTCGTCGGTGTCGGCGAACGGGATGACGGCGAGCACCGGGCCGAAGACCTCCTCCTGGGCGAGCGCGCTGTCCGGGTGCACGTCGGCGAAGACGGTCGGGGCGACGAAGTGCCCCCGGGCCGGCACCGGGGCGTCGGGGCCGCCGGCGACCAGCCGGGCGCCGTCGGCGAGGGCCCGGTCGATGTGGCCACGGACCCGCTCGGCCTGGGCGGCGGAGACCAGGGGGCCGAGCCGGGTGGCCGGGTCGAACGGGTCGCCGAGCCGGTAGCCCGCGACCGCCGTGGCGATCAGGTCGAGGGCCTCGGCGTACCGGTCGCGGTGCACCAGCATCCGCGTCCACGCGGTGCAGGTCTGGCCGGAGTTGAGCAGGGCGTTGCCGACGCCGACCTTGACCGCGGTGGCCAGGTCGGCGTCGGGGAGGATCACGTTGGCGGACTTGCCGCCCAGCTCCAGCGCGACCCGGGCGATCCGGTCGGCGGCCAGCCGCGTGATCCGGGCGCCGGTGGCGGTGGAGCCGGTGAACGAGACCAGGTCGACGTCGGGGTGCCCGGCGAGCGCCTCGCCGACCACCGGGCCGGTGCCGGGGACCAGGTTGAGCACACCCGGTGGCAGCCCGGCCTCGGTGACCGCGTCGAAGAGCAGGTACGCGGTCAGCGGGGTCAGCTCGCTGGGCTTGAGCACGACCGTGCAGCCGGCGGCGAGCGCGGGCGCCAGCTTCGCCATCACCTGGTGCAGCGGGTAGTTCCAGGGGGTGATCGCACCGACCACGCCGATGGGCTCGCGGACCACCAGCGAGTTGCCGATCGTCTCCTCGACCGGCGGGCGGGCGGCGAGCGCGACGTGGTCGCGCAGCACGGTCAGCGGCAGCCCGACCTGCACCCGGGTGGCGAGCTTGAGCGGGGCGCCCAACTCCAGCGCGATGGTGCGGGCGAGGTCGTCGGCGCGCGCGGCGAGCGCGATGTGCAGCCGGTCCAGGCACGCGGAGCGCTCGGCGGGTGCGGCGGCCGCCCAGCCGGGGAAGGCGGCGCGGGCCGCGGCCACGGCCCGGTCCACGTCGGCCGGGGTGCCGGCCGGCACCTGCCCGATCAGGTCACCGGTGCTCGGGGTCTCCACAGCGATCACGTCGCCGCCGGTGGACTCGGTCCACTCGCCGGCGATGTGCAGGTGGCGCCGGAGGCGCTGGGCGTCGGGCAGCAGCCGCGACGGCGGGGCGGCGAGGTCCATGTCGTCCCTTCGGGGGTGGGCGATGGGCGATGAAACTAGCGCTGGGAGTTTGGACGCTACCCGCTGGGCCGGGCGGACTCCACCGGGTCGAGGGGGCCGACGGTGCGGTCGTACTCGGCGGCCAGGCCGTGCAGCAGGGCGTCCAGGCCGAGGGCGAAGGCCCCCTCGTCCACGCTCTGCTGGTGCTCGGCGAGCCGGTGTGCCTGGCGCAGGTGCGGGTAGTGCGCGGCGTACAGCTCGGGGTCCTCGACGAAGCCGCGGGCGAACGACCCGAGCGCCGACCCGGCCACGAAGTAGCGCAGCGCCGCGCCGATGTGGGTGGCCCTGGCCGGCGGCCAACCGGCGCGCACCAGCCCGCCGTAGACCGCGTCGGCCATGGCCAGCCCCGCGGGCCGGCGCCCGGGCCCCTGCGCCAGGTACGGCACGATGTTCGGGTGCGCGGTGAGCGCCCGCCGGTACGACCAGGCCCAGTCGCGCAGCGCGGCGGCCCAGTCCCGGCTGGCGAAGCCGCTGGTGTCGACGGCGCCGGTGACCGTGTCGGCGACCGCGTCCAGGATCTCGTCCTTGGTGGCGAAGTGGTTGTAGAGCGAGGGACCGCGCACGCCCAGCTCGGCGGCGAGCCGGCGGGTGGAGAACGCCGGCAGGCCCTCGGCGTCGATCACCGCGGTGGCGGTCTCGACGATGAGCTGCCGGGTGAGCCGGGGCTGGCGTGGTCGGGGCACTGCGCTCCTCGCGGGTCTCCGCCATGGGGTCTGGACGCGGCAAAACTTACACCGCTAGTTTAAGGGTGACCGGCAGCACCGACGCCAGGAGGACCACCGTGGACTTTTCGCTGACCGACGAGGAGCGGGCGGTACGGGACACCGTCCGGTCGTTCATCCGCCGCGAGGTGATGCCGCTGGAGGCGGAGGTGCTCCGCCGGGAGCGGGCGCACCAGCCGGGCCTGGACCACTCCGAGCTGCGCGAGCTGCAACAGAAGGCCCGCAAGTTCGGCTTCTGGGGCCTGGCCACCCCGGAGGAGTACGGCGGGATGGACCTGCCGGCCGTGCTCCAGTCGCTGATCTGGACGGAGCTGGGCCACACGTTCGTGCCGTTCCGGTTCGGCGGCGAGGCGGACAACATCCTCTTCCACGCCACCGAGGAGCAGAAGCGCGAGTTCCTCATCCCGACCATCGAGGGCGAGCGGCGCTCCTGCTTCGCGATCACCGAGCCGGGCGCCGGCTCGGACGCGGCGAACATCCGGCTGTCCGCCCGCCGCGACGGCGACGACTGGATCCTCGACGGCGAGAAGACCTTCATCACCGGCGGCAACGACGCCGACTTCGCCATCGTGGTCGCGGTGACCGACCGGGAGAAGGGCGCCCGCAACGGCGGGGCCACCGCGTTCCTGGTGGACCGGGCCATGGGCTGGCGGTCGGAGTTCATCCAGACCATGGGCGAGGGCGGGCCCGCGTCGCTGATCTTCGACGGCGTACGCGTGCCGCACCGCAACATCCTCGGCGAGATCGGGCAGGGCTTCACGCTGGGCATGGAGTGGATCGGCAAGGGCCGCTACACCATCCCGTCGCACGCCATCGGCATCGCCGAGCGGGTCCTCCAGATGGCGATCGACCACGCCAACACCCGGGAGACCTTCGGCACGAAGATCGGCGCCAACCAGGCCATCCAGTGGATGATCGCCGACTCGGAGACCGAGCTGGAGGCGGCCCGCTGGCTGGTGCTGAAGTCGGCGTGGACGGTCGACCAGGGCATGGACCCGCGGCACGCCTCGTCGATGGGCAAGCTCTACGGCGCCGGCATGGTCAACCGCGTGGTCGACCGGGTGCTCCAGATTCACGGCGGCATGGGCTACACCCGGGAGCTGCCCATCGAACGCTGGTACCGGCAGGTCCGGCTGTACCGGATCTTCGAGGGCACCGACGAGATGCAGCGGCTGATCATCTCGCGGGACCTGCTGCGCGGGTACACGAAGATCGGCGGTCACCTGGCCTGAGCCGCAGTGTCCGCATCCTGACTGACCTGCAACGGGACAGGGTCGCCGAGCGTGTAACCGGCACAACCCGCCCGACCAGTCAGAGGGGGATGCATGTTCCTACGAATCAGGGCCGTTGCGATGGCGGTGGTCGCGATGCTCGGCACTCTCGCCATCTCGGCCGCGCCGGCGTCGGCCTCCGTCAGCCAGGGGTACGTCGCGGGCTCGGGCACCTGGACCGACGACTGGGGCGACGAGGGCCCCATCTCCGCGTCGACGCGCCGGTACAACAATGTCGTCGCCATGTGGCAGATGATCCTGTGGGCCGACGGCTATCTCGCCCGCTCCGGTGTCGACTGCCGGTTCGGGTCGGCGACGACCGCGGCCACGAAGAAGTGGCAGAGCGCCCGAGGTCTCGTCAGCGACGGCGTCGTCGGCCCCCGGACCCTGGCCAAGGCAGCGACCCGCCTCGGCGTATGGGAGGGCGAGGGGTGGTTCTACTACGACGGCGCCGGCACCGAGATCATCCACTTCGGTCGCCTCCCCAACGGGCGATGGGACATGAGCCTCGGTCCCGACCTGGAGTCGCGTCCCCTCTCGTACACCTCCGCGACCTTCAGCATCTGTTCCTGACCGCAGGGAAGACGGCCGGCCGTGACCCCTCGGGGGGCACGGCCGGCCGTCCGCACCCGCGGGCTCAACCGGTCAGCGCCGCCAGGGCCGCGTCCACATCGGCCTCGGTGGAGTAGACGTGGAAGGAGGCCCGGACCCGTCCGGCGCGCACCGCCGCCCGGATGCCGGCCGCCGCCAGGCGCCGCTCCGCGTCGGGCACGTCGACGGTGACGATGGCGCTCTCCCCCGGCAGCCGGCCCAGCCCGGTCAGGAACCGGTTGGCCAGCGCCACGTCGTGCGCCCGGATCGCCGGCACGCCGATCTCGGCGATCAACTCCAGGGCGGGCGCCGCGCCGACCCAACTGAACCAGGCCGGTGAGATGTCGAACCGGCGGGCGTCGTCGGCCAGCCGCAGCGGCGGGCCGTAGTAGGAGGCGTGCGGGTCGCGGCCCGCGTACCAGCCGGCGGCGTCCGGGCGCAGCCGGTCGCGCAACGCGGGGGCCAGATAGGCGTACGCGCAGCCACGCGGACCCATCACCCACTTGTAGCCGCTCACCACCACCGCGTCGGCGAGACTTCCGTCGAACGGCAGCCAGCCGCACGCCTGGCTCGCGTCCACCACGACCAGCGCACCGTGCGCGCGGGCCGCGGCCACGATCTCGTCGTACGCCGCGACGGCCCCGTCGGCCGACTGCACCAGGCTGAACGCGACCACGTCGGTGTCACCGTCGATCGCGTCGGCCAGCCCGTCCGCCGGCACGGTGCGGACCGTGACGCCCCGCTCCTCCTGCGCCAGCCACGGAAACAGGTTGGACGTGAACTCGATCTCGGGAACCACCACGGTCGTGCCGGCCGGCAGCGCCGCCGCGATTGGCGCCAGCATCTGCGAGGCGGTCGCGCCGACCGCCACGTCCTCGGCGGGCACCCCGATCAGGCCGGCGAACGCCGTCCGGGCCCGGTTGACGGAGTCACCCCAGCCCTCCCACGACGTGCGGCCGACCCGCCAGTCGGCCAGGGCCTCCTGCATCGCCGTCCAGGCCGGCTCCGGCGGCAGCCCGTAGGAGGCGGTGTTCAACCAACCGGGCTCCGGCTTCCACAACTGCTGCGCCTGCTCGATCTCCATGGCAACGACGCTAGGCGGGGCGGCGCGGGCTGGGCACGGCCAATCGGCGAACGGCGGCCTGCGGCCCATGGAGGAGCCACCTGCCAGCCGCGCTCGGCGGGCCGGTCCCTGACGAGCGTGATGACCCTGAGGTATAGATATGACACTGAGGTATCACGCTCATCGACATGCTGCCGGCTCTCCGGGCTGTTGAGCACTCGGGTCGGCCACAGCCATCGGCGAGCGGACCTGCGACCGACCGGCAGGCCGTCGACGTGAAGCCCCGAACCACCGAACACGGGTGTTCGGGGCCTCATCGCGTCAGCCCTGCTTGGTGCAGGTCAACACCACCAGCTCATCAAGGGCCACCTTGGCGCCCTTCTTGTGGGACTGCTTCGTCACCGTCCAGTTCTCCGGCAGGATCACGAACGTGTCGTTCTCGTCGCCGCTACCGAGCTTGATGGTGGTGATGCCAAGCCTCTTCAACTTGTCCTGAGCCACGGCAGCGTTCAGACCGACCAGGTCCGGCATGACAACCGTGACCGGTGCGGGCGGAGGCGCCGGCTTCGTCGTCGGGACCACGGATGGCGGCGCAGCGGCAGTGGTCACCGGCGCGGCCGGCGTCGCGGAGGCGGCGGTTGGCGTCGGCGCGGCCCCTTCGACCACGGCCCGCGCCGACGCCGAGGGCGTTGCCTCAGGGCTGTCGCCGCCGACGATCGCGCCGACGACGCCGATGCCGCAGCAGAGCAGCACGACAGCGCCCACGACGATGCCGACGATCGCCCAGGTGCCCAGCTTGCGCCCGCCAGGGACGGGCGGCGGCTGGAAACCGGGGTACCCCGCTGGTGGCGGTTGCGGGCCGGGGTAAGGCTGTTCGGGTGGTTGGTAGGTCACGCAGAGGAGTCTGCTGATCTTCACCAGTCTTCGACAGTGGCCACTCGGTCACTGAAGATCGACTAGGAGTGACCTGAGCTGTACAACAGGGTTTCGTGCCTCGCTAGACGTACTGCACCCGTCACCACTTCCGCTCCCGACTGACCGATTCGCCATCGGCGGGCGGGCGGATCCGGGAGAGGCTGTCGGCGAGACCGCCGAGCCACCGGTCGACCTCCACCAGATGCCGGACCGAGGACTGGGAGCCGACCTCGCCGAGCACCGGGCGGATCCGGTCGAGTTCGTGGACGCAGTCAGCCGGGACGGGCACCGGGCCGGACGGCCGGCCGTGCTCGACCTCGTCGGCGAGGTCGTCGTATCCCGATCGCAGTTGACCTGCGGAGTCCCGCAGCAACGCCGCCGCCGCCGGCCAGCCGGCGAGGCAGCCGGGTGGGTTGCGTCGCAGCAGCGACTCGGCGGCCGGCACCGCGCGGTTCCCGGCGGACAGGACGGCGTCCCAGTTCACGCGCCGGCTCGCCGGATCCTGCCGCTCCGAGTGGTACTGGCAGTAGGACGAGTCGACGAGGATCGTGCTCCTGCGGACCCGGTCGAGAGCCTGGTCGGGCGGCGGGCCGCCGAGCACCGCCTGGACGGTCTGCTCGACCACGTCCGCGCTGGCCGTCAGGTAGCGGGCGGCGTTGCGCCGCAGGTCGCGGCTCGCGCCGCGCGGCCACATCGCCACCCCGGCGAGCACACCGATCACGGCGCCGAGCACGACGTCGACCAGGCGGGCCTCGGCGAGTCGCCATCCTTCGGGGGCGAGCTGGGCGAAGACGAACGTCAGCAGCACGGTGAACAGCGCCTGCTGCCAGACCGGCCCCAGCAGGCGACCGACGCCGAAGGCCAGCATCAGGGTGAACGGCAATGCGACGGCGTACACGATCGGCTCCTGGACGACGAGCATCAGCCCGCCGCTGACGACGGCACCGGCGATCGTGCCCAGCACGGCGGGCCGCAGCGCCGTACGGGTGTCCGCGGCCGAGGTGCGCAGGACGGTCAGGGTCGCCAGGAGCACCCAGAAGCCGTGGGTCAGCTGGAACACCCCCGCGGCCACCCGGGCGACGGCCAGCGCCACGGCCAGCCGCAGCGAGCTGTGCAGGTAGGCGGAACGGGGAGCCAGGTGGGAGCGGAACTGCCGCCAGTACAACGTCCATGGGCCGTGCCGCGCGTAGTCGAACAGCCCCGAGTAGGCGTCCTCGCCGTTGAGCCGCGACCCGTTGGCCACGCGGGCGCCGACGGCGAGGACCCGCACCTGGTCGGCGAGGGCCAGCGCGGTGGCGTCCCGGCACAACCGGGGCACGTCCGGCGCGTCGCGGCCGTCGCCCTCTCCAACGGGGTACGCCACCTCGGCCCGCCCGATCGCGGCGTCCACCTCGCCGAGGTTGACCGACGGCGCACCCGGCGACAGGCTTTGGCCAGCGGCACGCGTCGTCTCGGCGCACGAGCGCAGCAGCCGCGCCGCCGCCAGGTCCGGGATCGGCTCGGGCGGCGTGTCCGCCGCCAACCGGTCCGCCTCGGCGAGCACCTCCCGTAACGCGGCCGCGCAGATTCGCAGCGCCCGGTCCCGTGCACCCGCTGCGGTGGGTGCCCACGCCGGAGAATTGCGGCCCAGCGCGAGCCCGTCCACCGCCGCGTACGCCCGCTCACGCCGCGTGTCCCGACCGCCGTTCGGGTCGGTCAGCGCCTCCGCCGTGAAATCGAGGAACGCCGCGACGCCGTCCGCCGCCTCGGCGAGGCGCTGCCGGTAGGTGACCGGCACCGGATCGGGCCAGAGGAACACCTCAGCCACGGCGAGCACCACGATGGCGAGCGTGACCCCCGCCAGCCGCTCCGGCAGGGTGTCCGGCTGGTACGGCGGGAACGACGCCAGGATGTAGAAGAGCTGGAACGCGCTGCCCAGCCCGACCAGTCGCGGATTGCCGACCCCGGCGAACGCCACCACGAACCCGATGACCAGCATCCCGACGGCGGCGGCCCAGGTGCTCCACGCCAGCAGGGTGCCCGCCGCGATGAGGGCCCAGACCACCGGCAGCGACGTCACCAGGATCCGCGCCCGCTGGGGCGCCGGACCGGGCAGCTGCGCGAACGAGCCGGCGGCGACGACGCCGAACAGACCGTACGTGGCGAGCATCGGGCTGCCCGCGCCGTAGCGGCAGACGTAGAAGATGACGGACGCGACGAGGGTCAGCCGTGCCGCGCGCCGCAGGACGGCATCCCCCGGGTCACGGCGGCGAAGCCGGCCCAGGAGGCTGGTTCCGAGCACGCCTGTCCCCCGGGTTCGTCGCGGCACCCTCCCCGGCCCACCATTCTCCAACGAGGGGCCCGGTGGCGGCGGGTTTCGCGACGAATAGCCCGCCGAGATGGCGCTCCGGTGACGGCCGGCAGATCCTTGCCCCCGTGGTCCAATGCGGCGGTCACGCTCTGCTCCCTCGGCGAGCGCCAAGCCTGGGCGGTCGCGCGCAGTCGGTGTGACAGGCTGCCTGACGTTACGGATCTTCAGTCCTCCTAGACGCGGCGGCGGGCGACCCAGAGTCGCCCGCGTGGGACCGCATCTGGCACCAAACGTGCCATCAGGGCACCTGTGATCCGGCGAGCGCCCGCCCGGTGCCGTGGATTGCCCGTACCTGCGCGGCTTTCCGGCTGGATGACCGGGAGAACGCCATCGTTCTCGGTGGGCGGATCGCGGTGGACGCTGACGCCGACGACCGCGCGGTCTAAGCCGGCGACATCGCCGCACTGCGGGCTCTGGCATTAAAGAGCCTCCCGACGGGCGCATCGAGTGACGCGAGTTTGTCTTTCTTTTGCAGGCCGTCCTCGGTATGGAAGGCGACGAGATCTGGGGCAAGGAACTCGACCACGTCAACGATGGCGAGGTCGACGTGCGGTGCCCGGCTTGTGAGGAAGAGTTGCTCGTCGAGCTCGATGAAAACGGTCCGGTTGAGCCGGGCCGGTCCTCAGAGTTGGCCGTTCGCCCTGCAGACAAAAGCCGTGCAGGCGGGACGTGAGTCGGTGGCCACGCGCTCACGTCCCTGTTCGGGAGGGCCAGCTGCACCTCGTGCGGCGCTTCCTTGCCGCTCGCGAACCACCTGGCTGGCATGTATCGCTCCGGCTTCGGACCGGACGACCCCGCCGTCTGAACCTTTGGCCTCGTTGGCTGTGCCTCAGGACGCCTCCACTGCAGCGACCCACATCTCAACCGGTCGTACGCAGTAACCGCCGGTCGAATTCTCCGGACAGTAACCTTGGTTCCACAGCCACAACCAGCCTAGAGCCACCATTAGGACGACGCCGAAATGCACCCGAGCGAGGCGTAGCGACGCCGGCGTTGCCAGTGCTGCCCACCGTCGAAGGCTCAGCGCAATTGTCACCACGGCATCGCCATACCCATAGATCAGTGCGGGGGGCCGATTGCCGGCTCTGCGGTAGACGAACGAGATCAGCACGTCGGGGAGGAGGAGCAGGGCGCCGAGCGTGACCGCCAGCCACCCGAGCCCTGCCGTAGCCAGCCGACCAAGCCATGGCAAAGCCCGGCGTACCAACAGCCGCAGGCCGATGATCACCACGAGGGCGAGTATCGGCAGCCACAGGACGGGTCGGGCCTGCGCTGGCAACACCGGCAGTCGCTGGATCCAGCCGGCGAGTAGGTCAAGAACCCTCATCCGTCACCCTTTGTGTCTCGGAGGATTCCACCGGCGGCCGGGGCGCCGGGGCGGGTTGGTCGGCGATCATGGCGGATTGCCCGCTCAACGCGGTCGGGGTGGTCTGCGCCCCGAGTCGGCTGTCCGTCCGGCCGACCACGGCCTTGAACCGGTCCACGACAGCCTCGACAGCTTCATCGAGGTCGCCGATCCGCAGCTGATTCCCCTCGGCGATCACCTTCAGCGCCTCGACGGCGAGCCGCTCATCCTTTTCGTACAGTGCGACCATGAAATTCGCGGCCTCGGTGGCCTTCTGCGGATCCTCCGCGGCGATGATGGCAGCAACGGCCGCAGGACCAGCAGCGAGCAGCCCAGCGAAGTGCTCCGTCCGCTGTTTGTGCCGGCCGAGCTCGCCCTCCTGGGTGACTCCCTCAAGCTCCTGCCGCCCCTTTTCCTTGAGCATCGCGACCTGATGCCGGAGCGACTCGATCTCCAGATCCTTTGCGAGCGTCCTCTGCTCGGAGTTGATGCTCAACTCCACCTGAAACGCGGAGATGACCAGTCCGCCACCGATCTCAAGAGAACCGGACGAGAGCTGGGCGCGGGCCTCTTCCTCGGCCGCCTGGGACTCCAATGCGGCAAACCGTCGAGTCACCGAACGCAGTCGATCGGTGAGATGCGCCTGGCATCGTGCCGCCGGCTCGGTCACGTTCTCCCGAACGACCGTTGCTGGTTCGGATACCCGCCAGGAGTACTTGACCGCAGCATCAAAATGCAGCGTGTCGCCGGCGCAGGGCAACTGGGCGATGAACGCTTCATCGTGAGCGGTGATGTCGACGACATACATTACCCGCGGGCCCCGCCACCACAGGTCCCCTGCCGTGTACGGGTGCCCGGGAGCAACGAGTTGTCCATCAGCGTTCTGAAAGACCAGCTGCGTGCCTGGCTGGGCAACCGGCCGACGCCGAAACGGCAGCCTACTGAGTTCCTCCCGATTCAGCACCGGATGCGTGCTCACCACCCGTGACTCCTTTGACTCAGCACATGCAACAATCTGGCGGCCAGATCCGGCGCCAGCGGTTCGGGGTCGCGCAATCGTCGGGCGTGGGCCGCGAGCAATCCCGCCTGTCGCTTCGTCATTGCCGCTTCCAGCAACAGACGGACGAGGTGCGGCTGCAGCTGCGGCGATCGTTCGGCGCTCAGCGCCCAGCGGCGGAAGACCCGGTGAACGGCCTGGTCACTTCCCGGCGCGATCAGCGCACGGCTCCACAGTCGGGCGATGATCGGTCGTGCCGGAGCGATAGCTGGGTCCGCCGCGCCCTCGGTCGCCATCCAGAGCAGGGAAGGCCAGTGCGTGTCACCGTCGGGAGTTCTCTCGACTCGCCAGAGAGTGGCAGCTACTTCCAGAAAGGCCGTCACACCCGCTGCCTGACGCCCCGCCGCCCGCTCAGCCGACCAGTTGTCCAGCAGCCGCAACAGCTCGATCTGCCGATCGCCGTCGGCGTCGGTCATCAGTTCGGCCAGGCTGTCGCCGATGCAGACGTGGAGCACGGCGTCGGGCTTCTCAGCCAGCTCGCTCAGCCGATTGTCTGGACCGGTGGCAAGCACGGCGCCGACGCTGGAGCCCAGGGCCCGCGCTGCCGTACGGCGCAGGGGGCCGTTCCGCTCACACCACTCCAGGACCATGCGGATGACCCGGCCTGCCGTGTCCGGGTGACGAGCCGGCAGTGACAGAGCAGCCACAGCCCGCTCTCGTTCGTCGCCGTCCCCGCTGCGCGCCCAAGGGGTGATGATGTCGCGGCGAATGGTGTCGAAGGCGAACTGACTGAGGTAGCCGATGGCCATCGCCGACCTGATCCTCACCCGGCCCTCGACGTCCGAGGCCAGCCCGTTCAACCAGGCCAGCACCAGGTCGCGGTCGTAATCATGCTCATGCCAGATGTGGCGTAACAGCCGTTCGGGATAGCTGCCGTCGAGAAAGGAGGCAATTTCCAGCTCGGCACGCCCATACCTGGTGTTCCGGGCTTCGTTGGTGATCCGCGCCCGAGCCGCCTGCAGCCGCGCCCTTCGGGGTCGGCGCGCCCGTCCTGACACAGGACCACCGCCCGCATCATCATCGCGCCAAGCCTGTTCCAAGCGGGCTGCCGCACGCGTCACCGCGTCGTATGTCATGGAATCCAGGACGGACAACGCCACGACGATCGACCGCTGGTCGGGGCCGTCGATGCCGTCGTACCAATCTTCGACGTCACGCTGGGCACGGTCCTGAAAGCGGATTAGGGCTTCCTCGAACGTGCCCCGGCCGCCCGCGGCCTCCGCCAGGTCGCGGGCCAGCTCGACCAGCTGCGACGCGTCGAACGAGCCGGGTTCCACCGTGGCCAACTGGTTGCCGAGCCCGTGCTCCGTCAACAGCGTTGCGGCCTCAGAGCTGGAGCCGAGCAAGTCGGTCAGATGGCTGGCCAGCACCTGGTCGGCTGGCGGAGGACAGGTGATCCGCTGAACGGCGCGCTCCACCCCATGATCCTGGGTACGGGCATCAGCGTCGAGGATGACGACGAGTTTGCTGTGCCGCTTCTGGAACCGGTCCTCCAGCGCGGGAAGATCTCGTGCGCGCAGGGTGGCGAGCTGGCGGATGGTGATCCGGTCCAGGATGAAGCCGCATCCTTCCGGCAGCGACTCGACCGGCACCGCCGCCAGGTCGCCGCTGAACCGCAGCTCGTGCACCTGCCGGAGGTCGGCGAGCAACCGTATTGCCGTGCTGGTTCCACCCCAGCGGGGTGACACGCGCAGCAGCATGAGGGATGCCTTGTCACCGGCGCGCTGGATTTCGCCATAGCCATCGGGACAGACGTACACCCTCACGACCTCGGCTACGGTGCGACGGGACACCGTCGTGAACACCAGGCCACTGCCATCGCCGCCTTTGACGCTGTCGCCGCCGCTGATCTGGCCGCTGAAGCTGTGTCCATCTCCCGTGATGAAAACCGCACTAGACCGGAGCCCGAATGAGCCTAGGCCGTCGGCCCGCGTCGCCCGGAACTCCTCCTGACGGCGAGTACGGTCCTCATCGCCCGCTCTGCCGTCCCCCTCGACGTCATCGGCGGCGGAGCGCGACTCTTTGCCGGCCCGCGCTCCGGACAGGGTTGCGGCCAGATCTTCCGCACCGTCGGCGACCGGCACCTCCGGCGCTGATTTCACCTCAGCGTCGTGATGGCCACTGAGGCTGTCCGCCTCGGAGCCGTCTCTCGTCTCAGGCACGATTGTCCCCGCCGATGATGGTGCCGCTGATGTCGTGGCCGTCCCCGTGCAAATACACCGCCGTGTGTCGCGCATCGATGCCACCGACCGGTGGATGCTCGTACCACCGAGGCTTCGCTGCGTCCTGCGGGACTGCAGCAAGACGGGGAACCTCCAACGCCAGTTGTGCGACGAGGGCATTCAGATCCACTGTGACGCTCCGGACCCGCAGCTCCATGAACTGCCGCCGGCTGAACTGCCGAATGTCAGATGGGAGTTCCATCGCGCGCGGGATGGACGTGTCGTTGAGCAACAGCGGGATCACCACCATGTCTCGCTTCAACGCATACCGGATCTCCCGCCGAACGTAGTCGCGCGGATGGTCCAACCGACGCTGGCCGGTGTCGTCGCTCAACGTCAGCCAACGCGGCCCGATCAGCGCGAGCAACACGGTGCTCATCTTCAATCGACGCCACAACTCGGGATCGAAGTCCAGGCCCGAGACCAGCGACCGGCTGTCCCGGAAGACGTTGCCGTCACCGAACTCCTGACGAAGCCTCTCGTCCACAAGTGCGGCGGCAGAGGCGTCGTCGTCAACCCGGTAGTTGATAAAAATTCCACTCATTGGCGGACCTTCCGCGAGTGCTCGCAGGCTACGTCGATCGGCGGGAAGCCATGCTTTCGTGCCCTGAAGAGAGTCGACTCTGATACGGCCAGCAGCGAAGCTGCCACTACCGTTCGATCCCCGGCTTTCCCGCCAGGCTGTCATCCAGCATCGGCGAAAAGCAACGTGTTGCCCTCGGCCGACCGGGCCGGCAACAGCACACGGGTGGGCGGAGGAATGGGCCGCCTTGACAGGCACAATCGGCGATTAAGGCCGATCACCTGGCGGCAGCGTCAATGCCTCACTACCTGAAGCGCCCGTGCGAGCGATGGCATCAATTCACGGACGGCCGGCTGACTGCGCCAACGCCGTAGGATTCGACTGAGATGACGCAGGTCGTACCGCACCGTGGCCGAGTCGAGCAGACGCATATCCGACACCACGGGATCAGCCACCGCACAGGCCTGGTCAATGTCGCCGGCTTGGGCGTGTGCCAGTGCCAGGCGCGCCCCATAGCGGGCTCGGGTGCGCATCGCCGACGCCGGCAACCTGGTTAGCTCGGCGGAGAGGATCTCGGCTGCGTCGCGTGGATGGCCCAGGTCGAACAGGCACCAACCCGTAGCGAACGCAACGGGGTCGGTCATCGTCGTGCTCCCGAGCACCGGCCCATCCACATCCTCTGTCACCGACTGCGCCATCAACGTGGCTGAACGGTCGAGACATCGCCGGCTGGCCCGTTCGTCTCCAGCCAGTGCGTGTGCCTGCGCCTCGCGCTGGGCGGCATGCGCCCGGACCCGGGCCAGCCCAGACCTGGCCTGCGCGTCCTGGGCGAGCGACAGGGTAGCTACCCAGTCGTCCCGGTACAGCGTCAGGTCCGCCCGACGCAGCAGGGCATATGCCGCCAAATCCTTGTCCCCACCTGACGCTGCCATCTCCACCGCCCGGTTGGTCCACCAGGCCGATGCGTCGTCATCACCCTTCTCCTGTGCCATCCAGCCGGTGTACTCGGCGAAACGGGAAGCCAGGCGAAGCGCGGCGGAGCGCTCGGGAGAACCGGGAGAATCGCTGATCAGCGCGCGCAGTGTGTTGGTGGCCACGACACTCATCTGAATGATCATGGAAGGATCCACGCACTGCCCCAGCCGGCGAAAATCGTCGAGCCACGAGCGGAAGGCGGGCAACACCGTTTCCACGGATCCGTGCGACTTGGAGCGCTCGGGGAGCACCCAGCTCATCATGCCGACGCCCACGCTCGTCATGGCGGTTCGCCGATCAAAGGCGCTGAAGGTGGTGCCGCCACCTGGATCCAACTGCATCGTCCACACCTCGCTCGGCTCCGCGGTGTCCGGCAGTGACTTGGCAGCAGCTGCGATAACTCGCCGGCTCAGCGCACCCTCGGCCTGGAGTGCTTGATCACAAAGGCGTGCAAGGTCAGAACTTGCGTGCTTCGCTCCGGACTCGACCTTTGACAGATGCCCCTTACTGAAGTTGGTTCGCCTGGCCAGGTCGGTCAACGAAAGTCCCGCAGCCATCCGCCGACGACGAAGCTCCTCCCCAAAAGTTACCGAAGGTTCAGGATCTCTGACCATGACACCTACCGCGTTTCCGTCGCCCTATACGGATGGATTCGGACAACCATAACCGCCACAGGCAACGTTCAGGACTAGTGATTTCGGGGAGATGGAGCGACGAGCTATTCGTGACCATGCCTGTTGGGCGAGGTGGCGGCGGAGCGACGATCACCCGCGCCAGCTCCAAAGCAGCGTCGCGATGTCATGCTCTGGCCGTACCCGGGTTGAGGAGCGCGCCAAGCCCGATCCGCGCGGCGCGGGCCACCGGCATCGGACCCTCTGCTTCGAGCACCTCATGCAGGGAACGGGACGGGACAAGCTCGATCACGATCCAGGGGGCGTCGCCCGAGTGCAGCACGTCGAAGACGCGTACCACGTAGACATGTAGCAGGCGGGCAACGGCCGGCGCCTCGCGCACGGACCGTTCGCGCATCTCCCGGCGCTCGTCGTTATGCAGGCCGGACGGTGTCACCAGTTCCTTGACGGCCACGCTCGATGCGGTCCTCGGCGCCCGGCGCTGATGCCTACAACTCCCCGCGCGCCTGTCGGGCGACCAACTCCAGCACCGCAATCACCGTGCCGGCTCCGACGATCTCGCCACTCGCCACGAGTTCGCGCGCCTCGGCCAGTGGGATCCAGGCGACCCGCTCGGCCTCGTTCACATCAACCGGACCATCCGTGTGCTCCGCCGCCCGGGAAAGGAAGAGCAGGTTCTCGGCGTCCGCGGTGCCTACCCATGGCTGGAACGACAGCAGCGGCTCTACCTGGTGCGGACGCCAGCCGGTCTCCTCCTCCACCTCGCGTACGGCGCACACCTCGGGCAGCTCGTGACCGTCGACGTAACCGCCGGGCAGCTCCCACACCCACCGGTCGAACACGAAACGGTGCCGCCTCATCAGCAGCAGCCGCTCCCGCTCGTCGAGGACCGCGACCATGGCCGATCGGGGTGCTCGGATCACGTACTGCTCGAACCGCACCCCGTCGGGCAACTCCACGTCAGCGATGCTCAGCCGCGCACGTCGAGTGTCGTCGACGACCCGCTCACCGTGGATGGTCCACCGGGTCAGCTCCGTCGGCTGCTCGTCCGTCATCGGCTCAGTATCGACGTACCGCGCCGAACTCGGTCGGCCGCCCAGCGGACTGGCGAGTGACGAGCCGTCTTGCAACGAGGCGTCGTAGACGGCCTCCCGCAGGTTGATGCACCGAGCCGGGTAGCGGGTGTGTGCCTGCGCTGAACCTCTTCGGTGCGGACGGGGTTCCCGCCGACGCGGCCGGCGGGAACCCCCGGTGATTCCTGACCGCGAGGTCAGGCCGGTACGCCGGCCGGCGCTGCCGGCTCGTCGGCGGACCGCCGCGACGCCGACTCGTCCTCGTCGTCGTGCTCGTCGAGCATCGTCGCCTCGTCGAACGGGTCGTCGCCGCGGAGTACCCCAACCGCCCGATCCCGATCGAACTCCCCCGTCCACGTCCCCACCAGCACCGTCGCCACGGCGTTGCCGGCGAAGTTCGTCAAGGCCCGAGCCTCCGACATGAACCGGTCGATGCCCACGATCAGCCCAACCCCGTCGACGAGATCCGGTCGGTGCGACTGAAGCCCACCAGCCAGCGTCGCCAGCCCAGCGCCGGTAACCCCCGCAGCACCCTTCGACGCGATGATCATGAAGAGCAGCAGCGACACCTGCTCGCCGATCGACAGCGGCTTGCCCAGCGCGTCCGCGATGAACAGCGACGCCATCGTCAGGTAGATGGCCGTGCCGTCGAGGTTGAACGAGTACCCCGTCGGCACCGTGATGCCCACGACCGGCTTACTCACCCCGAAGTGCTCCATCTTGGCGATCAGCCGCGGCAGCGCCGACTCCGACGACGAGGTCGACAGGATCAGCAGGAACTCCCGACCGAGGTAGCGCAGCAGCGAGAAGATCGAGATCCGGGCGATGAACCAGAGCAGCGCGCCGAGGATCACCAGCACGAAGATCAGGCAGGTGGCGTAGAAGCCGACCATGATCTGCGCGAGGCTCTTGAGCGCGTCCACGCCGGTCGCGCCGACCACCGCGGCCATGGCACCGAAAGCACCGATCGGCGCCAGCCACATGATCATGGCGAGCACCTTGAAGACCACCCGCTGGATGACGGCGATGGCGCTCAGCACGGGCTCACCGCGCCGGCCCATGGCCTGGACGGCGAAGCCGACCAGCAGGGCCACCAGCAGCGTCTGGAGCACCTCACCCTCGGTGAGCGCGGAGAACAATGTGGTCGGGATGATCCCGAGCAGGAACTCGGCCGTCCCGCCGGCCTCGTCGCCGGCGGCGGCCTTGCCCGCGCCTGCGAGGTCCTGACCCAGGTCCAGCCCGGAGCCGGGCTGGATGATGTTGCCGACCACCAGGCCGATGGCGAGCGCGACGGTCGACATGGTCAGGAAGTAGCCGAGGGCGAGGCCGCCGACCTTGCCGACCTTCGCCGCCTGCCGGACGGAGCCGACGCCCAGCACGATGGTGCAGAAGATGACCGGGCTGATCATCATCTTGATCAGGTTGACGAAGCCGGTGCCGATCGGCTTGAGTTCCTTGCCGAAATCAGGGGCGACCAGGCCGACCACGATGCCGGCGAGCACGGCGACGATGACGGCCAGGTAGAGGAAACGGGTACGGTCCCGACGGGCCGGCGGTGCCGGTGTGGTGGTGGATGCGGTGTCCATGTCGACAATGTGAAGCGCGTCTCACGTGTTGACAGCCTTGCGGTCATTCTGTTCACCGCGGAGGCACCAACGACAGCGGCGCGACGAGGAGGTGGTGGAGGTGGCCCGACGCCAGTGGAGCATCGCGGGGCAGCTCTTCGCCCTCCAGGCGGTGGTCGTGACGCTGCTCGTGCTGGCCGGCGCGGCGGGCGCCGTCTGGCTGGCCCGCAGCGACGCCCGGCAGGCCGCGCAGGAGGAGGTGCTCGCGGTCGCGCAGACCGTGGCCCGCTCCCCCGACGTCCGCGCGGCCCTCGCGACCGCCGACCCGGCCGGCACCCTCCAGCCGTACGCCGAATCGACCCGGCTCGCGACGGGCACCGACTTCGTGGTCGTGATGGCCCCCGACCGCACCCGGTTCTCGCACCCGACCCGGGAGCTGATCGGCCAGCCGTTCGTCGGGGAGATCGGCCCCGCCCTGGCCGGCCACCCGTTCACCATCACCAACGTCGGCACGCTCGGCGAGTCGGTGCGTGCGGTCGTTCCGGTGTACGACGACCAGCGACGGATCGTCGGCCTGGTGTCCGTGGGCATCACCACCTCGGCGATCAACCGCAAGCTGCTCGGCCAGTTGCCGGTGCTGCTGGGCGTCGCCGCACCGGCGCTCGCCCTCGCCGCGACCGGCTCCTGGCTGCTCAGCCGCCGGTTGCGCCGCCAGACGCACGGCCTCGGGCCTGCACAGATGACCCGGATGTACGAGTACTACGACGCCGTCCTGCACTCGGTGCGCGAGGGCCTCGTGGTGCTGACCACCGACCGGCGGGTGGCGCTGATCAACGACGAGGGGCGCCGACTGCTGGGGCTCGACGCGGACGCAGTCGTGATCGACCAGCCGGTGGCCGGGATCGACCTGCCGCCCGCGGTGGCCGACCTGCTCGGCTCCGGGCGGGACGCCCTCGACGAGCCCGTCCTGGCCGGTGACCGGGTGCTGGTGGCCAACCAGCGGACCACCCGCTTCGAGGGCGCCGTGCTCGGCACCGTGCTGACCCTGCGCGACCAGACCGAGCTGCGCACCCTGGCCAGCGAACTGGACTCGGTGCGCGCGCTGACCGAGGCGTTGCAGGCGCAGACCCACGAGTCGGCCAACCGGCTGCACACCGTGCTGACGCTCGTGGAGCTGGGCCGCCCCGACGAGGCGGTCCGGCTCGGCACCCGGGACCTGGCCCTCGCACAGCAGCTGACCGACCGGGTGGTCGGCGCGGTGACCGAACCGGCCCTGGCCGCGCTGCTGCTCGGCAAGTCGGCGCAGGCCAGCGAGCGCGGTGTGGACCTGGTGATCGAGCCGGACTGCCGCCTCGACGACAGTCCGCTGCCGACCAACGACCTGCTCACCGTGGTCGGCAACCTCATCGACAACGCCCTGGAAGCGGTGGCCGGTACGCCGGCGCCCCGCCGGGTGCGGGTCTTCGTCGGCGCGGTCGACGACGACCTGGTGGTCCGGGTCGCCGACAGCGGCCCGGGGCTGGCTCCGGACCGGGTGGAGGACGCGTTCCGGCGCGGCTGGTCCACCAAGAGCACCGGCCGAGGCCTGGGCCTGGCACTGATCGGGCAGGTGGTCCACCGGCACGGGGGTCGCTCCGAGGTGGGCCGCTCGGACGACGGCGGCAGCCTGTTCACCGTCCGCCTGCCGGTCGTCGGGGCGCGCCGATGACCGACATCCGGGTGCTGGTCGTCGAGGACGAGCCGCTGCTGGCCGAGGCGCACGCGGCGTACACGGGACGGGTTCCCGGTTTTGTGGTGGTCGGGGTGGCGCACACCGCGCGGGCGGCGATGGCGGCGCTGCGCGCCAACGACGGCGGCGACGTGGACCTCGTACTCCTCGATTTTCGGCTGCCCGACGCGCACGGCCTGGACGTCTGCCGGGCGCTGCGCGCGGCCGGCAGCAGCGTCGACGTGCTCGCGGTGACCTCGGCGCGGGACCTGGCGGTGGTACGCACCGCGGTCTCCCTCGGGGTGACCCACTACCTGCTCAAGCCGTTCACCTTCGCCGCGTTCCGGGACAAGCTGGAGCGATACGCCGACTACCGCGCCCAGGCGCTCGCCGACGGCGAGGTGGCCGCCCAGCACGAGGTGGACCGGATGTTCGCCACCCTGCGCGGCACGACCGGGCACAGCCTGCCCAAGGGCCTCGACGCCGAGACCCTGAACCGGGTGCGCGCGGCCCTCACGCACGGGTCCCGGCCGGCCGCTCCCGGCGAGGAGGTGGGCCTGTCCGCGACCGAGGTGAGCGGGCGCACCGGCATCTCCCGGGTGACCGCCCGGCGCTACCTGGAGTACCTGGTGACCGTCGACCGGGCCGCGCGCCACCCCCGCTACGGCACCCCCGGCCGCCCGGAGGTCGAGTACCGACCTCGCTGAGCGCGCCGTGGCTGCGCTTCGACAGCCGTCCGCGCCGTGTCGTGCGAGCCGGGCATGTCGTTTTCGAACGTGATACCTGTGAGTCATCAATATGACCCACAGGTATCACGGCCCGAAGCGACCGGCCAACGACCCGGGCCTTCTTGCCCGGGACCGCGGAGCCGATGCACCTGGCAGGGAACCCGGTGGCGGGCGGAAGGTCCGTTGTTAGACTCGGCCGAGTTGGGTGTCAGCGGTTGACGAGGAGACCAGACATGGCGGGTGACGACGACATCTCCGGGTGATACCGGATGTCTCAGGCCACCGTTCGGCGCGCGTCAGCGCAGCCGCCGTGGCCATGCCGTCGTTCCACCATTCCCCGTCTCGTTCCGGGCGGCTCCGGCGCGCCCACCCCACCCTCTGAGGTCACTCGCATGTCCGATGCGTTCATCGTCTGCTCGAACCTGTCCTTCTCCTGGCCGGACGACACCCCGGTCTTCTCGGAGCTGTCCTTCACCGTCCCCGGCGGCCGCACCGGCCTGGTCGCGCCCAACGGCGCCGGCAAGAGCACGCTGCTGCGGCTGATCGCCGGGGAGCTGCGGCCCAGCGGCGGCAGCGTCGCCGTCGACGGCGTGCTCGGCTACCTGCCGCAGACCCTGCCGCTGGCCGGCGACCTGACCGTGGCCGAGGTGCTGGGCGTCGCCGAGCGGATCGCGGCGCTGCAGGCCATCGAGGCCGGCGACGCCAGCGAGGAGCACTTCGCCACGATCGGCGACGACTGGGACATCGAGGAGCGCACCCGCGCCGAGCTGGACCGCCTCGGCCTGGGCGAGCTGTCGCTCGACCGGCGGCTGCACACCCTCTCCGGCGGTCAGGTGGTCTCCCTGGGTCTCGCGGCGCAGCTGCTCCGGCGCCCCGACGTGCTGCTGCTCGACGAGCCGACCAACAACCTGGACCTGGAGGCCCGGCACAAGCTCTACGACGTGCTGTCCGAGTGGAACGGCTGCCTGCTGCTGGTCAGTCACGACCGCGAGCTGCTGGACCGGATGGACCGCATCGCCGAGCTGGACCGCGGCGAGATCCGCTGGTACGGCGGCACCTTCACCGCGTACACGGAGGCGGTGCAGGCGGCGCGGGAGGTGGCCGAGAGCAACATCCGCAACGCCGAGCAGGAGGTCAAGCGGGAGAAGCGGGAGATGCAGCAGGCCCGCGAGCGCGCGGACCGGCGGGCCAGCAACGCCAGCCGCAACCTGAAGAACGCCGGCCTGCCGAAGATCTTCGCCGGCACCATGAAGCGGGGCGCGCAGGAGGCCGCCGGGAAGGCCCGCGAGACGCACTCGGCCCGGGTCGGCCAGGCCCAGGCCCGGCTCGACGAGGCCGGCCGGGCGCTGCGCGAGGAGGACCGGATCGTCGTGGACCTGCCGGACACCACCGTCCCGGCGGGCCGCACGGTGTTCACCGGGCAGGGGATGCGGGTCCGCTTCGACGACCGGGAGCTGTTCGCCGGTGACGGCGCCGACCTGGTGATCCGGGGGCCGGAGCGGATCGCGCTGACCGGGCCCAACGGCGCCGGGAAGTCCACCCTGCTGCGCCTCGTCGACGGCGACCTCGAACCGGCCGCCGGTGAGATCAGGCGGGCGGACGGGCGGATCGCGTACCTGTCGCAGCGGTTGGACCTGCTGGACCTCGACCGGACCGTGGCGGAGAACTTCGCCGCGTACGCGCCCGGCCTGCCCGACGCGCAGCGGATGAACCTGCTGGCCCGCTTCCTGTTCCGGGGCGCCCGGGTGCACCTGCCGGTCGGGGTGCTCTCCGGCGGTGAGCGGCTGCGCGCCACCCTCGCCTGTGTGCTCTGCGCCGAACCGGCGCCGCAACTGCTGCTGCTCGACGAGCCGACCAACAACCTGGACCTGGTCAGCGTCGCGCAGTTGGAGAGCGCGCTGACCGCGTACCAGGGTGCGTTCGTGGTGGTCAGCCACGACGAACGGTTCCTCGCCGAGATCGGCGTGCAGCGCTGGCTGCGGCTCGCCGACGGCCAGCTACGGGAGATCGCGGCACCCGACCGGGGCTGAGCCGGGCAACGTCCGCGGCCCGGTCAGCTCACGTTGGCCGGGCCGAGGACGCTCTTCAGGTCACCCATCAGCGCGGTGGTCGCCGCCACCCGGAACGGGCCCAGCCGCAGGGTGGTGGTGCGCCCGCCGTTCTGCAGCTTGACGTGCACCTCGGTGTCGCCGGGGTGCAGCACCAGCGTCTCCTTGAGTCGTTCCACCAGCGGCGGCGTGCACCGGTGCACCGGGATGGTGAGCGTGACCGGCTTGTTGGTCGCGCTGGTGCTGACGTCCGGCATCGACATGTCCATCGCCATGATCCGTGGGGTGTCGTCGCGGCGGTCCACCCGTCCCTTGACCACCACGATGGCGTCCTCGGCGATGTACTGCCCGATCACCTCGTAGGTGTTGGGGAAGAACAGCGTCTCCACCCCGCCGGCCAGGTCCTCCAGCGTGGCCGAGGCCCAGGCCCGGCCCTGCTTGGTGACCCGGCGCTGCACACCGGAGAGGATGCCGGCGAGCGTGACGACCGCCCCGTCGGGCACCCCGCCCTCCTCGGCGAGCGCGGCGATCGTCGTGTCGGCCGCCGCGCCGAGGATGTGCTCCAGGCCGAACAGCGGGTGGTCGGAGACGTACAGGCCGAGCATCTCGCGCTCGAACGCCAGCTTGTCCCGCTTGTCCCACTCGCTGTCGCCGATCACCGGCATCACCGTCGTGCTGCCACTGTCGGCGTCGCCGAAGCCCGCGCCGAAGAGGTCGTACTGGCCGACCGCCTCCTTGCGCTTCACATCGGCGTACGCGTCGATCGCGTCGGCGTGCACGGCCAGCAGCGCCTTGCGGGTGTGCCCCAGCGAGTCGAACGCGCCAGCCTTGATCAGCGATTCGATGGTCTTCTTGTTGCAGACCACCGCGTCCACCTTGGACAGGAAGTCGTAGAAGTCGGCGTACTCGCCCTTCTCCTCCCGGCAGCGCATGATCGAGGCGACCACGTTCGCGCCGACGTTGCGCACGGCGGCCAGACCGAACCGGATGTCCCTGCCGACCGGGGTGAACGGCCCGGCGGAGGTGTTCACGTCCGGCGGCAGCACCTGGATGCGCATCCGTCGGCACTCGGACAGATAGAGCGCCATCTTGTCCTTGTCGTCGCCGACGCTGGTCAGCAGCCCCGCCATGTACTCGGCCGGGTAGTGCGCCTTGAGGTACGCCGTCCAGTAGGAGACCAGGCCGTATGCGGCGGAGTGCGCCTTGTTGAAGGCGTACCCGGCGAACGGCACCAGGACGTCCCACACCGCCTGGATCGCCTCGTCGGAGTAGCCGCGCTCGCGGCAGCCGTCCCGGAACGGGATGAACTCCTTGTCGAGGATCTCCTTCTTCTTCTTGCCCATCGCCCGGCGGAGCAGGTCCGCCTGACCGAGGCTGTAGCCGGCGAGGATCTGCGCCGCGCGCTGCACCTGCTCCTGGTAGACGATCAGGCCGTGGGTCGGCTCCAGGATCTCCCGCAGCGGCTCCTCCAGCTCCGGGTGGATCGGCGTGACCTCCTGGAGGCCGTTCTTGCGCAGCGCGTAGTTGGTGTGCGAGTCGGCGCCCATCGGGCCGGGCCGGTACAGCGCGATGACGGCGGAGATGTCCTCGAAGTTGTCCGGCTTCATCATTCGCAGCAGGGACCGCAGCGGCCCGCCGTCGAGCTGGAACACGCCGAGGGTGTCACCGCGGGCCAGCAGCTCGTAGGCGAGCTTGTCGTCCAGCGGCAGGGCCAGCAGGTCGAGCTTCCTGCCGTGGTTGAGCTCGATGTTCTTGACCGCGTCGTCGATGATCGTCAGGTTGCGCAGGCCGAGGAAGTCCATCTTCAGCAGCCCGAGCGACTCGCAGGTCGGGTAGTCGAACTGCGTGATGATCGCCCCGTCGGCGTCGCGGCGCATCAACGGGATGTGCTCGATGATCGGCTCGGCGGACATGATGACGCCCGCGGCGTGCACACCGGTCTGTCGGATCAGCCCCTCGATGCCCTTGGCGGTGTCGATCACCTTGCGGACGTCCGGGTCGGACTCGTACAGGCCACGGATCTCGCCGGCCTCGGCGTAGCGGGGGTGCTTCGGGTCGAAGATGCCGGTGAGCGGGATGTCCTTGCCCATCACGGCCGGCGGCATCGCCTTGGTGATCCGGTCGCCGACCGCGTACGGGAAACCGAGCACCCGGGCCGAGTCCTTGATCGCCGCCTTCGCCTTGATCGTGCCGAAGGTCGCGATCTGGGCGACCTTGTCCTCACCCCACTTGTCGGTGACGTACTTGATCACCTCGCCGCGCCGACGCTCGTCGAAGTCAATGTCGACATCCGGCATCGACACCCGCTCGGGGTTGAGGAACCGCTCGAAGATCAGGCCGTGCTGGATCGGATCCAGGTCGGTGATGCCCAGCGCGTACGCGACCAGCGAGCCGGCGGCCGAACCACGACCCGGGCCCACCGAAATGCCCTGGCTCTTCGCCCACTGGATGAAGTCGGCGACCACGAGGAAGTACGACGGGAAGCCCATCTGGTTGATGACGCCCAGCTCGTACTCGGCCTGGACGACGTGCCCCTCCGGGATGCCGTTCGGGTAGCGGCGGGCCAGGCCGGCGAAGGTCTCCTTGCGGAACCACGACTCCTCGGTCTCGCCCTCCGGCACCGGGAAGCGCGGCATCAGGTTGTGGAACTCGAACATGCCCTTCGGGTCGACCTTCTCGGCGACCAGCAGGGTGTTGCGGCAGCCCTGCTGCCACAGCTCGGACGAGTCGACCGCGCGCATCTGGTCGGCGCTCTTGATGAAGTAGCCGCCACCCTCGAACCGGAACCGGTTGGGGTCGTCGATGTTGCTGCCGGTCTGCACGCAGAGCAGCACGTCGTGCGCGGTCGCCTGCGCCTCGTGGGTGTAGTGCGAGTCGTTCGTGACGACCGGCGGGATGTCCAGCTTGCGGGCGATCTCGGTGAGCCCCTCGCGGACCCGGCTCTCGATGGAGAGGCCGTGATCCATGATCTCCAGGAAGTAGTTGTCCTTGCCGAAGATGTCCTGGTAGCTCGCGGCGACCTTGAGCGCCTCGTCGAACTGCCCCAGCCGCAGCCGGGTCTGCACCGCGCCGGAGGGGCAGCCGGTGGTGGCCATGATGCCCTCGGCGTGCTCGGCGATCAGTTCCATGTCCATCCGGGGCCACTTGACGTAGTGCCCCTCCATGGACGCGCGCGAGTTGAGGGTGAAGAGGTTCTTCAGGCCCTGCGCGTTCTTCGCCCACATGGTCTTGTGGGTGATCGCGCCGTTGCCGGAGATGTCATCGCTCTTCTGCTCCGGCCGGCCCCACTTCACCCGCGCCTTGTGGTAGCGCGACTCCGGCGCCACGTACGCCTCGACGCCCAGGATCGGGGTGATCCCGGCGGCCATCGCCTGGTTGTAGAAGTCGTTCGCGCCGTGCATGTTGCCGTGGTCGGTGATCGCCACCGCCGGCATGCCGAGCCGCTTGGCCTCGGCGAACAGGTCCTTGAGTCGGGCCGCTCCGTCGAGCATCGAGTACTCGGTGTGCACATGCAGATGCGCGAACGAATCGGCCATGTGTGGCGCCCCCCGGCGATGTGGATCTTGGTGGTCGGACCCGACCGGGACCTACCCTACCGAGGTGATCTCGGCGGCTCCACCGTCCGCGCCGAGGGTGGTCCGCGTCTCCCCCCGGATGCGGATGCGCCTAGTCTCGGAGGATGGCGAGGTACTACGACGTACACCCGGAGAACCCGCAGCCCCGGGTCATCCGCCAGGTCGCCGACCTGGTCCGCGACGGCGGCCTGGTCGCCTACCCGACCGACTCGTGCTTCGCGCTCGGCTGCCGCCTGGGCAACCGGGAGGGCCTGGACCGGATCCGCGAGATCCGCCGCCTCGACGACAAGCACCACTTCACCCTGGTCTGCCGGGACTTCGCGCAGCTCGGCCAGTTCGTCCATGTCAGCAACTCGGTCTTCCGCCTGGTCAAGGCGTCCACCCCGGGCAGCTACACCTTCATCCTGCCGGCCACCCGTGAGGTGCCGCGCCGGATGCTGCACCCCCGCAAGCGCACCGTCGGTGTCCGCGTACCCCGGCACGTTGTCACCCAGGCGCTGCTGGCCGAGCTGAGTGAGCCGCTGGTGTCGAGCACCCTGGTCCTGCCCGGCGAGGACGAGCCGATGACCCAGGGGTGGGAGATCAAGGAACGGCTCGACCACCAGCTCGACGGGGTGGTCGACGCGGGCGACTGCGGCAGGGACCCGACGACGGTGGTCGACCTCTCCGGGCCCGAGCCGGAGATCCTGCGCCGGGGCGCCGGGGACACGGCCCGCTTCGAGTAGCGCACGCGGGCGGGCGGAGTCGGCTGCCGGACTGGACCGGGCCGACCGGCGACGACGGCCGTACGCTCGGAGGACGGCACAGCCGAGCATTGGACACCCGGCATGGCCCTCGACGACGACATCGACGCCCTGGCTCGGTCCGCCGCCCGTGGTGACCGGGAGGCGCTGGACGCCCTGCTGGCCGCGGTGCGGCCCGAGGTGCTGCGGCTGTGCGCCCGGTTCCTGCCCAACCGGGAGGACGCCGAGGAAGCCTGCCAGGACACCCTGCTGGCCGTCGCCCGCGGCGTCACCCGGTTCGAGGGCCGCTCCTCGTTCCGCACCTGGCTGCACCGGCTGAGCGCCAACCGGGCCCGGTCCACCTACCGGACCCTGCGCCGGCGCTGGGTGCTGGAGGCCGGAGACGTGCCGCTGCCCGACCGGGCCGACCCCCGGCGGACCAGCGTCGTCGCCGGCACCCGCCTGGACCTGCTGGACGCGCTCGACGCGGTGCGGCCCGACCTCGCCGAGGTGGTGACGTTGCGGGACGTCCTCGGGCTGAGCTACCCGGAGATCGCCACCCTGCTGGAGGTGCCGGAGGGCACGGTGAAGTCCCGGCTGCACCTCGCGCGGCGGGAGGTCCGGCGACGGCTCGCCGACGATGCGGGCTGAGCGCCCCGGACGACGAACGGAATCGACGGCGATGGCGACGAACGGGATGAGTGGACCACCCGACGAAGGAGCCCAGCCATGCGTCCCGCCCCGATCCGCCGACTGACCGGCACCGTGGCCGTCGCCCTCACCCTGGCCGTCGCGGTCGCCGGCTGCGGCAGCGAGCCGGTGTCGCCCCTGCCCGTCCAGCCACCCGCCACGTCCGGCACGTCCGGCACGACGGCGACGGCGACGGCGACGGCGAGCGAGCCCTCCACCGCCAGCGCGTCGCCGTCCCCGGCGGCGCCGACCACTAGGCGTCCGGTCGCGGCGCCGCCCGCACCGACCCGGACCCGGGGTACGCCACCCCGGCCGGCGCCCTCGTCGAGCGGACCGACCACGGCCTGCCAGGGCGCGGTCCGCTACGACCTGCCGCTGGCCGAGACCGAGCTCGAACTGCTGCGATCGCTCTGCTTCGCCACCGGCGCGGTGCTGCGGATCCAGGGCATCGGGCCCGGTCTGGTCACCGTCGACCGCCCGGAGCTGGTCTCCCAGCAGTACGAGGCCGGCGTGGTGGACATCCGTTTCGTCCGCCCCGGCACCGTCGCCGTCACGATCCCGCAGGAGGACCGGGCGCACACCATCACCGTGGTGGTCCGCTAGCCCGCCGCCTCGCGGTCCGGGTCGGCGTCAGGATGTCACCGGCGCCGGGGCCGATGGGCGCCGCGCCCGGAGGATCTCCCCGACCGCGACCGCCAGCAGCACCAGGCCGGCGGCGACGTTCACCGCCAGACCGGGTAGATGCGCCGCGAGCGGCGCCAGGGCGATCGTGACAGCGACGCCGATGACGTGCGACAGCGGCACCCGCTCGTAGACCTCGTTTTCGAGCAGCGCCCGACCGCAGAGAAAGAGCCCGGCGCCGCCCAGGATGAGCGCGGTCATGGTGGCGCCCGGCGGCTCCCCCGGCTGCTCCATGACCCGTTCGACGCCGGCCGCCGTGACGACCACGCCCGCGATCATCAACCAGTGGGCGTACGGATTGGTCTGCACCAGCCGGGTCCGGTGCCGGGACGACTCGATGGCGTCGCGGAGGGTCGCGCCCCCCGCGCGTAGCTCCACCAGAGCACCACGGCCGTCAGGAAAGCGGTACCGAAGGTGGCGAGCCGGTGCGCGCTGAAGGGCTGGTGGCTCAGGCTGAGGACACTGATCAGAACGAGTTCGCCCAGGCTGAGGATGTAGATCTGCTGGTACCGCTCGGCGAGGTGCTCCGGCACCACCCGGTACTGCGGCAGGGGCGGTCGGCCGGGGATCGGAAAGCGGAACCCGTAGGCGATGTAGTCCGCGGCCAGCGCGACCAGCCACACGGCGAGCCGCCACCCCGGGTCGTCCAGCAGGCCGCCGACCACCCAGAGGGTCCCCGAGCCGAGGTTCCAGACCAGGGCGCGCACCGAACGTTCCTGCTCCTGCCGACCCCGCAGCGACCGGATGAGCACCAGTCCCCGACCCAGGATGATCGCGGCCCAGGTGCCGCCGAAGATCAGCCCGTGGTCGCCGAAGGCGCCCGGCAGCGCGGCGGACATCAGCATGACGCCGAACATGGCGGCCAGGATCACGAACGGGATCGGTCGGGACCGCGGACTGTAACTGTCGGTGACCAAGGTCGTGGTGACCCAGACCGCCCAGAGCGTCGACAGGGCGAGCAGCGCCTGGGCGAAGCCGGTCCAGGTCGGCTCGGCCGCCATCTTCTGCGACGTCATGGCCAGACCGGCGACGAAGGCCAGGTCGAAGAAGAGCTCCAGCAGGTCCGCCCGCTGCGACCCGCTCGCCCCACGGTTCGGCGGTCGACGCGGACCGCGCGTCACCGGCATCGGCCCGGTGCCCCACCGAACCGGCGGACGGCGGAGGGCGCCGCGACCACGTCCAGATCGCGCTTCTCCGCCACCGTGACAGCTTCACACCCGAGGGACCGCCGTCGGGCGCGTTCGCCCGCACCGCGACGGCCCGCCCTACCGCACCCGCACCCCGGCGAGCAGGGTGTCCACGAAGTCGGGCCCACCGTCCGCCGGCGGCACGATCTGCACGTACAGCAGGGCGGCACGCTCGGGATGCAGCCCCGCCGACTCGACGATCCGGGGTCGCCCCCGGTCGCAGTGGTAGGCCACCACGGTCCACTCGACGTCCGCCTGGCGGGTGGTGCGGGCCGGCGCGGACGCGCAGTCCCCGTGCGTACGCTCGGCCAGGAACCCGGCCGGCGTGGTGCGCGCCGCCGTGGCAGCGGAGAGGCCGACAAACGCGCCGGGCAGCCGGGGATCGGCGGCCCAGCGACGCGGCTGCGGCGACATCACCAGCGCCGGTTCCGGACCGCCGTCGGCACCGTACTGACCGGCCCAGCTCGCCCCGGTGGCGGACCAGCCGGGCGGCAACGCCACGGTCAACGGCCCGGCGGTGTACGTCCCGGCGGCCGGCCGCCCGGAGCTGGCGCCACCGGTCTCGGCGCCGGCGGCGCCACCCACCGCGACGACGGCCACGGCGGCCGCCCCGGCCAGCCGCAACCCGTACGGGCGGCGGGCTGTCGGTCGGGGTGACGGCGGCTGCCGCCCGTA
>NZ_QGKR01000363.1 GCF_003172955.1 Micromonospora acroterricola | reverse complement strand
GGCGTCGGCAGGGCCAATGTGGGCGGGGCCGGTCCGCCGGGTGCCGGACCCCTCAGGCAGCCGCGGCGGACCGGTGATGTGGGTGGTCCGGGCGCCGCCGACTGCGCCCGGACCACGTGATCAGCTCGGGAGGGACGCCCGGGGGACGGGTGTCCCGGCGGGGACGTCGCGGCCCGGGGGACGGGCACGCTGTGCGAGGCAGGCCGGAGATGCCCTGGCTCCAGCCAGCGACGCGACGTTTCCGCGATCGAGGAACGTGCTTACCCTAACCGATCGACAGGCACTTTGGAAGCGCTCCCATGGCAGATCATCCCGCCTCACCCGCCTCGGGCGAGGCCGGCTCACCTCCCTCGGCGGCAGGATCGGACTTCGGCGGACTCCGGCCGCGGCCGTCAACCGGTCCGCCACCCACGTACCGGAGGAGGGACAAGATGGCCGCGACGATCAGCCGTACCGACCAGGACATCCAGTCCGCCGTGCTCGACGAGCTGACCTGGGAGCCGCGGGTGCAGCCGCACGAGATCGGCGTGACCGTCGCCGAGGGTGTCGTCACGCTGACCGGGCGGGTGGACAGCTACGCGAAGAAGTGGGCCGCCGAGCGCGCCGCGCACCGGGTGAGCGGGGTCCGGGCGGTCGCCAACGACCTCGGTGTCCGGCTGCCCGGCGACGCCGAGCGCGCCGACCCCGACCTGGCCGCCGCGGCCGGCCACGCGCTGGAGTGGGACGCGTTCGTACCCGTCGAGAAGCTCCAGGTGACCGTCTCGTCCGGTTGGGTGACGCTGCACGGTGACGTCGAGTGGGAGTACCAGCGGCGGGCCGCCGAGCGGGCCGTCTGCCGGCTGACCGGCGTACGCGGGGTGAGCAACGGCATCACCGTCCGGCCGGCCGCCGCGCCCGACGGCCGGGACCTGGCCGAGCGGATCGTCGACGCGCTGGCCCGGGCCGGAGCCACCGAGGCCGAGCGGATCAGCGTCCGGGTGCACGGCGACACCGCGGTGCTCGCCGGGCTGGTGCACTCGATGCCCGAGCGGGCCGAGGTGGAGCAGGTGGCCTGGTCCGCGCCCGGGATCCGGGAGGTCCAGAACCACATCGCGGTCGCCCCGGCGCTGCGCTGAACGTGAGCGCGGAACCACCCGGGGCGGGTGAGCCGGCCTCACCCGCCCCGGGAGCAGGCTGGGGGCATGAGTGATCCGAACGGGCTGATCCAACCGGGGCGACCCGCGCCCGGCTTCACCCTGGCGGGCACGCCCGACGGGCGCCAGATCGGGCCCGAGCAGTGCCGCGGCCGGCCGGTCGTGCTCGCCTTCTACCCCGCGGACTGGAGCCCGGTCTGCGGTGACCAGATGTCGCTGTACCAGGCGGCGGCGCCGGTGTTCGACCAGTACGGGGCGGTGGTGCTCGGCATCTCCGTCGACAGCATCTGGTCACACCGGGCGTTCGCCCGGAGTCAGGGCATCGAGTTCGCGCTGCTGGCCGATTTCGAGCCCAAGGGCGAGGTGGCCCGCCGGTACGGCGCGTACACGCCGCAGGGCGAAGCGGCCCGCGCGCTGGTGGTGCTCGACCCCGCCGGGACGGTGGCCTGGAGCTACGGCTCCCCACCGGAGGTCAACCCGGGTGCGGACGGCATCTTCGACGCGCTGGACAAGCTCGCCGAGCGGGGGGTGATGGCCCGATGAGTACGCCACTGCAGGTCACCGCCCGGCTCCGGGACCCGGTGACCAACGAGGACCACGTCCGTGGCCCGGCCGACGCGCCGGTCACCATCGTCGAGTACGGCGACTTCCAGTGCCCGTTCTGCGGCACGGCGTACCCCAACCTGCACGAGATGCTGCGGCAGCGGGCCGAGACGGTACGCATGGTCTACCGCTACTTCCCGATCGCCAACGTGCACCCGTACGCCGAACGCGCCGCCGAGACCGCCGAGGCGGCCGGCGCCCGGGGCCGGTTCTGGGAGATGCACGACTGGCTCTACGAGCACCAGGACCAGCTCGACCCGGTGCACCTCTCGCTCGGCGTCGAGCAGCTCGGGCTGCCGCCGGACGAGCTGAACACCGAGGTGGACAACCGGGTGTACGCCGACCGGGTGCGCCGGGACTTCGTGGGCG
Organism: Micromonospora acroterricola; assembly: GCF_003172955.1. GTDB lineage: Bacteria > Actinomycetota > Actinomycetes > Mycobacteriales > Micromonosporaceae > Micromonospora > Micromonospora acroterricola. Next base: position 800 of record NZ_QGKR01000363.1, on the reverse strand, counting down.
GGATTCGCAGCGGGGTGAACGGCACGCCGACCCTGTTCGTCAACGAGGTCCGGCATGAGGGCGGATTCGACCTGCCCGACCTGCTGGCCGCCGTGGACGCGGCAGCCAACGCCTGACGGACCGGACGGTGTCCCCGCCCAACGCCTGAACCGCAGGACCGGCCAGTCGACCGTTCAGATGAGCCGCAGCTCGCGCGCCCGCCGGACCGCCTCACGCCGGCGGGTCGCGTCGAGCTTGCGGTAGATGTTGCGGACGTGGGTTTTGACCGTGTTGACCGACAGCGACAGCTCGCTGGCGATCTCCACGTTGGACAGGATGCTCTGCAGGTACCGCAGGATGGTCAGCTCCCGCTCGGTGAGCGGCTCGTCGAGCGTGCCTCCCGGCCCCGCCGGCGGTCGGGCCGTCGTCTGCTCGGCCTCCCGGACCAGATCGCTGACGAGCGAGAAGTGCGCGGTGCCGGCGTCCAGGTGCGCGGTCAGCAGGTCGCGTACCGGCGGTTCCGCGCGCGTGAAGACCCGGCGACAGCCCGGCGGACCGGCCAGGTCGAGCACCCGCTCCAGGACCCGGCCGGCCCGGCGCCCGTCCCCGCCCCGGTCGGCCAGCACCGCGTCCAGCAGGCCCGCGTCCAGGAGTACCGGCAGGGGCCAGGCCGCGGACGGCGGCGCCTGCCAGTCCGGGAGCGCACGCCCGGCGGCACCGGTGTCGCCGGCCCGCAGCTCCACCCAGGCCAACGCCACCGCGAGCGCCGGGTCCGCCCCGTCGGCGGCGCCGGCCAGCAGGTCGCGGGCGGTGTCCACGTC
>NZ_QGKR01000032.1 GCF_003172955.1 Micromonospora acroterricola | reverse complement strand
GTGGCGGAGCGGCCGGGGATCGGCGCTGACCGCCCGGCTGGCCGGGGCGACCCGGACCGGCGCACGGCTCGCCCGCCGGGTGCCGGCGCCCTGGCCGTACCTGATCGGCCTGTTCCTCGGCGCGAAGCTGCTGCTCACCCTGGTCGGGCTGCTGGCCCTGCACGGCTGGGACGACATCTCCGGCGCGCCACCGCCGGACGAGGCGGACATGTGGACGCAGCAGCGGGCGATCTCCGGGCACCGCTGGATCTCGTTCTGGTTCGCCTGGGACGCGCTGCTCTACCTGCGGCTGAGCCGGCTGCCGCTGACCGGGCCCTGGCACGATTTCGGTTTTCCCCTGCTCTACCCGTTCCTGGCCCGGCCGGTCGGCGCGCTGCTCGGCGGCAACAACGCGCTGGCCCTGCTGCTGATCAGCAACGTCGCGTTCCTGCTGGCCCTCTGGTACGGCTACCGCCTGGCCGAACTGCTGCTCGGCGAGCCGGACGCCGCCCGCCGGTTCACCCGGTACCTGGTGCTGCTGCCCACCGCGTTCCTGTTCCAGGCCGCGCTGACCGAGTCGCTCTTCGTCTGCCTCGCGCTGGCCGCGTTCTACCACGCCGAGCGCCGCCAGTGGCTGCTGGTCGGCGTGTTCGGCTACTTCCTGGCGATGAGTCGGTCGGTCGGCTTCGTCGTCGCGCTGCCACTGGCCCTGGTGCTGCTCCGCCAGCACGACTGGCGGCTCGGCCCACGCGCCCTGCTCGGCTACCTGCGCATCGGTTGGCCGTTGGTGCTGCTGCCCGCCGGCTGGTTCACCTTCATGGCGTTCTGCCGGTGGAAGGGTGGGGACTGGTTCGCCTACCAGCACGCTCAGCAGGCCGGCTGGGGGATCAAGGTGCAGAACCCCCTGCCGGTGCTGCTGGGCGGGCTGGTCGGCGAACCACGGGACGCCGCCCGGGTCTGGTTCGCCGTCGCCGTGCTGGCCGTGCTGATCGCCGGGTACCGCCGCCGGGAGGTTCCCTACCTGGTCTACGGCGTGCTCATGGTGCTGGTGCCGCTGTCGATGGGCCCGCCCGTGTACAAGAGCCTGCTGCGCTACCTGCTCGCCGCCTTCCCGGTCGCCCTGGTGCTGGCCCGCTGGGCCCGCCGCGCCACCGTCGACGTGTGGCTGACCGCCGCCCTCGCCCTGGTCCAGGGCGCCCTGTTCGTGCTCTGGCTCACCTACTGGACCCACATGATCATCTGATTGGAGCGCCGGTCGCCCGGGCAGGATGGGCAGATGAGCGAGCCACGAGTGCGCCTCGACGACCTGGGCGCCTGGCTGATCAAGGGCAACGCCGACGCCGTCGACCTGACCGCCCGGTTCGCCCGGGAGCCACTGGTGACCAACTGGTGCGTACGCCCCGGCTACCGGGCCCGGTTGATGCGCGCCGGGCAGCCGGTGGTCTTCTGGGCCAGCGGCAGCCGCGGCCGGCTGCCGTACGGGGTGTGGGGCGTCGGCCTGGTCACCGGGGAGGCCGAGCCGGGACCACCGGGGCAACCCTGGTCGGTGCCGCTGGACCTGCCCATCCTCGCCGAGCGGGACCGGGTGCCCCGGCTGCGGCTGCGCGCCGACGACCGGCTGTCCGCCCTGGAGGTGTTCCGCCAGCCCCAGGCGGCCAACCCCTCCTACCTGACCGTGGCCCAGTTCGCCGCGTTGCGTACCCACCTGCCGGCCTGACCGACGGCCCTGTGCGAGTCTGCTTGCCGTCCCTGGAACCGCACCCGTGGAGGCCCGGTGTTCGCCCTGCCGTTGACCGACGAGGTCGAGCTGCGCCCGCTTGACCCGTGGCGGGCCGAGGAGTTCCTCGACCACCTGGACCGGGCCCGGGAGCACATCCGGCCCTGGGTGTCGCCGTCCTTCGTCGCCACCGACCTGCCCTCGGCCCGGGCGGTGCTCCAGCGGTACGCCGACCGCTGGGCCCGCGACGCCGGCGGCATCTGGGGCCTGTGGTGGCGCGACACCCTCGTCGGCGGGGTCATGTTCGTGTCGTTCGACGCGGCGGTGGGAGTCTGCGAGGTCGGCTGCTGGCTGGAGCCGGCGGCGCAGGGGCGGGGCATGATCGCGCCGGCGGTCCGCCGGATCATCGACTGGGCGTTACGCGAGCGCGGCATCCAACGGGTCGAGTGGCGCACCAACGCCGACAACGCCCGCAGCATCGCCCTCGCCCGCCGTCTCGGGCTGCGCCACGACGGCACCCTGCGACAGGTCTACCCGGGGCCGCAGGGGCGGATCGACCTCGAGGTCTGGTCGGTGCTTGCCGACGAGTGGGCTGCCGCTCCGCGGCCCACCGTCCACTGACGACCGCGGGTTCTGTCGTACCCGGGCGGCACCATGCATCCATGGCCGTCCCCGCGCTCACCCCGCACCCCGACCCGCCGCGCTCCGTGCCGCTGCGCGAGGCGCGCACCCGGTTCAGCCAGCTCGTCGCGCTGGCCGAGCTGACCGACGCGGTCACCGTCGTCACCCGCGACGGCGATCACCGCCCGGTCGCCGCGATCGTCCCGGCCGCCGCCGCCCGCAGTGGCGCACAGGCGCGCGCCGACGCCGACCGGCTCGCGACCGTCACCGCCGGATGGGCCCGTCGCCTCGACGAGCAGCACCGGCGCAGCAGCCAGCGGCACGCCGCCGAGCTGGGCGCCGTCCGCGCGGCTCTGGCCGAGGTGTGGGCCGAGCTGGACCGCCGGGTCGTCCCGGGCAGCGACCCGGCTCTGGCCCGGCTGCGCGCCGCGCACGCCGACCTGCTCGCCGGCTGAGCCCGGCGGCCCACCCGGGCACGCCAACCTGCTCGCCGGCTGAACCGGGCGGCCCACCGGGCACGCCGACGTCGGTCGAGCGGTTGGCCGCTGGCTGGTCGCCGCGCGCGCCGTCGCCGGCCTGCCGGCATCCGGG
>NZ_QGKR01000180.1 GCF_003172955.1 Micromonospora acroterricola | reverse complement strand
CCGCAGCACCCGACCCGGCGCGCGCCACCGCCGGTGCGCGGCCGCGCCGGCGGCGCCGGCCAGCCCGGCGACGATCAGCAGGGGTACGCCCCGAAGCGGCGTCGCGTGCCGGCCCACCTGCACGGCCAGGGCGGCCAGCAGCAGCCCGACCAGCCCGGTGTGGGTGAGCGCGCGGGCGGTCCGGCCGGCCAGCCGGCTCAGCGAGCCGAGCAGCGCCACGGGCAGCGTGGGCGCCACCGCCACCAGGGCGACCAGCAGCAGGATCTGCCCCGGGTCGGCGCGGTGGAAGAGGAAGAAGTCGGGGCTGCGGCCGAGCACGTCCAGCAGCGGCTGCGTGACCACCAGCCCCACCAGCGCGACCACCTCCAGCAGTCGGCCCAGCTCACCGCGCCAGCCGCGGTCCCACCGGCCGGTCACCGGCTCGGCGACCGGCGAGCCCGGCGGGGGTGCCGACGGTGGTTCAGCCACCCATCACCGTCCGGTACAGCGTGCGGGTGCCCGAGGGCAGCTCCAGCCGGTCGGTGATCCGGCCCCGGGCGGCGAGCAGCCGCTCGAAGGTGTCCCGCCGGTAGTCCGGGAAGAGGCCGTCGGGCTTGTTGGCCAGCAGCCGGCGGGCCATCGGGTCCTCCGGGTGGACGAACTCCACCACCACGGCGCCGGCCGGCGCGGTCAGGCCGGCCAGCCAGTCGATGACCTCCGGCAGCGGCACGTTGCGCCCGATCGCCAGGTGGTGGACCACGGCCAGGGCGAGCACCGCGTCGGCGGACGCCCGCTCGGCGAACCCGGCGCGCTCGACGCCCCGCCAGCCGCCACCGGGTGACGGGTCGGCGAGGTCCAGCACCAGCGGCAGGATCCGGCGCTGCCCCTCGGCCCGCAGCGTCCGGTACAGCTCGTCGACCACGGCCGGGTCCTGCTCGACGGCGACCACGTAGTCGGCGTGCTCCGCCGCCAGCCGGGCGTACCGGCCGTCGTTGGCGCCCAGGTCGAGCACGAGGCGGGGCCGGGCGCCGGTGGTCAGCGCGTCGGTCACGAACCGCTCCTTGGCCGCCCGGTCCTGGGCGGAGTAGCCGCAGGTGCGCTGGTAGTCCGACCAGTGGCTGCCGGTCGGGCGACGGTCCAGCTTGCGGACGAGCTTCTCCATGCCGCGCACGGTGGCCAGCAGCAGCTCGCGGGAGAAGCCGGCGGCGCGCAACTCGGCCCGTACGTCGCTGGTGCTGGCCTCGGCGTGCCGCTGCTGCATGGCCCCGTGCAGGTGCAGGTGGGTCAGTACGCCGGGGCGCAGCCGGCGGGCCCCGGCGAACAGCGGCCGGAGCTGGTCGGCCTCGATGCCGTCCACCCGGGCGCGCAGCCAGGGCTGGAAGTCCACGCCCAGGTGGGCGGTGAGCAGCAGCGGGTAGAGCACCGTCTGGCAGAACTGCCGGTAGCCGGCCCACGGTTCGCCGTCACGCACCGGCTCGAAGGAGCCGATGTCGATGAAGACCGCCTCGGCGCCGCGCCACTGGAGGTTGTAGGCCGACCCGTCTTTGGTGGTGAAGCCGTCGGCGAGAGCGGCGCGCAGGATCTCCAGGTGCAGCAGCGCGGCGTCGCGCAGCATGGTGAAGGACCACTCGTACGGGTGGGAGACGAACGGGATGCGTTCGTGGCGCAGTACCGCCGTCCACGGGTCGCCGGCGGAGGCGGGCACGAGCGCGGGTGGCGCGTCCTCGGTGGCGCAGACCTTGCCGGCGGCCACCAACGCCGGAAAGAACGCGGTGGCCGTCAGCGCCCGCCAGTGCGCGGCGGCCTGTTCGTCCAGCCCGCGCAGCACCTCGTCTCCGACGTGGAAGACCCGGTTGGCCGGGTCGCGGAAGGACGCCGGCTCCGGCCGTACTCCGGCGGGTGAGGTCGTCATCGCCGGTACGGGCCGGTTCACCGCTGGTCGGTGGGCTGCCGGCGGAACCGGTCGACCAGGCGCCGCCAGTAGAGCTTCGCGGCGACCGCGGCACCGGCCACCCCGCCGACGACCGCCTGCACGATCAGGCTTCCGGATCCCGCGTCCAGGTAGGCCAGATGGATCACCGACCCGCTCCTTCCCCTCGCCCGTCTCGACACCGGCGTCCCGGGCGTACAGCGGTGAGGCTTTTGACCCAGAAAGCCGGACTTGTCTGCCACCGTACGCTGATCGTCCTCGCCGCGTGGGCCACACCGGCGCACTGCCCGGAGGTCCGTTTCGTTCAAGACATCCGGGCCCGATGTACCTACCGTCGACGCCATGACACCTCGCTTCGACCTGATCGGTCTGGTCACCACGGACCTGACCCGCTCGCTCGACTTCTACCGGCGGCTCGGGCTGGACATCCCGGCCGGCGCGGAGACCGAGCCGCACGTGGAGGCGGCCCTTCCCGGCGGCCTGCGGCTGGCCTGGGACCCCGTGACGACGATCCGCTCCTTCGACCCGGGGTGGGCCCCGGCCACCGGCAGCCCCCGCGTGGCCCTGGCGTTCCGCTGCGCCGACCCGGCCGAGGTGGACCGGTACTACGCGGAACTGACCGGGGCCGGTTTCGACGGCCACCTGCCGCCCTTCGACGCCGAGTGGGGCATGCGCTACGCGGTGCTGCACGACCCGGACGGCAACGGGGTGGAACTCTTCGCCTCGCTGCCCGCCACGTGACCGCTCAGGACAGCAGCGCGGTGGGCGGCACGCCGGCCAGGTCGCGCACGTCGCGGGTGAGGTGGGCCTGGTCGGCGTAGCCGCAGCGGGCCGCCACCTCGGCCAGCGGCACACCCGAGCGGGCCACGGCGAGCGCCCGCCGCATCCGCAGGATCCGGGTCAGCGTCTTCGGGCCGTACCCGAACAGGTGCTGGCAGCGCCGGTGCAGGACGCGCGGGGCCAGGCCGACGTCGGCCTGGCCCCGCGCGTCCTGCACCGGCGCTGCC
>NZ_QGKR01000102.1 GCF_003172955.1 Micromonospora acroterricola | reverse complement strand
GACCGGTGACGGCGGGATCGGCCGCGTAGCGCCCCGCCGCCGCGCGGCCGATCCCGCCGTCACCGGTCCTCCCGCCCGGCGGACGCCGGGGAGGACCCCACCGGAATCGGACCCGAGGGGTTTCCCATGCTCGCTTTCGCACCACTGCACGGTGTGGTCGGCGCCGCCGGCACCGCGCTGTCCTGGCTCACCGATCTGCTCGAACCGTTGGCCGGCAGCATGGCGACCGTCGCCGCCATCGTCCTGTTCACCGTCGCAGTCCGGCTGTTGATCTCGCCGCTCACCGTCGCGCAGGTCCGCGGGGAGCGGCGCCGGGCGGCGCTCGCCCCGCAGGTGCGCGACCTCCAGCGGCGGTACGCGGACGACCCGGCGCAGCTCCAGCGGGAGGTGTTCGCGCTGTACCGGTCGGCCGGCGCCAACCCGGTCGCCGGCTGCCTGCCGTTGCTGCTCCAGGCGCCGTTCCTGCTGGTGTTGTACCGGCTGTTCAGCACCAGCGAGGGCGGTACGGGGCTGCTGGAGGAGCGGTTGGCCGGGGTGGCGCTGGGTCACCATCTAAGCGACGGGCTGGCCGGGTCGGCCGGTCCGGTCTTCGCCGTCCTGCTGGCCGTCCTGCTGGTGGTGGCGTGGTGGTCGTCGCGGCGGGCCCGCCGGGCGTCGGCGGCCGTCGGCACGGTGGCCGGTACGCCCACCGAGGGCCCGGGTGCGGCCACCCTCGGCTGGCTGCTGCCCCTGCTGCCGTTCACGACGGTGCTGGTGGCGCTGGTGCTGCCGCTCGCCGCGGTGATCTACCTGGTGACCACGACAACCTGGTCGGCGCTGGAGCAGGCGGTGCTCCGGCGGCCACAGGCGGCTCCGGCGGGTGCCGACATAGATCGACGTTGACAACTGTGTGGACGAGACGTACAACTCTGAGAGAGCGCTCTCTCGACCCGTCCCCGCAGAGAGGCACGTCCATGTCACCTCCTCCGGCGGCCACCGCCGCCCCCGTCCGACGCCGGCTACGGCTGGCCTCCGTCCTGCTCGTCGCCACCACCACCGTCCTGGCCGGCGTCACCGTGACCGCGCAGGCGGCCGTACCGCCACCCCCGGCCGGCTGGAGCACGGTCTGGAGCGACGACTTCACCGGCGCGTCCGGCACCCTGCCGTCGGCCGCCAACTGGATCATCGACACCGGCCACAACTACCCCGGCGGCCCGGCCAACTGGGGCACCGGCGAGATCCAGAACTACACCGCCAGCACCGCCAACGTCAGCCACGACGGCGGCGGCAACCTCCGGATCACGCCGCTGCGCGACGCGGGAGGCGGGTGGACCTCCGCCCGGATCGAGACCGTGCGCAGCGACTTCAAGGCCCCGGCCGGCGGCGTGCTGGCCATCGAGGGCCGCATCCAGATGCCGAACGTCACCGGCGCCGCGGCGGCCGGCTACTGGCCGGCGTTCTGGGCGCTCGGCGCGCCCTACCGGGGCAACTACCAGAACTGGCCGGGCATCGGCGAGTTCGACGTCATGGAGAACGTCAACGGCATCAACTCGGTCTGGGGGGTGCTGCACTGCGGCGTCGCCCCGGGCGGGCCGTGCGACGAGTTCAACGGCATCGGCGCGTCCCGGGCCTGCCCGGGCGCGAGCTGTCAGTCCGCGTTCCACACCTACCGGTTCGAGTGGGACGCGTCGATCAGCCCCCAGGCTCTGCGCTGGTACGTCGACGGGCAGCTCTACCACACCGTCACGCAGAGTCGGGTCGGCGAGCCGGCCTGGTCGCAGATGACCTCGCACGCCGGCTATTTCCTGCTGCTCAACGTGGCGATGGGCGGGGCGTTCCCGAACGGGGTGGCCGGCAGCGGCACGCCGACCGCGGCGACCGTCCCGGGTCGGCCGATGCTGGTCGACTACGTGGCGGTGTACCGCCGCGGCGGCGGCACCACCCCGCCACCCACCACGCCGCCGCCGAGCGGCACGAGGGACGCGTACGGGCAGATCCAGGCCGAGTCCTTCAACGCGCAGAACGGGGTGGCCGTGGAGGCGTGCGCCGAGGGCGGGCAGAACATCGCCGCCCTGCGTAACGGGGACTGGGCGCGCTACGACAACGTCGAGTTCGGCTCCTCCGGGCCGCGGGACTTCGTGGCCCGGGTGGCCTCCGGCGCGGGCGGCGGGGCGAGCGGCCTCGTCGAGGTGCGGGTGGACAGCCCGACGGCGGCGCCGATCGGCAGCTTCGCGATCGGCAACACCGGCGGCTGGCAGAGCTGGCGCTCGGTGCCCGGCAACGTCGGCGCGGTGACCGGGCGGCACACCGTCTACCTCACCTTCAGCAGCGGCCAGCCGAACGACTTCGTCAACGTCAACTGGTTCACGTTCCGCCGCTGACGCGGTGCTTGCGGGCCGCCCGCCGCGTGGTGACGCGGTGGGCGGCCCATCCATCCACGTCGACCCCTGGACAGAAACAGTTAACTATCTTAATAATAAGCGGCAACGTTGACATCCATGGATGCCCGCACCGGGCGTGGAGGGCCGCATGAAACCCGCCAGATCCCTTGTCCTGTCCCTGGTCACCGCGCTCGCCGCCACGCTCGGCGCAGCCTGGGTCGCGCTGCCGGCGTTCGCCGCCGGAGCCACCGCCAGCTTCGTCAAGACCGCCGACTGGGGCTCCGGCTGGGAGGGGAAGTACACCATCACCAACGGCGGCGGATCGACCATCAACGGCTGGAGCCTCGCCTTCGACCTGCCATCCGGCACCACCCTCGGCAGCTACTGGGACGCGTTGCTCAGCTCCGCCGGCCAGCGGCACACCTTCACCAACCGGTCCTGGAACGGCAGCATCGCCCCGGGCGCCTCGGTCTCCTTCGGCTTCCTGGCCACCGGCTCCGGATCGCCGACCGGCTGCCAACTCAACGGCGCGGCCTGCGGCGGCGGCACCCCGCCGCCCACCAC
>NZ_QGKR01000033.1 GCF_003172955.1 Micromonospora acroterricola | reverse complement strand
GGGCGGCGGTGACTGTCGGTAGGCTTTGCGCACATGAGCCTGCCTCGCCCCGTCCTCGTGGTGGACTTCGGAGCCCAGTACGCCCAGCTCATCGCCCGCCGGGTCCGCGAGGCGAAGGTCTACTCCGAGATCGTGCCGCACTCGATGCCGGTCGCCGAGATGCTGGCGAAGAACCCGGCCGCGATCATCCTCTCCGGCGGCCCGTCCAGCGTCTACGCGCCGGACGCGCCGCACATCGACGCCGGCGTGTTCACCGCCGACGTGCCGGTCTTCGGCATCTGCTACGGCTTCCAGGCGATGGCCCAGGCGCTCGGCGGCACCGTCGCGAAGACGGGCAACCGCGAGTACGGCGGCACCCCGCTGCGCCCCCGCCTCCTTGAGCCCGGTGTGCTGCTCCGCGACCTGCCGGCCGACCTGCCGGTCTGGATGAGCCACGGCGACTGCGTCACCGAGGCGCCGGACGGCTTCACGGTGACCGCCGAGTCGGCGGGCGCGCCGGTTGCCGCCTTCGAGGACCTGGCCGGTCGCCGGGCCGGGGTGCAGTTCCACCCGGAGGTCGGGCACACCGCGCACGGCCAGGAGATGCTGACCCGCTTCCTGTACGACATCGCCGGCATCGAGCCGACCTGGACGGCCGAGAACATCATCGACGAGCAGGTGGCCCGGATCCGCGCCCAGGTCGGCGACAAGGAGGTCATCTGCGGGCTGTCCGGCGGGGTGGACTCCGCGGTCGCCGCCGCGCTGGTGCACAAGGCGGTCGGTGACCAGCTCACCTGCGTCTTCGTCGACCACGGCCTGCTGCGTGCCGGTGAGGCCGAGCAGGTGGAGAAGGACTACGTGGCCGCCACCGGCATCAAGCTCAAGGTGGTCGACGCGCAGGACCGGTTCCTCGGCGCGCTGGCCGGGGTGACCGATCCCGAGCAGAAGCGCAAGATCATCGGCCGGGAGTTCATCCGGGTCTTCGAGACCGCCGCCCGCGAGATCGCCCTGCACGGCGACGTGGAGTTCCTGGTCCAGGGCACCCTCTACCCGGACGTGGTCGAGTCCGGCGGCGGCACCGGCACCGCCAACATCAAGAGCCACCACAACGTCGGCGGCCTCCCGGAGGATCTGAAGTTCGCGCTGGTCGAGCCGCTGCGCACGCTGTTCAAGGACGAGGTCCGGGCGCTCGGCCTGGAGTTGGGCCTGCCCGAGGCGATGGTCTGGCGGCACCCGTTCCCCGGCCCCGGCCTCGCCATCCGGATCATCGGCGCGGTCGACCAGGAGCGGCTCGACCTGCTGCGCCGGGCCGACCTGATCGCCCGCGAGGAGCTGACCGCCGCCGGCCTGGACCGGGGCGTGTGGCAGTTCCCCGTGGTGCTGCTGGCCGACGTGCGCAGCGTCGGCGTGCAGGGCGACGGGCGCAGCTACGGGCATCCCGTCGTGCTGCGCCCGGTCTCCAGCGAGGACGCGATGACCGCCGACTGGTCCCGGCTGCCCTACGACGTCGTGGCCCGGATCTCCACCCGGATCACCAACGAGGTGGCCGAGGTGAACCGGGTGGTGCTGGACGTGACCAGCAAGCCGCCGGGCACCATCGAGTGGGAGTGAGCGCACCTCACCCGGCTGGCGGCGTGCTGGGCGGAGCCGTCGCCGGGTAGGGCGGCGTCGGGGCGTAACCCGGCTCGGGTCCACCGGGCGCGGGCCCGGCGGTGGGCGGCGGGCCCTGCGGCGCGACGCCGGTCGGGTGCGGCCAGGCCGGCGCGCCGGTCGGCTCCTCGGGCATCAGGAACCACATGATCGGGTACGCGAACAGCGCGAGCCCGCCGGTGAGCAGGCCGGTGACCGCGAAGATCACCCGGACCAGCGTGGGGTCGACGGCGAAGTAGCGACCGACGCCACTGGCGACACCGGCCACCATGCGGTCGGTGGTGGGACGCCGGAGCTGCCGGTACGGGGCGTGGGGAGCGGTGGTGAATGTCATGCCTCCACGGTCCGCCCCGGTGGACGGACCGACCTCGGTGACCGCCCGGATCCTTACCCTGACCGATCCCTGATCGGTGGCGAACAGTCAGGAATCCGACTCTTTTCCGTTCCGGTAACCCGGCCCGGGGAGAATTTGGTCCCGTGACCACCTTGCTGGAGCCGCTCCGCAGGATCGCGGCATACGCAGTTTGTGCTGACTCAGACGGCCGAGTGTTGCTGGTCCGTGCCTCGGAGAGCTCCGGCACGCCCGGCACGTGGTCGCTGCCCGGCGGGGCGGTCGACCACGGTGAGGACCCGAACCACACGGTCGTGCGGGAGACCGCCGCCGAGACCGGCCTCTCGGTCGCCGTCTCGGGCCTCGCCGACGTGCTCGCCGACATGCGGGCGCTGCCGGAGCGGGGCATCACCATCCACACCGACCGGCTGATCTACCGGGTGGCGGTGCGCGGCGGCACGCTGGCCGACCGGGCTGGCGAGCGCCCCACCGACCTGGCCCGCTGGTACACCCTCGACGAGGCCCGCGAGCTGCCGCTGCGCTCGTTCACCGCGCGCGCCCTCGGGCTGCCCGCCTCCTCGGCCGACGTGGTGCCCGACGAGGCGCCCGAGTTCCCCTCCTTCTACGCGGTGCCCGGCCCGGACGGGCTGCACCGGGCGCAGCGCTTCGCCGCGTACGCGGTCTGCACCGACCCGGCCGGTCGGGTGCTGCTCACCCGGGTCTCCGACGGCTACCCGGGGGCCGGCTGCTGGCACCTGCCCGGCGGCGGCACCGACTACGGCGAGCAGCCCGGCGCCGCGCTGATCCGGGAGCTGGTCGAGGAGACCGGCCAGACCGGGCGCCTGGTCGAGCTGCTCGGGGTGGCCAGCCACCGCGACGCCGCCTCGCTCGGCCCCGAGGGCTACCCGATCGACTGGCACGGCGTGCGGGCCTTCTACCGCGTGGTGGTCGACCAGCCCAACCCGCTGACCGTCGCCGACGTGGGCGGCTCCACCTGCGAGGCCCGCTGGTTCGCCCGCGAGGAGCTGGGCGCCCTCCCCACCCACCACCTCACCGAGGTGACCGCCGAAGCAGTCCAAGCAGCCCAACTCGCCTAACC
>NZ_QGKR01000034.1 GCF_003172955.1 Micromonospora acroterricola | reverse complement strand
GCCCAACCCATCACCCTCACCGCCGCCGCTCCGGGCGGCGAACGGTGGAACGCCGACCTGTCCGTCGTCGACCGCGACGACGTCAACGTCCGGCGTACCGCCGCCGGCCTGCGGCTGCGCGAGGCGCGGTCCGCCGGGCGCAGCCCGCGCAGCCCACACAGCGCGGTCGCCGAGGGGATGCTGCTGACCGCCCCGCGCACCCTCCACCGGCCGGCCACGCGCGTCCGCGCCGACATCACCGCCTCGGTCCCCGCCGGCGCCACCGTGGAGGCGCAGGTCCGGGGCTGGCGGACCAGCGGCTGGACCGAGTGGCGGACCGCCGCCGCGGGCGCCGTCTTCGACCGCCCCGTCAGCCGGGTGCAGACCCGGGTGGTGCTCACCGCGCCGGCCGGCGGCGCCACCGCGACCGTACGCGGCGTCCAGCTCACCGCCGACGCGACCGCCGCCGTCTCCGCCGCCACGCCCGGCCTCACCTACCGGGTGTACGCCACCCGGATCGGGCTGGTCGGTGAGCTGACCGCCAACGGCCGCACCGTCCAGCCGCGGGACCACTTCGCGGCCCTGCCCTCGCGTCGCGGGCTGTCCCCGCTCAACAGCGGCGACTACACCGTGCGGGTCTGCACCACCACCGGCGCCCGCTGCGAGTACGCCCCGGTCTGGGACGTCGGGCCGTGGAACACCCGCGACGACTACTGGAACCCGTCGGCCGTCCGGGAGAACTGGAAGAACCTGCCCCAGGGCCGGCCCGAGGCGCAGGCCGCGTACCAGACCGGCTACAACGGCGGGCGGGACCAGTTCGGGCGGACCGTGCTCAACCCGGCCGGCATCGACCTGGCCGACGGCACCTTCTGGGACGGCCTGCAGCTCACCACCAACGCCTGGGTGGACGTGGCCTACCTGTGGACCGGTGGCGGGCCGCGCGGAGTGGTCGGCGACGGGCCACTCAACATCCGCACCGGGGCCAGCACGTCGTACCCGACCCGGGGCCTCGCCGCCCGGTTCGCCAACGTGCCGATCCAGTGTTACGTCACCGGCCAGTCGGTGGCCGGTCCCTACCGCACCACCACGCGGTGGAACCGCCTGGCCGCCGGGCAGTACGTCAGCCACGCGTACATCTCGGCGGTGTACGGCGGCACCGTGCCGGTCTGCTGATCCGGGCTCAGCCCCGGCGGGCGCCGTCCGGGCGTTCGTCGGGGCGGGCCGGGCGCACCATGTCCTGGTAGCGCGGGTGGCTGGCGCCGTAGACGGCGTAGTTGAGTCGGGCGTGCGAGAGGCTCAGGTCGCCGTTGGGGCCGCCGCGCACCGCGTCGGCGTCGGCGTCGGACTGACCGTCGTCGGTCCAGAAGCAGACCGGGCAGGTCCCGCCGCCGGTCCGGGAGGCGCAGCAGGGACATGCCACGGGAACCACGTGTTCACCCACCGGGGAAGCATTCCACAGTCGAATATGACCCGGCGACCCGCAGGAGGTCACCGGGCGCGACCCCGAGCAGGTCCACCGCCCGTCCAAGGTTGACCGCCACCGCGACCAGACCGGCCGAGTCGACGTACACCACCAGGCCACCGGCCTGGGCGTCGCCGAAGGTCCGTCCCCGCACCGCCGTCCGGCTCGGCGCCGGCGCCGGCGGGCCCACCGCGACCGTCCCGGGAAGCGGGACGAGCAGATCGGCCGGCGCGGCCAGCTGGACATTGCCGAAATGGTCCACGGTCAGCACCTCGGCGGTGAAACCCTCGGTGTCCCCGGCCACCACCGGCGCTGGCAGCCGGACCAACCCGGTCGGGTCGATCCGCGGGCCCGCGTCGGTCAGCGGCGCGCCGAGCGCCAGCCGGGCCGCCACCGGCGCGAAGACGTCCCGACCGTGGAACGTGGCGGAGACACCGCTGGCCAGCCAGCGCGGGTCGGTCAACTCCACCGCGGTGGTCACCCCGCCGAGCGCGGCGGCGGCGTCCGGCAGCAGGCCGTTGTCCGGGCCGACCAGCAACCCACCCGGGGTGCCCAGCGCGACACCGCGCCGGGCGGTGCCCACACCCGGATCCACCACCGCCACGTGCACCCCCACCGGCAGGTACGGCACGGTCTGCGCCAGCACGGCGGCGCCCCGCCGGACGTCCGCCGGCGGCACCTGGTGGGTCACGTCGATAACCCGGGCGGCCGGCGCGATCCGGGCGATCACCCCGTGGCAGGCGGCCACGAAGCCGTCGGCGAGACCGTAGTCGGTGGTCAGCGAGAGCCAGGGTGTCGCGGACATGCCCGCAGGCTAACCCGGTCCACCGCCCCGCGGTCCACGCCGACCAGCCGCATGCCGCGTCCGTTCCGCCGGCCCGGAACGTACCCGCGTCACACGGTCGACCGGACGCTGGCGGAAATGGGACAACACACTCGGCCGACCGGCCACTCCCGCCGCCGGGCGCTGTTGGGCAGACTGCCCTGGTGACACATCGGAGCCTGCCCGCCGTCGGGGTACTCATGATCGCCCTGGCCCTCGTCGCCGGCTGCGGCAGCGATGACGCCGGTCGTCCGGACGCGGCGGCCTCGTCCGTCCCGGCCCCGGTGGCCACCGATCCTCCGAGCGGGTCGAGCCCCTCGGCGCCCCCGTCCAGCGCCAGCGGTGCCGCCTCCCCGCCCTCCGTGACCCCGCAGGGGCCGACCGAGCGCCGCCCGGCCAGCCCGCCGCCCGTGGTGCTGCCCAAACGGCCGACCGGGGCGCCCGGCGCGAAGCAGGTCGTCGACGCGTTCAAGGCCGCCGGCCTGAAGGTGCCGCACCCGAAGGACCGGTCCATCGACTGTGGCCCGGACGGGCTCGGTCTGGGCTGCTCCGAGCTGATCGCGACCGACGCCGTCACGGTGTACGTGTTCCCCGACGAGACCAGCGCCGGTGACATCGCCCAGACGTGGGGCGGCCAGTCGTACCAGCGTGGCGCGGTGGTGCTCAACTACCTGGAGGCGAAGACCCCGGCCGCGGAACGTCCCCGCTACGAGAAGGTACTCGCCAACCTCCGCTGAGCACCGCGCCCGGTGGCGCCGGCGACCAGGGACATGTCGGTCTGCTGAGCGTGATACCTGTGAGTCATACATATGCCGCACAGGTATCACGCTCAGCAGGGTGCGACCCGCCGGCGTTGGCCGTCCGGCGGCTGGGGCGGGTCAGACAGCGGG
>NZ_QGKR01000075.1 GCF_003172955.1 Micromonospora acroterricola | reverse complement strand
CCCGCCGGGCCCCGGCACAGGTGGGCGGCGGGTGCCGCCGGCGGGTGCCGCCGGATCGCCGGGCGCGTGCTCGGCGGGCCCGGCGAGCACCTAGGCTGACGACCATGCAGGAGCAGCCCGAGTCGGCCTTCGCGCCGGGTCTGACCGCCCGGGTCGAGTTGACCGTCAGCGACGCGGACACCGCCCAGGCGGTCGGTTCCGGGGACGTGCCGGTGCTCGGCACACCGCGGGTGCTCGCGCTGGCCGAGGCGGCCACCGTCGCGGCGACGGCGACCGCCATGCCGCCCGGGTCGACCACCGTGGGGATACGCGTCGAGCTGGAGCACCTGGCGCCGACCGTGGTGGGCCGTACGGTCCGGGCGCAGGCCCGGCTGGCAGCCGTCGACGGTCGCCGGCTGTCGTTCGAGGTCATCGTGAGCGACGGTGACCAGACGGTCGCCCGGGGCCGGGTGGACCGGCTCCTGGTGGACCGGCAACACTTCGTCGAGCGTGCCGGGCGGGCGTCGTGACCAGCGGGTTCGTCGAGGTCGCCGACCGGGTGCACGTGCTGCGCGAGCCGCTGCTGCGGGTCAACGTCACGTTGGTCGTCGGCGACGACGAGGCGCTGCTGGTGGACACCCTCTCCTCGGCGGCCCAGGCCACCGCGCTGGCCACCGCCGTCCGGGCGGTGACCGACCGACCGCTGACGCTGGTGAACACCCATCACCACTACGACCACTGCTTCGGCAACGCCGTCCTGGCCGGCGACCCACCCCGCCCGGTGTACGCGCACGAGCGGGCCGCCGCGGCCCTGCGCGAGCAGCCGGAGCGGCTGCGCCGGGAGGCGTACGAGGAGGTGCGCGGCGAGCACCCGGCGCTCGCCGCCGAGCTGGCCGACACTCCCCTCCTCGCCCCGACGCACACGGTGCACACCGAGACGACGCTCGATCTGGGCGGCCGGCGGGTGCTGCTGCGGCACCCGGGGCGGGGGCACACCGACGCCGATCTGGTGGTGCACGTACCCGACGCGGACGTGCTGGTCGCCGGTGACCTGGTGGAGCAGAGCGGCCCGCCCGCCTTCGAGGACTCGTACCCCCTGCAGTGGCCGGACGCGGTCGCGGACCTGCTCCGGCTGACCACGGCCCGGACGGTCGTGGTGCCGGGCCACGGCGACCCGGTGGACGCGGAGTTCGTCCGCGCCCAGCACGCCGAGCTGGTGCGACTGGCCTGGCTGATCCGGGCCGCGCACACCGGCAGCGCGCCGCCGGAGCGTGTCGCCGCCGAGGCGCCCTTCGGCGCCCGCGCCGCCCTGACGGCCGCCCGCCGCGGCTACCGGGAACTGGACGGCACGCCCTGACCTCCCGTCGGTCCCGCGGTTGCTGCCGGCGCGGGGGTCAGTCGCCGAAGCGGCGCTGGACGTCGGTGCGGGTGGGCATCGCGGTGGCGCCGCCCGGGGACTCGCAGACCAGGCCGGCCACCCGCAGCGCGAACGCCACCCGCTCGCCCCAGCCCGTCGGGTCGGTCGGCTCGCCGTCCAGCAGCAGGTCGGCGATCAACGCGGCCATCACCGAGTCGCCGGCGCCGGTGGCGTCGACCGCGGTGACCCGGGGAGCGGGCACCCGGACCGGGTCGGCGTCGGCAGCGGCCAGGACCGCGCCGGCCGCGCCGAGCGTGACCACCACGGTCGCGGCGCCCAGCTCCCGCAGGTACGCGGCCACCCCCTCGACCGGCTCGCCCGGGTAGAGCAGCTCGGCGTCGGCGGTGCTGAGCTTGACCAGGTGCGCGCCGGCGGCGAACTCGGCCACCACCTCGCGCAGCCCGGCGAGCGCGGCCGGTCCGGCGAGCAGTCGGGGGCGCACGTTGGGGTCGAAGACCCGCAAACCGGTGGCGAGTGACCAGGCGCGGCGGGCGGCTGCCAGCGTGCTCGGCTGGAGCAGCACGACCGAACCGCAGTAGAGCACGTCGGCGCCCTCGACCAGCGCGAGGTCCAGGGCCCCCGGGGCGAGCAAACTGTAGGAGGGCGGCTCGCCGTAGAAGCGGAAGTCGGGCTCCGGGCCGGCGAAGGTGACGACCGCGAGCGTGGTCGGGGCCGGCACGGTGACCGCGCCGGCCAGCCCGACGTCGGCCGCGGTCAGAAAGGCGCGGATCCGGCCGGCGAGCACGTCGTCGCCGAGCGAGCCGACGAACTGCGCCGCGCCGCCGAGCCGGGCCACCCCGACGGCGATGTTGAGCGGCCCGCCGCCGATCGCCTGCCGGTAGACCCGTTCGCCGTCCCGCTCGGTGTCGAGCAGGTCGACCAGCGCCTCACCGAGCACCACCGCGTATCCCATCCCGGTCCTCTCCGTCCTCACCGGCCGCCACGAGGAGGCTGGCACCAGGCTGGCACAGCACCCGGCCCGGTGGGCGCCGAAGGGCACGACCGGGGCGACGGGCGGGGTCGGCCGGCGCTACCCCGGGTGGTGGATCGGTCCGGCGAGCGCCGTCAGCGGGCGGCCGGTCCCGCCCCAGCGGGCCGCGACGATCTGCGCGGCCACGCTCACCGCGGTCTCCTCCGGGGTACGCCCACCGAGGTCCAGCCCGATCGGGGAGGCGAGCCGGGCGAGCTCTTCCGCGCTGAGCCCCGCCTCCCGCAGCAGCTTGTGCCGCTCGTCGTGGGTGCGCCGCGACCCCATCGCGCCGACGTACGCCAACCGGTGGCGCAGGGCCAGCGCCAGCACCGGCACGTCGAACCTCGGGTCGTGGGTCAGCACGCAGACGACCGTCCGCGCGTCGACCCGGCCGGCGTCCAGCTCCGCCCGCAGGTAGCGGTGCGGCCACTGCACCACCACCTCGTCCGCCTCCGGGAAGCGTCGGGCGGTGGCGAAGACCGGGCGGGCGTCGCAGACGGTCACCCGGTAGCCGAGGAACGCGCCGACGCGGGCCACCGCGGCGGCGAAGTCGATCGCCCCGAAGACGATCATCCGCGGCGGCGTCGCGTACGCGGCCACGAAGAGGCTGAGCCCGCCGCCCCGGCGCTGCCCGTGGTAGCCGTACCGGAGCAGCCCGCTGTGCCCGGCGGCGAGCAGCCCGAGGGCGTCGGCGGTGGCGGCGGCGTCGAGCCGGTCGGCGCCGAGCGAGCCGGTCACCCCCTGCCCGGTCAGCGCCAGCCGTCGGCCCAGCCGCCCCGCCGGGTCGGCCGGCAC
>NZ_QGKR01000035.1 GCF_003172955.1 Micromonospora acroterricola | reverse complement strand
GACCCGGCCACCGCCCGACCCGCCGCCCGACCGGGCCACCGCCCGACCGGGCCACCGCCCGATCCGCCCGGGCCGCCGACCGACCGGGCCACCGCGCGACCGGCCGCCGACCGGGTCACCGCCCGACCGGCGGCCCCGGCGGGCCGACCAGAACCGCCCAGCCCGGTCAAGATCCGAGCAGGATCAGGGAAAGTGCTGCTTCGGGCCGCGGCGAGGCAGCAACTTCCCCGATGCTGAGCGGATCTTCCGTCGGCGGCCCGCGCACGGGGGCGGTGGGCGTCCGGCGACACGATCGGGGCACCGATACCGGTTCGGCGTTCCTGGAGGAGGTTTGCTAGTCTTCTCCAGTCGCTGAGCCCCCGTAGCTCAGGGGATAGAGC
The DNA here is from genome assembly GCF_003172955.1 of Micromonospora acroterricola. Classification (GTDB taxonomy): domain Bacteria; phylum Actinomycetota; class Actinomycetes; order Mycobacteriales; family Micromonosporaceae; genus Micromonospora; species Micromonospora acroterricola. The sequence continues at coordinate 2,802 of NZ_QGKR01000035.1, read as the reverse complement.
ACCGCCCTCCGGAGGCGGGGGCGCAGGTTCGAATCCTGCCGGGGGCACCACCAGAACACCGAAGCCCGGGCCGTCGGCCCGGGCTTCGCCGCTTTCCCAGGGGCCGCCATACCGCGCACGGGTCCCACGATCGCGCTTGATCCTGGAAGTAGTGGCCTCCAGCGTCGATGACCCCACTGCTTCCTGGATCGAGCGCGATCTTTCCCGTTGGGGTGGGGCGCTCGGCGTTGGAGACGCACATGCCGGGTGTCGCGCCGAAGCGGACGCGGCAGGCAGCGATGGTCCCGGCCGAGGCGACACCAGCCACACTCCACGACTTCCTCGAATCTGTTAACAACCCTTGATATTAAACGTCACGAACGTCAATATGTGGAGGTCGCGGGTCGTCGAAGCCTGGGGAGTGCGCCATGAGAAGCCGTCGGATTTTCGCAGTGGTGGCCGGGGCGGCGATGACGGTCGCGGCCGCCGTCGCCTTCGTCCCCAGCAGCATGGCCGCCGTGTCCTCGGCGGACGTCGCCCTGCTGGTCGCCTGCACGGCGCCGGCCTGGGCCGAGGGCAGCACCTACCCGGCCGGCGCCCAGGTCACCTACAGCGGCCGGCTCTACCAGGCTCTGGTCACCCACACCGCACACCCCGGCGCCGGCTGGAACCCGGCCTCGACCCCGTCACTGTGGCGTGACCTAGGCGCGTGCTCGGGAGGCACACCGCCGCCGACCACGCCGCCACCCACCACGCCGCCGCCCACCACGCCGCCACCGACCACGCCTCCACCGACCACGCCACCGCCGACCGGTGGGACGTGCGGGGTGAAGTCGCGGCCCGCCGGCAAGGTGTTGCAGGGCTACTGGGAGAACTGGGATGGCGCCTCCAACGGCGTGCACCCCGGCCTCGGCTGGATCCCGATCACCGACAGCCGGTTCAGCCAGCACGGCTACAACGTGATCAACGCGGCTTTCCCGGTGATCCGCTCGGACGGCACGGTGCTCTGGGAGAACGGCATGGACGCCGGCGTGAAGGTGGCCACCCCGGCCGAGATGTGCCAGGCCAAGGCCGCTGGCGCGACCATCCTGATGTCGATCGGCGGGGCCGCGGCGGGCATCGACCTGAGCTCCAGCGCGGTCGCCGACCGGTTCGTCGCGACGATCGTGCCGATCCTGACGGCCTACCACTTCGACGGCATCGACATCGACATCGAGACCGGCCTGACCGGCAGTGGCAACATCAACACGTTGTCCACGTCCCAGGCCAACCTGATCCGGATCATCGACGGAGTGCTGGCCCGGATGCCGTCGAACTTCGGCCTGACCATGGCGCCGGAGACGGCCTACGTCACCGGCGGCAGCGTGGTCTACGGCTCGATCTGGGGTTCGTACCTGCCGATCATCAAGAAGTACGTGGACAACGGCCGGCTGTGGTGGCTGAACATGCAGTACTACAACGGCAGCATGTACGGCTGCGCCGGTGACTCGTACCCCGCCGGCACAGTGCAGGGGTTCACGGTGCAGACGCAGTGCCTGAACAACGGCCTGACCATCCAGGGCACCACCATCCGCGTGCCGTACGACAAGCAGGTCCCGGGCCTGCCCGCGCAGACCGGCGCGGGCGGCGGCTACATGTCGACGTCGCTGGTCACGCAGGCGTGGAACGCCGTACCCGGGCTCAAGGGTCTGATGACCTGGTCGGCGAACTGGGACGGGTCGAAGGGCTGGACCTTCGGCGACAACGTGAAGCGTTTGCAGGGACGCTGAGCCACCAGAGCTGATGGTCTCCGCGGGAGCGCCCTCGCCCGCGGAGACCACGGCTGGTCGGTGAGTGCCGCTCGGGGCGTACCGTCAGCCGGCTTCGCGGCGGGCACGGGCCCGGCGCTTGCCCTCGTGCATGGCCTGCACCCGGGCGACCGGAATGGTCCGCCCCTCGGCCACGAGGTCGGCGGGCAGCGGCTGCGGCGCCGGCATCAGCGCGGCCCACGGGTCGGTGCCGTCGACCAGCGGCGGCACGCTCCGGATGGTGAAGTCGGTCGGGGTCACCTCGGTGAGGTCGGTCCAGTCGACCGGGAAGGAGACCGGCAGCCCGGGGCGCAGTCGCGGGCTGTAGGTGGCCACGACGGTCGCCCCGCCGGCCCGGGTGGCGTCCACGAAGACCCGGCCGCCCCGGTCCTCCCGGATGTACGCGGTGGTGGCCAGCACCGGGTCCAGGCGCTCGGCGCGGGCGGCGACCGCCCGGGTCGCGGCGGCCAGCTCCTCCGCCGTGGGGCCGTCGGCGATGGGAACGAAGACGTGCACCCCCTTGGCGCCGCTGGTCTTGACCGTCCCGGAGAGGCCGGCGTCGGCGAGCGCCTGGCGGACCAGCAGCGCCGCGCCGACCGCTGCGGCGAACCCGTCCCCCTCCGGCGGGTCCAGGTCGAGCACCAGGTGGGTGGGGCGGTGCAGGTCCGCCGTGGTGGCCAGCGTCGGGTGGTATTCCACCGCCCTCTGGTTGGCGAACCAGAGCAGGGTGCGCCGGTCGTCACAGAGGGCGTACGAGATCTCCCGGTGCGAGGCCTCCGCCCAGACCGGGACCCGGCGAACCCAGTCCGGGGTGTACCGGGGCAGGTTCTTCTGCATGAACGGCGGCTGGCCGGGGCGGACCCGGATCACCGACAGCGGCCGGTCCCGGAGCTGCGGGAGGATCAGCTCCCGGACCGCGTCCAGGTAGTCGACCAGGTCCCGCTTGGTCGCGTCGTCGCGGTCGGACAGCGGCTGGTCGAGGTTGGTCAGGGCCACCCCGTCCCGGGTTTCGTCAGCCTCGCTCACCCACCCACCC
>NZ_QGKR01000036.1 GCF_003172955.1 Micromonospora acroterricola | reverse complement strand
ACTACGCGTCTCGTGGGCTCGGAGATGTGTATAGGGGACAGGGTTAGGGGTTGTAGTGCTGGTCGTGGGATTGGCGGGGGGCGCAGACGGAGGCCCGGGAGCAGGAGCAGCGGGAGCCGTCGGCGTCCAGGCGGACCGTCACCGCGTCGCGGGGGACGCTGTGGCCGACCACCCGGCCGTCGCCCTCGGCCGTCGAGACCCGACTGCCGACCGCTGGGGCCGTCTCCTGGAATCTCTGGTAGAGCGGGTGCTCGTACTTGAGGCAGCACATCAGCCGGCCGCACGCGCCGGAGATGCGCAGCGGGTTGAGCGGCAGGTCCTGGTCCTTGGCCATCCGGATGGTCACCGGCTCGAAGTCGGTGAGGAACGTCGCGCAGCACAGGTCTCGGCCGCACGAGCCGATGCCGCCCTGCACCCGCGCCGAGTCCCGAGCGGAGAGCTGCCGCAGCTCGACCCGGCAGTGCAGGGTGGCGCCCAGGTCGCGGACCAGGGAGCGGAAGTCCACCCGGTGCGGGGCGGTGAAGTAGACGGTGCTGCGCTCGCCGCCGCCCTCCGCGGAGCCGAGCACGTGGTCGACGGCCACCACCTTCATCGGCAGGCCGTGCGCCCGGATCAGCCGCTTCGCGGCCACCTTGGCCTCGGCCTTGCGCCGGCGCAGCGCCTCGTCGCGGTGCAGGTCGTCGTCGCCGGCCAGCCCCACCAGCCGGGGAAACCCGTCGGTCTCCTCGGTCACCCACTGCGCGGCCCAAACGCACTCGGCCACCTCGGGCCCGTCGTCGGTCGGCACCAGCACCTTGTCGCCGACCTGCGGGCGCAACTCGCCGGGGTCGAGGTAGTAGAGGCGCCCGTACCGGTTGAAGCTGACCGCGCAGAGCATGCCCATGCCCCCACCCTACGACGGATCGGAGCCGGGGGGCGCGGGGACCGTCGCCGGGCGACTACGCCCCGCTGCCATTCATGACCGTCGACTTGACCGATTGCCGGACCACCCGTCGTGCCGTTGCTCCTCGCCCGGACGGTTGAATCCGGGCCGCGGCAGGGGACAAACGCGTCCGGGCAGCGTTGAGTGGAGGCATACCTGCGGGGGGTGCAGGGGGAAGACCACGGCGTCGCCGCCGGCGCCGGCTCAGGCCGGGCGCCAGCGGGCGGCGCCGTGGTCTGTCCGGGGCCGGGCTACCAGCCGACCCGGGTGGGCTGGTCGTACCGGGGACGACCGTCCATCGGTGGCCGCCAGGCGGACTCGGCGAGGCTCGGTGCCCACTGACGCAGCAGCGTCTCCGCCCCGTCGTACGCCACGCACAGCACCGCCAGCACCCGCGCGGCGATCTCGGCCGCGTCGACCACCCCGGGCCCGACCGGGCCGGGCCGGAGGGGCGTGCCGCTGGCCGTGGCGGCGACCACGGCGACCGCCTCGGCCGAACGGAGCACGTCGGCCAGCGTGCGGGCCAGGGCGAGGCGGCTGCCCTCCACCCAGTCGGCGAGCGCCTCGGCGTATCCCGCGGTGGACTCCAGCCGCCCGACCAGGCTCTCCGGGCCCTCGTCGAGGTGGCGCAGCAGCGCCGCCCGCTCCTGCCCGTACGCCGAGGCGGCCGGGCCGGACCACAGCACCGGGTCGGTGAGCGCGGCGGAGACGTCGTCGTACCCCCGGACCAGCCGGCGCACCACGTGCCCGGCGCCGGTGAGCGGCGCCGGGTGGAGGTCGAGGAACCCGCGGACCGCGTCACCCGGAAGCACCTGCATGCGGCGCAGCAGCGGCCAGACCCGATGCCCCTCGGGGACGCCGGCGGCGAGCAGCGTGTCCACCCGGCGCAGCAGGTGCAGGCCGGGCTCGGCCAGCCGGTCCAGCGGGTCCATCAGGGCTCCCCGGTGATCCGGCGGCGGGCGGCGCGGTCGACCTCGCCGTAGCGGTCGGCGGCCTCGCGCACGGCCGAGGCGGCGGCGGCCAGCCGGCCGGCGGCAGCGCGTGCCTCGCGGGCCCGGTCGTCGGTGGCGGCGGTCCACTGCCGGTGCAACGCGCGGCCGATCTCGCCGGGCCGACCCGGTGCGTCCGCGCCGAACGCGGCCTGGGCGGGATCGCTGGCGGTGACCCTGTGGGACAGGGCAGTCAGTGTGGCGCTGGCCTCGTCCAGCCGGGCGGAGAGCGCGCGCAGCGTGTCCATCTCAGGCTCCCGCGAGCGGTCGGTAGGCGGCGAACGTCTCGTTGTGCAGCTTCTCCCGGGCCCACTCGGCGGCGTCGGCCGCCGCGGTGACCGCGGCCTGCACCGAGCCGGCCACGTCGCGCGGGTTGCGGCTGTGCAGCGGCCCCAGGAACCGGACGTCGGTGATCCGACCACCGGCGGTGACCACCACCTCCACCAGCCCGTCCGGCGACCGGACGGTGACCTCGACGGTCGACACCGCCTGGTCGAACTCGGCCTGGAGTGACTCGATCCGGCGGTAGCGCCGCACCGCCTCCTCGATCCAGGCCTCGTCGATCTCCCCCCGTGGCATCGGCCGACTCCTCCCGGATGACCCCTCACTGAGCGTGCTGCCACCGTCACAACGGCACACCGGACCGTACCGCACAGCAATCGCGCCTGTCGATGGCCTGTGGACGACCGGTCCCGTTCGGCGGAACCACGCACCGGAGCTGCGGATCAGCCCTTCCAGAGGGCGAGCATCATCGCCTCGACCGCGATCCGCGGCTTGACGTTCGCCTCGATCGCCGCCCGGCAGGCGAGCACGGCCTCCAGCCGACGCAGCGACCCCTCGGCGTCCCACTTCTGTGCCCCGGCGCCGGCCAGCGCGGCGGTGTCGGTGTGCACCGGGGCGACGGGGGCGCGGAGCGCCATGGTGAGCGCGTCCCGGTAGAAGCCGGCCAGGTCGACCAGCGCCCGGTCGAGCGCGTCCCGCTGCGCCCGGGTGGCCCGCGACTTCTGCCGCTTCTCCAGGTCCTTGAGCTGCCCGGCGGCTCCCCGGATCGCGCCGGCCGCGCCCCGGCCGGTGCCGCCCGCGCCGAGTGCCGTCTCCAGCGCCGCCCGCTCGGTCGTGTCGGCCTCGGCGACCGACGCCTCGGCCTCCGCCTCGGCCGCCTCGATCAGCGCGGACGCCGCGTCGAACGCCGCGCCGACGCCGGTCAGCCGGCGGGGCACGGCGAGCACCGCCTCGCGCCGCTTGCGGGCCTCGGGGTCGCGGGCCCGCTGGTAGGAGGCGTGGATCTC
>NZ_QGKR01000069.1 GCF_003172955.1 Micromonospora acroterricola | reverse complement strand
GTCCGGCGCCGGCCCGGCGGCCGACCGGGCGCCGGTCCGGCGTTCCGACCCGGTGCGCGGACCCGGCGCCGCACCGGCGGGGGTGACCGTCGGGCGAGCGGTGGTGCCGGCGCAGCGGGCGCCCCGCGAGGTGGGCACCGTCGAGATCAGCGCTGGCTGATCGTGACGTTGCCGCTGCCGGCCGAGCCGTCGAGCACCAGGGAGGCGGCCGGGTCGTCGGCGACGGTGACCCGCTCGTCGCCGGAGCCGGCGTTGGACTGGACCCGGTAGCTGCCGGCCGGCACCAGCAGCGTGACGTCCCCGCTGGAGGCGTGTGCGCGGGCCGAGGCCGGCTTGTCCAGCTCGACGGTGACGTTGCCCGAGCTGGCCTCGGCGTCGACCGCGCCGGTCAGCCGGCGCGCGGTGATGTCCCCGGACGAGGCGCGCAGCCGTACCGCCGCGGTGGCCTCGCTCACCTCGATGTTGCCCGAGCGGGTCTCCACCCCGAGCGCGCCGGAGGCGCTGGCGATCCGCACGTCGCCCGAGCCGAGCTGCAGCTCCACCGTGCCGACCCGGCTCAGCTCGATGTTGCCGGAGCCGACCTCGCCCTGCACGGCCACGCCCTCCGGTACGGTCACCTCGTAGGAGACGGAGCACCGCGAGCCGCAGTCGGTGTCCAGCACCAGCTCGCTGCCCTCGATCTCGTACCGGGCGTTGTCCGGTTCGCCGCCCTGGTAGCGCACCACCCGCTTGATCCGCACCTCGGCCGCCGGGCCGGTGCCGCGTACGACCACGTCGCCCGAGCCACCCCGCACCTGGATCGTGGTGACCCGGACGGCTTCGGTGTCGTCGTAGTCGAGCCGGCGGAAGGACAGGTTGTCGCACCCGGCGAGCAGGATGAGGGCGGTGGCCAGCCCCAGCCCGACGGGGGCGGCGGCGCGACGACGGCGCGGGGCGGTGGTCCGGTGCAGTGCCATGGCCAGCACGCTACGACCGGTGACGAGCCTGGCGCATCGGGGTTCGTCCGCGCATCCACCCCGACCCGACCCTGATTTCAGACCCCGAGGGAGAATGGTCCGATGGCCGGGTACCGCCGACAGCTCTACCGCGACGACGCGGTGGTGCTGCGTGTGCAGAAGCTCGGCGAGTCCGACCGGATCATCACCCTGCTGACCCGCCGGCACGGCCGCCTGCGTGCGGTGGCCCGGGGGATCCGTCGCACCACCAGCAAGTTCGGCGCCCGCCTGGAGCCGTTCGGCCACGTCGACCTCCAGCTCGCCGGCGACCCGAAGGGCAACCACGGCAGCTCGCTGCACACCGTCAGCCAGGTCGAGGGCATCGACCTGTACGGCAAGCGGTTCCTCGGGGACTATCCCCGCTACACGGCGGCCAGCGCGATCGCCGAGACTGCCGAGCGGCTGACCCCGGTGGAGCGGGAGCCGTCGCTACGGCTGTTCCAGCTCACCGTGGGCGCGTTGAAGGCGCTGTCCCGGGGCGAGCACGCCACCACCCTGGTGCTCGACGCGTACCTGCTGCGCGGGATGGGCCTCGCGGGCTGGGCGCCGGCGCTGATCGCGTGCGCGGTCTGCGGCACCCCCGGCCGGCACCGGGCGTTCTCCGTCCCGGCCGGCGGCGCGGTCTGCCCGGACTGCCGGCCACCCGGCGCGGCCCATCCCGCGCCGGCCACCATCGACCTGATGTCCGCGCTGACCACCGGCGACTGGGTGGTCGCCGACGCCACCGAGACCGGCGTACGCCGGGAGTGCAGTGGGCTGGTGGCGGCGCACCTGCAGTGGCACCTGGAACGCGCGCTACGCTCGCTGCCGCTGGTCGACCGGGGTCCCTCGGCGGCCGGCGGGGTCCCGCCGCCGGGCGGCGCCGGGGCCGCAACGCTCCGGCCGAGCGGCGACGTCGAGGCCGGTGCGGACGGTGCGAGCAGGGAGAGAGCCGAGTGATCCGATCGTTGAGGGCCGGTCGGCGTGAGCCGACGCCGCCGACACCGCACCCGTCGGGCGCGCGTCCGCCGGCGCTGCCCACCGAGGCGGTGCCGAAGCACGTCGCCGTGGTCATGGACGGCAACGGCCGGTGGGCCAAGGAGCGCGGGCTGCCCCGCACCAAGGGTCACGAGGCGGGGGAGCACAGCCTCTTCGACACCATCGAGGGCGCCATCGAGATGGGCATCCCCTACCTGTCGGCGTACGCGTTCTCCACGGAGAACTGGCGGCGCTCGCCGGACGAGGTCCGGTTCCTGATGGGGTTCAACCGGGACGTCATCCGCCGCCGCCGCGACCAGCTGGTCGACCTCGGCGTGCGGGTGGTCTGGTCGGGCCGTCCCGGGCGGTTGTGGAAGAGCGTCATCTCCGAGTTGCAGACCGCCGAGGAGATGTCCCGTGGCAACTCGACGTTGACCCTGCAGTTCTGCGTCAACTACGGCGGGCAGGCGGAGATCGGCGACGCCGCCGCCGCGATCGCCCGTGACGTGGCGGCCGGCCGGCTGGATCCGTCGAAGGTCACCGAGAAGACCGTGGCGAAGTACCTCTACCACCCGGAGATCCCGGAGGTGGACCTGTTCCTGCGCCCCTCCGGGGAGGAACGCATCTCCAACTTCCTGCTCTGGCAGGCGGCGTACGCCGAGCTGGTCTTCCTGGACACGCTCTGGCCCGACTTCGACCGCCGCCACCTCTGGTACGCCTGCGAGCTGTACGCCCAGCGGGACCGGCGGTTCGGCGGCGCGCTGCCCAACCCGGTCGCCCCGGTGGGCTGAGTCGAGGCTTACCGCACCGTCACTCTGGGTATCACAGACGTCAGGAGCCACTGACGGAGGTGAACCCACATGATCCAGAAGCGCATCGCACAGTGGGCGGTGATGGCGATCGCGGTGCCGCTGGCCGCGGCCGGCGCCCGCCGACTCAGCCACACCCTGGAGGCCCGGCGTGGTCCCTCCGGGGTGAGCCGGCTGCTGACCAAGGGCGCGGACTTCATGCGCCCCCAGAAGGCCAAGCGTCGCCGATTCTGGTAACTCCGAACGACCCGGTGCCGCTCCCACCTCGGTGCGAGCGGCACCGCTGCGTTCCCACCCCACGGCGGGGGTGCGGGGCAGGTGGCGTGGTGTTTCGGAGTTGTGGGGGGTGGCAGCCGGGTAGGGTCCGGAGGCTGTCTCTTATACACATCT
>NZ_QGKR01000149.1 GCF_003172955.1 Micromonospora acroterricola | reverse complement strand
TGGCAGCACGGGGTGAAGGCGCTGGCCGGGCCGGGTCGGGCGGCGGCACCAGCGGCCAGGTCCGCGTCGAACGCGGCGGACCGGACCAGCGATTCGAGGTCTCGTGGTGGGCAGGTCGCGCGGACGTTGAGCAGCACGGTGGCCTGGTCCACCGGCGGCTCGTCGGTCTCCTCCGCCGCGGCGGGTTCGTGGCGGGGCGGGTCACCCGCGGCCACGACGCTCATGCGGATCAACCCGGCGGGGGACTGGACGGCGAGTTTCGCGTGGCCGATGACGTGGCCCTGCCGGGCGCAGGCGGTGGAGAGCGAGTCGAGTGCGACGTGGGCCCACCGTCGGGCCGAGAATCCGCCCGGGGCGGCCACCTGCCAGACCTGGTTGAGCCAGCTCAGCTCTGCCTCGGCGGCGGCGTACCGGTCGTAGTCGACGTCCAGGTCGACGTCGCGGCCGCGCTGCCGGGCGCCGGTCCAGTGCGCGACGAGCTGGTCGACGCCCGCTCCCGTGCTCGCGCTGTATCCGAGGAGGCCGGCGTCGGGGTAGCGGCCGCGGATCTGGCCGAGCAGCGCGTCGAGGTCGGCGCGGGGCAGGGTGTCGGTCTTGTTGACCGCGATGAGGTCGGCCTCGGCGAGCTGGCGTTCGAACAGGTACTCGAGGTCGCCGTCGAGCGCGTCGACGCGCGCGGGGTCGAGCACTGCGGTCAGGGGAGCGAGGGCCAGCCGGTCGCGGTAACGGGCCCGCAGCGGTCTGATGACCGTCGCCTGCAGGTCGGTGCAACTTCCGACAGCCTCGGCGAGGATGGTGTCCGCCTGGCCGCTGTCGAGCAGTTCCGTCACGAGGTCGGCGAGATCCTCGAAGCGGCAGCAGAAGCATCCGCCGGTCACCTCGCCGACGTCGGGTGTGACGTCGCTGGCCGCGCGGGTGTCGACCAGGTCGCTGCCCTGGTCGTTGGTGATGACCGCGACGCGGTTGCCGCGCCGGGTGAGCAGTCGCCCGGCTGCCAGCATGGTGGTGGTCTTGCCCGCGCCGAGAAATCCGGTGAGGACGACGAGTCGGGGCACGGAGGGCCTCCCAGCCGCCGCAGCGGCTGCGGCATGCTCACGCGAGCCGAGAAATCGTTTGCTCGGTTCTGTTCGAGGACCATAAAAGCGGGCCGGGTCGCTGTCAACAGCGTCGCCCATCGGTGGCGACCGAGGATTGACCGCCGCGTGGAGGCGTGCCTACCCTGTCGCTGTTGCAGCGAGAAATCGATTCCTTAGCACCGCCTCGCAACCCGCCCCACCCACCGACGTGGAAGGCGCTCATGACACCCACCACCCACGCACCACGTACGTCCGCTCGCCGGCTGCTGCGCGCCGCGTTCACCGCGGCGCTCCTGGCCGGAACCGCCCTCGTCGGCCCAGCCGGGCCGGCCTCCGCCGCCCCCCCCCCCTCCGACAACGGTCCGACCGGATGGGACGTCTACCGCAGGCTCGACCGGCTCGCCGAGCTCCCCGACGGCCCGCAGGCCCACCAGTTCTCCAGCTTCGACCGCAGCGGCGGCAACGACGACGGCTTCTCCGGCCAGTACTCGTGCCTGCGCACCGGCGCCGACGGCTGCGTCCTCGCCGAGGCCACCGGTGCCGGCGAGATCGACTCGATCTGGTTCACCCGCGACGAGGGCAATGTCTCCGCCACCGGCGCCATCAAGGTGGTCCTCGACGGTGTGACCGTGCTCGACGCTCCGCTCCAGGACGTGGTGGACGGCAAGCTCGGCGCGCCCTTCGTCTACCCGGTGGTCGCCAACGCGGCGCAGAGCTCCGGCGGCGTCTACATCAAGGCGCCCATGACCTACCGCAGCTCGATGCGGGTGACCACCGAGAAGAACCCGGTCTTCTACCACGTCACCTACCGCAGGTTCACCACCGCCGACGGGGTGCGCACATTCGACCCGTCGGACCGCGCGTTGGACGTCATCGACCAGCTCAAGGCCGCCGGCACCCGCGACCCGAAGCGCCCGGAAGCCGGCGCGACGACCGCCGACCGGGAGTTCAGCGTCCCCGCCAAGGGCGCGGTGACCCTCGCCAGCGGTGTCGGCCCCGGCGCCGTCAACGCCCTTCAACTGCGCATCCCGCAACTCGTCGGGCCGCCGGCGCCCGTCGCCGATGACGGCCGCGCCTACGGGCCCGGCGGCGGCAGCGAGTTCCGGGTGGCCGTCGACCCGGCCAACACCGGGGTGCGGCTGACCCGCCGGCTGGACCCGCACATCGGGCACCAGCGGGCGCAGATCGTGGTGGACGGCGTACCGGTCGCCGAGTGGCCGGCCAACGACCCGGTGCCCTTCGGCACCTGGCTCGACCAGACCGTCGAACTGCCGGCCAGCGCCACGGCCGGCAGGTCCACGATCACCGTCCGGAACCAGTTCGTCTCGTCGGACGTGGACGTCAACGAGTTCACCTACTGGGTCGACAGCCTGGTCGCCGGCACCGCCAAGCGGACCGACACCCTCGACCTCGGCCCGTCCCACACCGACGCCGAGGCCGCCCACGGCTACCGGATCACCGCGCAGACCTGGCAGGGCAGCAACACCATGAGCTACCCGGCCGACGCAGACCGCAAGGCGGCCGTCGCGGCCTCCGACGCGGTGCTGCGCGACAGCCGGCTGCGCATCACCTTCGACGGCAGGACCACCGTGGACGCGCCGCTCGGCGAGTTCTTCGGCACCGGCCTCGGACTGCACCCGGTGCGGTCGCTGATGTTCGGCGTCGACCCCGCGACCGCGACACTGTCGGCCTGGTGGCCGATGCCCTACCGGTCACGTTTCCGCATCGAGTTGCGCAACGGCTCCAGCGTGCCGATCACGTCCTCGGTGGCCTCCGTGACCACCGCACGCTCCGCCGCCTGGGCGTCGGCGCTGCGCCCGACCGGCACGGCCGGCTACTTCCGGGCCACCGCGGCGAGCGCCGACACCACCCCCGGCGCCGACCACCTCTTCCTCGACGTGGCCGGACGGGGCAAGTTCGTCGGCGTCACGCACACCATGGAAGGGCACATCCCCGCGGGCAACCAGCGCAACTACCTCGAGGGCGACGAACGGGTCTACGTGGACGGCGCGCAGAGCCCGAGCATCCACGGCACCGGAACCGAGGACTTCTACGAGAGCGGCTGGTACTTCAACCACGGCACGTTCTCGGCGCCCACCAACGGCAACCCGGCCCACGAGGTCAGTGACTACGGCTGCCAGTACGACTGCACCGGCGCGTTCCGCCTGATGCTCGCCGAGGCGGTGTCCTTCTCCACCGACCTGCGGTTCGGCATCGAACACGGCCCGGGCGACCAGGATCCGGCCCGGTACGGCTCGACCGCCTACTGGTACGGGCAGGACACCGTCGGGCAGCGCTGGACCGACACCGTCGACGTCGGCGAACCCGCCAGCGAGTCGGCGCACGGCTACACCTCCGGCGGCGAGCGTCAGGTGCTCACCGCGACCTACGAGGGCGACGACGGCGCACCCCGTCCGGTCACCGACGACACCCGCGCCTCGACCACGCCGGTCCGGTTCCGGGTGGCCCTCGACCGGGACAACGCCGGCGCGGTGCTGCGCCGGGTGGGGGACCAGAGCGCCGGGTACCAGTCGGTGGCCGTGCAGGTCGACGGGCGCGACGCCGGCACCTGGTCGCAGCCGCTGGCCAACGGTTCGCACCGCTGGCTGGAGGACGAGTTCCGGTTGCCGCCCACGCTCACCAGGGGCAGGTCGGCGGTGACGGTCACGCTGACGCCCACCGCCGGCTCCCCGGCCTGGTCCGCGGCCCGGTACGCGGCGCTCAGCGAGGTCACCCCCTTCGTCGACCGGACCCGGCCCACGCAGGTCACCGGGCTCACCGCCACGAGCGGCACGACGAACGCGGTGGCGGTGACCTGGCGGCCGGCCGCCGACGAGGTGTACGCGCCGAGCTACCAGGTGTTCGCCTCGCGGCAGGCCGGATTCACGCCCGGGCCGGACAACCGGGTGGGCGTCACGACCCGGCCGAGTTTCGAGCACAGCGGGCTCGGCCTGCGCGAGACCTGGTACTACCGGGTACGCGCGGTCGACGCCGCCGGCAACCTCGGTGCCTACTCGGCGCCGGCGTCGGCCACCACCGGCGACACCCTGCGAATCGAAGCCGAGTCGCTGCTGCCCGCGGTCTCCGCCGATGCTCCGGCGGAGGTGCAGGGCGACTGCTGCGGCATCCACTGGTCCCGCAGCGCGCAGTTGTGGTTCCGGCCGGACGCGCCGAACCGCAGCATGACCGTGGCGTTCGAGGTGCCGACGGCCGGCACCTACCAGCTGAGCCTGGTGCAGACGCTGGCCCGGGACTACGGCACCAACACGGTCGCGATCGACGGCACCCGGATCGGCGAGGCGTTCGACGCGTACCACTCGCCGGACGTGGTCGTCAGCGACCCGCTGGACTACGGCCAGCGGGAGCTGTCGGCGGGCCGGCACACGCTCACCCTCACGGTGACCGGCAAGGCCGCCGCCTCGAGCGGGTACCTGGCCGGCCTCGACTACATCGAGGCTCGTCTAACGTCGTGACCCGGTCGGAGTCGGAGGCCCGGGTCAGGGGCCTCCGACTCCGTCCGACCCCCAGATCCCGCAGACGAGCCACGAGGTGCCGTATGACAGATCGGCCGCTGGTCCGGATGACCGGCATCGGCAAGCGGTTCGGCGGCGTGCACGCCTGCCGCGACATCGACCTCACCGTGACCGCCGGTGAGGTGCACGCGCTGCTCGGCGAGAACGGCGCCGGCAAGTCCACGCTGATCAACGTGCTCTCCGGGGTGATCACCGAGCACGACGGCACGATCGAGGTGGACGGGGAGCCGGTGAGCTTCGCCGGCCCGGCCGATGCCCAACGCGCTGGCATCGCGACCATCCACCAGGAGTTGGACCTGGTGGCCGGGCTGTCCATCGCGGAGAACATGTTCCTCGGCCGCGAGCCGCGCACCCGCCTCGGCACCGTCGACATCCGGAGGATGCGCCGGCAGGCCGAGGCGCACCTGCGGACGCTCGGCGCGGACCTGGACCCGCGCCGGCTCGTGGGGTCGCTGCGCGTCGGCGAGCAACAGCTGGTCGAGATCGGTCGGGCCCTGTCGCTGCGCGCGCGAGTCCTGATCATGGACGAACCGACCGCGGCACTGGCCGACGCCGAGGTCGAACGGCTCTTCGCGACGATCACCGAGCTGCGCCGGGCCGGAGTCGGCATCGTCTACATCTCGCACCGGATGGCGGAGATCGAGCTCATCGCCGACCGGGTGACCGTGCTGCGCAACGGCACTGTCGCCGGCAGCGTCGACCCGCGGGTCGCCTCCCGGGACGACATCATCCAGCTCATGGTCGGCCGGTCGGTCGACGCGCTCTTCGGCGAGGGGCGCAACGAACCCGGTGCGGTGCTACTCGACGTACGCGGGCTCGCCGTGACGCCCCGCCGGCCCGTGCCCGGCCGGACCGAACCGGCCGGGGTGGATCTCACCGTGCGCTCCGGAGAGATCGTCGGCCTCGCCGGGTTGATGGGCGCCGGGCGTACCGAACTGTTGGAGACGTTGTTCGGCGCTGGCGGCTCCGGCCGGCGCGCCGGCCAGGTGACGATCGGCGACCGGCCGTACCGCCCGAGCGGCCCCCGGGCGGCACTGGCGCGCGGGGTGGCCTTCGTCCCCGAGGACCGGCGCGGCGCGGGGCTGATGCTGGAGCACTCCGTGGCGGACAACGTCGTGCTCTCCGCGCTGTCGTCGCTGACCACGCTCGGGCTGGTGCGCCGCCCGCTGCTGCGCCGGACGGTCGCCGAACAGCTCACCACCCTGGCGGTGAAGGCGGCATCACCGTCGATCCCCGTGGCGACGCTCTCCGGTGGCAACCAGCAGAAGATCGTGTTCGCCAAGCAACTGCTGATGCGACCGCGACTGCTCCTGCTCGACGAGCCGACCCGGGGGGTGGACATCGGCGCCAAGGCCGAGATCTACCACCTGCTGCACCGGCTCGCCGACTCCGGCATGGCGATCCTGCTCGCCTCGTCGGAGCTGCCGGAGTTGCTGAGCCTCTGTGACCGGGTGGTCGTCCTGCACCGTGGTCGCACCGTGGCCGTGCTGCCCCGTGCCTCCGCCACCCAACAAGCCATCCTCGCCGCGGCCAACGGGGACGACGTCAAGGAGTCTCGATGAACTCGCCCAACCCCACCACCGTCGCCGCATCGCCGCCGGAGACACCGCCCCGCCGCCGGGCGATCCGACTGCCGAAGGACCGGCAGGCGATCGTCGACAACTTCTTCCGCTTCCAGAGCCTGTTCGGGCTCGTCGCCGTCTTCCTGATCGCGATCGCCGTCTCGCCGTCCCGCAACGGCGAGAACGTGTTCCTCAGCTCCGGAAACCTCGCCAACATCGTCCGGGCGGTCTCGGAGATCGGCATCATCGCGGTCGGGATGACGTTCGTGATCCTGATCGGCGGCATCGACCTCTCCGTCGGGGCGGTGCTCGGGCTCGCCGCGGTCGGGTCGGCCACGTTGATGGTCGACAGCGGCCTGGGCATCGTGCCGACGGTCCTGATCGTGCTCTTCATCGGCACCGCCTTCGGGGCCACCCAGGGCGCGATCGTCGCACGACTCGGGATCCAGTCCTTCATCGTCACCCTGGCCGGCCTGCAAGCGGCCCGGGGCATCGCCCGGATGTGGTCCGGCGGGCTGGGCATCCCGATCGCCTACGGCGAGGGGCCGCAGGAGGCTCCCGAGGCGTTCTCGCTGCTGAGCGGCTCCATCAACGGAGTGCTGCCGGTACCGGCCCTGATCTTCCTCGCCATCGGCGTCGGCGCGCTCCTGGTGCTGCGCAGCACCGCCTTCGCGCGGCACGTCTACGCGATCGGCGGCAACGAGAAGGCTGCCCGGCTCTCCGGCGTGCCCGTACGGCGCGTCCGGGTCACCGTCTTCGCGATCTCTGGCCTGCTCGCCGCACTGGCCGGGATCATCCACGCCGGTCAGCTCAACCAGGGCAGCCCGAACGACGGCGCCGGCTACGAACTGGACGCGATCGCGGCCGTGGTCATCGGCGGGACGAGTCTCGCCGGTGGCAGTGGATCCATGGGCGGCACGATCGCCGGCGCCCTGCTGCTCGGGATCCTGAACAACATCCTCGCCCTCAACAACATCGACGCGAACGTGCAGCTAGTCGTCAAGGGCCTGGTCATCGTGGCTGCCGCCGCGTTGCAGAGGCTCCGTCCCCGCATCGCCTGACCCACCACCACCTTGGAGGAAACATGCGCTACGCCCGAAGAGCCATCACGATCCTCGCGCTGACCGCGCTCGCGGTCACCACGGGATGCAGCGTCGAGAAGGACGGCGGCGACAGCGGCACCGACGCCTCGGCCCAGTGCGGCAGCGGCAAGGAGTTCCTGATCGGCATGTCGCAGGCCAACAACGCCGAGCCGTACCGGCAGGTCATGAACGACGACGTGAGCACCGCGGCGAAGGCCGTGCCCGGGTTCCAGGTCGTCGTCTCGGACGCGGCCCAGGACAACAGCAAGCAGGTCGCCGACGTGGAGAACTTTCTCTCCCAGGGGATCAACCTGCTGATCATTTCGCCGAACGAGGCGAAGCCGCTCACCGGCGTGGTGAAGAAGGCGTACGACCAGGGCATCCCGGTCATCGTGCTGGACCGCAAGGTCGAGGGTGACGCGTACACCGCGTTCATCGGCGGCGACAACGTGGCGATCGGCAAGGCAGCCGGCGAGTACTACGCCAAGACGCTGCTGCCGCAGGGCGGCAAGGTCGTCGAGATCTCCGGTCTGCCCGGCTCCACCCCGGCCGCCGAGCGCGCCCAGGGCTTCCGCGAGGGCATCGCGAGCAACCCGAAGATCGAGATCGTTGCCACCCAGACCGCCGAGTGGCTGCGGGAGAAGGGGCAGAGCGTGATGGACGCGATGCTCAAGGCCCAGCCGGACATCGACGCCGTGTACGCGCACAACGACCCGATGGCGGAGGGTGCCTACCTCGCGGCGAAGGCCGCCGGCAAGGAGACGGCGATCAAGTTCACCGGGATCGACGCGCTGCCCGTCGCCTCCGGCGGCATCAAGGCGGTCGAGCAGGGTCGCCTGCAGGCGACGTTCCAGTACGCGACCGGCGGACGCGAGGCGATCGACCTGGCCAAGAAGATCCTGGTCGACTGCACGAAGGACGTGCCGAAGTCGACCACCCTCGGCACGTTGCAGATCACCAAGGACAACGCTGCCCAGGCCTACACCGAGCTCGGCGGCAAGCAGTAACAGTCGGTTCTCCAGGTGCGGGCCCGCCGCGCAGGCTGGCGGGTCCGCACCGCCGAACGACCGGGAACCGTCACCGAAACCCGCCCGAGCCCTGGAGGAGAGCGATGCCCCGCCTACCGTCCCGCGTTGGCCGGCTGTCCGCGCTGTTCGCGGTCGCCCTGAGCCTGATCGCGACACCGGTCGCGGCTCGGGCGGCCGACCCGCCCGCGATCGACAACCAGCCGTACGAGAACCGGTCGACCGTGGTCGGCGCCGGTGACTTCGTGCCGGTCTACGACCCGAGCGTCGGCGAGAACGAGCGCTGGTACTACAACGACCACACGATGGTGCGCGACCGCCGTACCGGCGAGTGGCACATCTTCGCGATCACCCACGCCGAGCCCGCCAACCCGCTCGACGAGCGGTTCTTCGGCCACGCCACGGCGCCGTCTCCGCGCGGACCCTGGACGAAGCAGCCGTTCGCGCTGGAGGCCGACCCCGCGGCGGGCGAGAGTCACATCTGGGCGCCGTACGTCCTGTTCCACGGTGGCACGTACTACATGTACTACGCGGGCGGCACCGCGGACCACACGGCCTACCGGATGCAGCTGGCCACGTCGAAGGACCTCAGGACCTGGACCCGCCACCCGGCGAACCCCCTGTTCACCGACGGCTTCGACGGCCGGGATCCGATGGTCACCCGGGTCGGCAACCAGTGGGTCATGTACTACACCGCCAACAGCACACCGGCGGGTGGCCACCACATCGTCGCCTACCGCACCAGCACCGACCTGGTGCACTGGAGCGCGCGGCGGACGGCCTTCGAACACCCGGCCACCGGCACCTTCGGCGGGCCCACCGAATCGCCGTTCGTGGTGCGGCACGACGGATCGTGGTACCTCTTCGTGTGCTGCGAGAGCGGATACCAGGACACCCGCGTCTACCGCAGCGCCGACCCCTTCCACTTCACCGTCGACCAGTTGGCGGGGCAGATCAACGCGCACGCCGCCGAGGTGGTCAAGGACGACTCCGGCACGGGCGACTGGTACGTCACCGGTGCCGGCTGGGGCCAGGGCGGGCTCTGGCTGGCGCCGCTGAACTGGCGTACTCCGGTGGTGACGAAGGGTCGCGTCGTCACCACTCCCTACTACCGTGCCGTCGTCCAGACGGCACCGCAGGCGCGGCTGGTCTCCTACGACGCCGATCCCGCCGGACGGGGCGAGTACCGGCCCGTCACGGACTCGTCGTCCCGCTCCACGGCGCCCTACCTCGCGGTCGGAGCCTTCGGGCCGACAGACGTGGCGGGAGCCGCCAGGGACGTGACCGTCTCCGCCGACGGCACCGACCTGAGCCTCACCGGCATCCCCCTCGGGAACGAGCCGGTGACCGCCGACTGGCGGTTCCGGTTCGATACGGCCACCACGGACCTCAGCTTCGTCTGGCACGTGGCCGGCCCGACCACCGCGCCGGTCTGGGAAGCCGCCTGGAGCCTGGACTCGGCCCTGCCGCGACTCGGTGACCCCGGCCAGCAGGACAGGGACGGCGACGTGGCGGGTTTCAGCAGGTGGACACTTGCCACCGACGACACGACCACGTTGGTGGCCGCCTACCGCGCCGGCTCGGCCTGGAACGAGGACAACCGATGGTTCCACCGCCCCAGCGGATCCATCGCATGGCAACCGCTGTGGCAGCCCGGCGGGCGGTCGTTGCCCCTCGGTGACCTTCCCGGGGGAACCTGGCGGCTCGGGGTGAGCGGGACCGCCGCGGACACGTCGTTCGCCGAGACACTGGCGGCAGGCCTGAACGGTTCGAGGTAGCCGACCAGCACGTTGGCGGCCCGGCGCCGCTTCCGCGGGCGCCCTCGATCCTGTCCCGCTTGCCGACGCCGGGCCGGGCGAGTAGGAAGAAGGTCCATCCACCCAGGTCGATCCGAGGAGACCGCATGAGACCTCCGGCGCTCATCGCCGCGACGATGGTTCTGACGACGGTCGCGGCGGCCGGAGCCGCCGCCCCCGCCTGGGCGGAGCCGGCCGAGCCGCCGAAGAAGCCGGTCGCGGTTGGCTACGGGGGAGCGGTGTCGACGGTGGACGGCACCGCCACCGCGGTCGGGCTCGACGTGCTGCGGCGCGGCGGCAACGCGGTCGACGCGGCGGTTGCCGCGGCCGCGACGCTCGGCGTCACCGAACCGTTCTCGGCCGGCATCGGCGGCGGTGGCTTCTTCGTCTACTACGACACGCGTACCGGTCGGGTGCAGACCATCGACGGCCGCGAGGCGGCGCCGGCGTCGACGACCGAGACGATCTTCGTCGACCCGGCCACCGGGCAGCCGTACCCCTTTGACGAGGCCCGGATCAGTGGGCTGTCGGTCGGTGTTCCCGGCACCCTGCTCACCTGGCGGGACGCGCTGGACCGCTGGGGAACCCGGTCGCTGGCGCAGATGCTCCGGCCCGCCGCGCGGGTCGCGGAGGCCGGCTTCACCGTCGACGAGACGTTCGCCGGCCAGATTGCCGAGAACCAGGCCGCCTTCGGGCAGTTCAGCTCCACCAGCGAGCTCTACCTGCCGCGCGGCCGGCCGCCGGCGGTCGGCGCCACCTTCCGTAACCCCGACCTCGCCTCGACCTACCGGCTGATCGCCGGGCGAGGCACCGACGTGTTCTACCGGGGCGAGGTCGGCCGCGACGTGGTCGCCACCGTGCAGCGCCCACCGGTGGCGGAGCAGCCGGCCGCGTCGTGGCCGTACCCGATCCGCCCGGCCGGAATGACCTCGGCGGACCTCGCCGGCTACCGCACCCGCTTCCCCGCGCCCACCCGGTCGGACTACCGCGGCTTCGAGGTGTACGGCATGGCGACCCCGTCGAGCGGAGGCACCGCCGTCGGGGAGGCGCTCAACATCCTCGAACGGTTCGACCTGCGATCGATGACCGCGACCCAGGCCATGCACCACTACCTGGAGGCCAGCGCGCTGGCGTTCGCCGACCGGAACCGCTACGTCGGCGACCACACCCCGCGCCAGGTGCTCCGCGAGCTGCTCAGCGACGGTTACGCCGCCGAACGAGCGTGCCGGATCGACTCGGCGGCGGCGCTGCCGAAGCCGGTCGCACCGGGCGTCCCCGACGGCGCGTACGGCGGCTGCCCGGCGGCGACTGTCGCCGACACCCGGGACGACCGCACGGGCACGACCAACCTGACCGTCGCCGACCGCTGGGGCAACGTGGTGGAGTACACGCTGACCATCGAGGCGACCGGTGGCAACGGGATGGTCGTACCCGATCGGGGTTTCCTGCTCAACAACGAGCTGACCGACTTCAACTTCACCCCGACCCAGGGCACCGCGCCCGACCCCAACCTGCCGGGGCCGGGCAAACGGCCGCGCAGCTCCATGTCGCCGACGATCGTGCTGACCGACGGACGGCCGTTCCTGGCCGTGGGTACGCCCGGAGGCGCGACGATCATCACCACCGTCCTGCAGACGCTGGTCAACCGGATCGACCTCGGCATGGCGCTGCCCGAGGCGCTGGCCGCGCCGCGGGCGTCCCAACGCAACGGCGCCGCGACCCAGGCCGAGCCGGCCTTCGTCGCCGCGTACGCCGACGGCTTGCCGCCGGGACACGTCCTCACACCGACGACGGAGCTCGGCGCCGCCACCGGCATCGAGTTCCTCCGCGACGGCAGGATGGTGGCCGTGGCCGAGCCGGAACGCCGGGGCGGCGGCGCGGCGGCCGTCCTCGGCCGCTGGCCGCGCCACTGACCAAGGTTGCCTCCAATGAAAGAAACGTTGGCAGTGGGCGCTACGAAGGTTCTTGCCATGAATCGATGAGCGGCAATGGAGGGTCGCCCGGCCGAGGGGGTGCCAGCGGGGACTGCCGGGTGGCTGTTTGCTGGTGCGGCCGGAGGGTAGTTGGGCGGTCATGACAACGCCTGAGCAGAGCCAGCAGGAGAGAGCCCTCGAGACCGGCGAGGTGTATCAGGACGCCGAGGGGCGCCGAACGACGGATCCGGCCTCCGGGGCTGCGCACGCCGACAGCGAAGCCGACCGCAACGCGGAGCACCTGAGGCGGGGCGAGGTTGGGCCGCGCGTCCCGGAGGAGTAGCCGTCCGGCCTGCTGGCGCAGGCACCTGGGGAGCCCTTGCGCGTTTGCCCTCGTCGCGGCTGGGAAGGCAGCGCCGTGCGGGCCCGATGGCGAAAAGGCGCAGTGACCGTCCCGGTGGCACTCCGGCTCGTCCCCGATGGCCGTGCCTGACGCGACCGCGCCCGGCCTGCCGGCCCGACCTCTGCGCCGGGGGCTGCGGCCGGTCACCGAGAAGACCCGGGTGACCACCGAGGAGATCTTCTTCGACCTGGTCTTTGTTTTCGCCTTCATTCAGGTCACCACGCTCATGACGGCGGAGAACAGCTTCCTCGGCGTGCTGCACGGGCTGCTGGTCCTGACCCTGATGTGGTGGTCCTGGTCGATCTTCGCCTGGCTCGGTAACCGGGTGCGCGCGAACTACGGCCTGTCCCGACTGGTGCTGTTGGCCGTGACGCCGGTGATGTTCGCGCTCGCGGTCAGCACACGAGAGGCGTTCACCGACCTCCCCGGCGGGCTGTACACGCCCCTGGTCTTCGTCGCCTGCTTCGTCACCTTGCGGGTGTTGTACCTCGCGTTGCGGTGGTACGCCTCTCCCGCGTTGCGCCGCCGGGACCGGGTCGCGCTGGTCACTCCGATGCTGGTCGCCACCGCTCTGCTGCTGGCTGCCGCGCTGCTGCCCCGGTCCAGGCTCGACGAGCCCACGGTGCGGATCGGTCAGGTCGCGCTCTGGGCGATCGCGGTCGCCGTGGACTACGGAGTTGGCATGGCCGTGCGGGTCTCCGAGCGTACGATCTTCTCCGCGCGCCACTGGACGGAACGGCACGGCCTGATCATCATCGTGTCCCTGGGCGAGGTACTGGTCGCGATCGGCATCGCGGGAACCGACCTGCCCAACACCACTGGTCTGATGGTGGCCTCGTTGCTCGCCGTCGTGGTTGCCGGCGCCCTTGAATGGATCTACTTCGACCTCTCCGCGCTCGTCGGCGAACACGCGCTTCGCGAGGCCAGCCCGGCCCGACGGGTGGCCCTCGCCCGGGACGGCTACAGCTACCTGCACCTGCCGATGATTGCCGGGGTGATCCTGCTGGCCCTCGGCCTGAAGCACACTCCCTCGCTGATTGTCGCCGCGCACACCTACCGGCAGGGCGACCCGCTCGACCCGCTGGGCCGGTACGCCATGTACGGCGGGGTTGCGCTCTTCCTCGTGGCGCACGCGGCCTTCCAGTGGCGGCTCAGCCGGCAGGTACGCGTGGTCGTCTGGCCCCGCCTCGTCGCGGCGGCGGTGCTGCTCGCGATGCTCCCCGTCACCGGCCGGATCTCAGCCGCACGGACCCTGGTGTGGCTGGCGGTCGTCTGCCTCGTCACCGCAGTGGTGGAGTTCGCGGTCAGCCGAGGGCAGCGGCGCCGGCTCCGCAGAGCGCTCGCCGAGGAGGCCGAAGGCGCCGAGTCCGGGCGGGGCGAGCCTGGCCTCGGACAGCCTGCCGGCTGACCATCGTGCTCCGACGTCGGTTGGCATGACGGGACAGTGCCCGGGTAACCAGCGGCAGTGCGCGTCACGAAGTATCTGCACTCCTGCCTGCTCGTCGACAACGGCGCCGCCCGGCTACTCATCGACCCGGGACGTTTCACCTTCGTCGAGGGTCTGGTCAGCCCCGACGACTTCGGCCCGCTCGACGCGATCGCCCTGACCCACCACCATCTCGACCACGCCGACCCCGACCCCCTGGCCGCAATCGTGCAGCGCACCGGTGCGCCCCTGCTCGGCAACCAGCAGACCGCCGACCACCTCCGCGAGCAGGACCTGACCGTCACCGTGCTCGACCCCGGCGAACACCACATCGGCGGTATGCGCATCGAGGCGATCCCGGCGGACCACGAACCGGTCCTGGCCGATCAGACGCCCGCCAACACGGCCTACCTCATCGATGGCCGCATTCTGCACTGCGGCGACTCCCTGCACCCGGCGCTGTTCGCCCACCAGGGCGTCGACCTGCTCGCTGTACCGGTCATGGCCCCGTACCTGACCGAGCGCCTCGTGGCCGGATTCATCGCCCAGCTTCGACCGAAGGCCGTCCTGCCCCTGCACGACGGCTACGCCAAGGACTTCTTCGTCCGCCAGCGCTACGACACCTACCGGCCGTATGTCGAACGGCTCGGCATCACCTGGCACGAGCTCATTGAGCCCGGCGCCACCGCGACCATGTGATCCCCACAGCTGGGCAGTTCCGCTGGGTCTCGACGATGTTGCGGTGCGTCCTGCGATCATCCGACTCGGCGAACGGCCGCGTCGAAATACCCGGTGTGGGGGTGCTGCCGGGTGGCGAGTGGGTACTGGTGAGCGATGACCTCCACCTGGAAGCCCCACGAGGAGCACGGCAGCCTGTCCGAGAAAGACAAGCGCGAGCTGCCGGAGAGTGTTTTCGCGTTTCCCGGCAAGCGCAAAGAACCGCTGACCGACGCGGCTCACGTCCGGAACGCCGTTGCCCGGTTTGATCAGGTGCAGGGCGTCGACGACGACGACCGTGATCTGGCATTCCAGAACATCCTCGCCGCCGCCGCACACTACGGCGTCGACGTCGTGGAGACCGACTGGCGCCAGCTGGGTCGGCGGCCCCACACGCCGAATTCCGCCCAGTGACGCGCAGGCGGCGACCCCGTCCATGAACTGGCTGTACCGCAGGGAGTAGGGCCCTGTGGCCACGGGAGACGCGCTCCCGTGGCCACAAGCTTGTCAGCGACCCAACTGTCAGCGGACCACGCCGATTCCGGTGAACGACCGGTCGTACTCGGTGAACGACTGGTTGTTGTACGGCGCGTAGATCCAGGTGCGCAGGGAGTTGGCGGCGGTGTCGATCTCGACCAGGCGTACCGGGTTCGTGGTGTTGGAGTGGAACGTCTGAAGGAACGTGTAGATCTTGTTCCCGTTGACGCCGGTGTCGACCCGGTTCCCGGCGACGCCGACGTGACCGGAGAACACGAACCGGATGTTGGCGTACTGCTTGACCAGGTTGTCGAAGAGGTACTGCGGGCTGGTCGCGCCGTACGAGGCGCTCTGCTCGATGGCGCCGTTGCCGTCGATGAAGTCATGGGTGACGACGATGACGTTGTGCCGCGGGTGGGCGGCGACGACGCCCTTGGCCCAGCTGACAGCCTCGACCCGGGGCCAGAGTTCGAGGGTCAGCACCATCCACTGCACTCCGCCGGCCTCGAAGGTCGAGTACGAGTTGTCGACCTTGCCGGCCTCGAACTGTCCCTTGACCGCGCCGTACTGGCCTGCCGTGAAGAACTGGTTGAACACCGTGGTGTCCCGGACGAGTTCCCGGGTGCGGGCGGGGTCGCGGGCGGAGCCGCCGACGCCGGTCGCCTGGGTGTCGTGGTTGCCGATCGCCAGTGAGTACGGGATGCCGGCGGTTTCGATCGGGCGCATCGCGTTGCGGGCGATGACGTACTGGGAGTGGTCGGGGGTGTCCCAGTTGACCACGTCGCCTGAGGAGGCCACGAAGCGTAGGTCCAACGCGGACCGGTTCTGCACGAGCCAGTTGGTGCGGTTGTGGAACCGGGAGTCGCCGGTGTTCAGCACCTCCTGTTGGGTGTCCGGCATGACGGCGAAGCTGAACTTCGTGTCGGTGGGTCCCGGGGTCTCCATCCGCGCGTACGCGACGTGGACGTTGCGGTCGCAGGGATCGGCCCGGAAGTCGTTGATGAACTGGATCTTCACGGTGTGCTGACCGGCGCCGACCGCGGCGCCGACCGGGTAGGTGCCGTAGCTGGTAGCGCTGACGACGGTGGTCTGGCCGACGCTGACACCGTCGACTGTCACCCGTACGGTCGGCCAGCCTTGGCAGTTCTCACCGATGGCGCCGATCAGGACCCGCCCGGAGCCGGTGATGCTGGTGGTGGCGTAACTGGAGTTGCCCCAGAGCGAGGCGTGTGTTCCGGAGGCGGGCACGGGAGTGCCGGTTGCCGTACGGATCGCGCCGTCGACCACGGCGAACTGGGAGGGCTCGGCGGCGTTCGCCGCACCGCCGACGAGCGCGCCCCCTGCCACCGCGACCGCGGTTGACAGGGCCCACGCGACGATCGCGGACCTGGATTTCCTGTTACCCACCGCTTGTCCTCCCTCGACGACAGTCGCCCACGAACCGGGCGATTGCATCGTAAGGAAAATCAGTACGACGTACGTGAATGCGTGAAGGACACTTCGGATACCCGGGCTGCACCCTGGGTGCATTCGCGGTGGCACCGACCCACCGCGCCGAGGGCCGTCCGGCGCTCGTGCGTCGTCCCGACGGATGCGAACTCGCGGTCGCGCGGCCGGAACGTCGTCGCCGAACGGGTCAGACGAGCCGGCCGTCGTGGGCGAGCAGGGCGATCTGGGTGCGGTTGTCGAGATCCAGCTTGGTCAAGATGTGCGAGACGTGGGCCTTCACGGTGGTCACGCTCATCAGCAACCCGGTGGCGATCTCCGCGTTGGAGCGTCCCTGCGCGATGGCCACCACGACGTCGCGTTCGCGGGGCGTGAGCAGGGCCAGCCGGTTGCTCGCATGCTCGTAGGACTCGGCGCCGGACGCCACCCGCTGCATGAGGCGACGCGTGACCCCCGGCGACAGCATCGGGTTGCCGGCCGCGACGGCACGGACGGCCTGGCTGATCCGCTCCGGCGGGGTGTCCTTGAGCAGGAAGCCGCTGGCGCCGGCCCGCAGGGCCCGCACCACGTGCTCGTCGGTGTCGAACGTGGTGAGCACGATGATCTCGGGTGGTCGGGGGCGGCGGCGCAGGCGTTCGGTGGCGGTGATGCCGTTGACCCCCGGCATCCGGATGTCCATCAGCACCACGTCGGGCATGTGCCGGTCCACCGCGGCGATCGCCGCGCCGCCGTCGGCTGCCTCGCCCACGACCACGATCCCGTCGGCGCCGTCGAGCATCATCGTCAGCATTCCCCGTACCAGCGGGTCGTCGTCGACGATGACGACGCGGACCAGGCCCGTCACCTCGGCCACGGCAGCCACGCGGTGAGATGGAACCGACCCGAGGCGTCGATGTGATGGGTGACGCGACCGCCGGTGAGGGTGGCCCGTTCGGCGAGACCGATCAGGCCGGTCCCGGCGCCACCGGTGGCGCCGCTGTCGGCCGTGGTCGGGTTGCTCACCGCGATGCTCAGGCCGGCACCGGGCGCACCGTCGAGTGCGAGCATCACCGGCTGCCCGGCGGCGTGCTTGCGGGCGTTGGTCAGCGCCTCCTGCGCGATCCGGTACGCGGTGCGACCGAGCGCCGGCGGGACCTCGACCGGCGGGTTGAGCGGGTCGTCGACCTCGATGTCCTGTCCGGCCGCCCGGGCCTCCGCGACCAGGCGCGGCAGGTCGGCGAGGGTCTGCCCGGGTGGCGCGTCCGTCGACGCCTCGGCGTCGTCGCTGCGCAGCAACGTGATGACCTCGCGCAACTCGTCGAGGGCGTGGTGCGCGCTGGCCCGGATCACGCCGGCGGCGGCGCTGAGCCGCTCGGGTGGCGCGTCCGGCCGGTACTCCATCGCGCCAGCGGCCGCCGCCAGCAGCGACAGCCGGTGGGCCAGCACGTCGTGCATCTCCCGCGCGATCCGGGTGCGCTCCGCCGCCCGGGCCTCGACGACCCGGCGTTCCTGCTCCTGCTCCGCCCGCCAGGCCCGGTCCCGTAGCGCCGACAGCAGGGCGTGCCGGGCCTGCGCCCAGGTGCCCCAGCCCAGCAGGGCCGCGTACGCGGCCGCCATCAGCACCAGCCGCCACCCGTACGGCAGGCTGGGCATCGGCCGCCAGACCGCCTGCACCGCCTCGCCGACCACCCCGACCACCGTCACCGTCGAGGCCTGCCGGAACGGGCGGCTGCGGGCGGTGAACAGCACCGCGAAGCTCGCCACCGGGGTGACCACCGGCGACAGCGCCACCAGCAGGCCGGCCAGCACACCACCGACCTCGGGGCGGCGGATGGTCACCGGGACGAGGGCCAGGGCGGCCACCGCCAGCGCGACATCCGTGCGGAGCAGGGCGGTCGACCCGGAGCGGGTGGCCGCCCACAGCATGGTCGCGACGAGTACGCCGATCGCCACGGTCGTCACTCCCACCGAGGCGGAACGCCACGCCCGCGGCGGGCCGACTTCGCACGTCGCCGCCTCCACTCGGGCAGGCTACTGGGCTCGCGGCGGCCCGGACCACCTCCTTTGGTAGTAGGCGACGCCGTCGTCGGATGTACCCGCCGCGGCCTCGGGACCGACGTGCCCGACCCGGGCCGGTCCACAGACTCGTGGCATGACGAACAACCTTCCCCTGCGCCGAGCCGCGGTGGCGGCCGGCGCGATCCTGGTGGCGGCGGCGGAGTTCACGATCCTGCACTCGGTGGCCGGCGTCGACCTGGCGGCCGGCTCCGGAAACTCGACCCGGCAGATCACCGTGGCCGCGGTCGTGGTGGCCGCCGCGGTCGCGGCGCTGGCCGGCTGGGCGCTGCTCGCAGTGCTGGAACGCCTGACCGCCCGAGCCCGCACCTGGTGGACCACGATCGCTGTCGCGGTGCTGCTGCTGTCGCTGCTGGTCGGGCCGCCGAGCGGCGTGGGCGCGGGAGCCAGGGCGACCCTCGGCCTGCTGCACCTGAGCGTCGGCCTCGTCCTCATCCTCGGCCTGCGCCGGTCGCGTCCGGAAGGGCTGAACCGATGACGACGCTGACCGTACGCAAGCAGGACGGCGCCTACGTCCTCGACTCCGCCGCCGGACCGCGCGCCTCGCTGCGCACCGGTTGGACCTGGCGCCGCGCCGAGATCCGCACCGGCACCGGCCTCTGGACGGTCGCGCCGACCGACCGCCGACGCATCGGGTTCACCGCCCAGGCCGAGCACGGGGCAGCGGTGCGACTCGACCCGCGCCAGTCGCACGTGCCGGGGCCCGGCGGGGTGGCGCGCTGGGCGCCCGGTCGCCGCGGCGGCGAGCTGGTACGCGACGGTCATCGGCTCGCGGTGCGCCTCCCCGGCCGGCCGGGCGGGCCGATCCGCGTCGACGTGAGCGGCGAATGGGCCGAGGTGGACCTGGTGGCGCTCACCGCCTGCTTCGCGTTGATGAGCAGGCGGCGGCGACGCACCCTGATCATGATGGCCGTCATCGGCGGTGCCGGTCGGGGCCCCGTGTAGTGAGGGATGCGGACGCCCCGGTGCGGATCGTGGTCGGAGTGAGGCCCCACTGCGGGCGTTGGCTTCAGGTCAGCCATCAACCTATGGTGGAGGCATGCCGCCGGTGACGTTCCGCTCGCCTGCCGTCACTGAGGTGGCGGCTCCCGGCGCTGTCCGCGTGGCGGGCCGCCTGATGGCCGACATGCGGGTGCCGGTCGTCCGCGCGCCGCACATGGCGCCCACGCACAGGCTGGCGAGCCCGGCGCGAACCGGCCGAGGCCCTCCCCCGGAATCGTTGCATCCCAGACGACCGCCAGGGCGAAGCTATCGAGCTTCGGCCCTTTTTCTTTTCCACGTCCTTTTCGAAAGGCAGACCATGAGCGTCGATCATCGTACTGTCGACCAGGGTTGGCTGGCTGACCTGCGAGCGTCCCTGGCGGACGACTTCGCCACACAGACGGCTCGGCTGCGGGAACTGACCGAGCTCAACGCGGACACCGGCGACCCCGGCGAGGCCCACAACCAGGCCGCGCTGCTGGTGTCCACCCGCCGCAACATCGAGCAGATCACCGGTGCGCTCAACCGGATCAGCGACGGCACCTACGGTGCCTGTGAGAAGTGCCGTCGAGACATCCCGGCCGAGAGGCTTGAGGTTCTCCCGCACGCTCGCTTCTGCGTGCCGTGCCAGGAGAAGCACAACCGGTGACGCTCGTGTGGCTGCCGTGCCGCGCGGCTGGCGCGGCAGCCACACATCGCTACGTGCGAGATGGTTCCGCGACGGTGACGCCACGTCCGCGTCAGGTGACGGTCATGGCCCTGGACGTTTCCGGCGGACCTCGCGAGGCCGCACCTGGAGCCGACCCAGCCCCGATTTTCTTGATGCATACCATGCAGAGCACTCAGGCTGTTCACGCTGGCTGATCCCGGATAGGGTCCCGCCAGTCGCCCAGCCAGGAGGTTTGCCGTGCTCAGGAAGCGTGCGCTCCACGTCGTCATCGGTCTCGTCACCATCTCGATCGCGGCAACGGGTTGTGGCCGCTCGACGAGCGGGCAGACGCCGCAGCCCGGCGGCGCGGCCTCCGTCGCCGCCGACGCGAAGGCCGCCGACCTCGTGCCCGCCACCATCAAGGCGAAGGGCGCCCTCCGGGTCGCCACCGCCGAGGGCTACCCGCCGATGGAGATGTACAAGCAGGGCACACAGGACCTGACCGGCGTCGACCCGGAACTGGCCGAGGCCATCGCCGGGCGGCTCGGCCTCAAGCTGGAAATGACCAACGCCAGCTTCCCCGGTCTCATCCCCGGCCTGCAGGCCGACCGCTGGGACCTCGCGATGTCCTCGATGAGCGACACCGAGGAGCGGCGCAAGGCGGTCGACTTCGTCGACTACTTCCAGGCCGGTGGCTCGGTCATGGTGGCCAAGGGCAACCCCGCAGGCGTCAAGGACCTCGCCGACCTGTGCGGCCGTGCCGTCGTTCTGGCCAAGGGCAGCTCCAACCTCGCCATCGGCGAGGGGCAGAACGCCACGTGCGCCAAGAAGATGACGATCTCGCAGAGCGAGGACGCGCCCACCGGCCTGCTCCAGATCGATGCCGGCCGGGCCGTCGCCACCATCGTCGACTACCCGGTCGCCAAGATGCTCGCCCAGGAGAGCGGCAAGTACGAGGTGCTGGAGGCCCAGTACGAGGCCGGCCCGTGGGGCATCGCGATCGACAAGAAGGACAGCCAGCTGCGCGACGCGGTGCAGCGGGCGCTCCAGGAGCTGATCGACAGCGGCGAGTACACGAAGATCCTGGAGAAGTGGGGCGTGACGGGCAGCGCCATCCAGGCGGCCATCGTCAACGACCAGAAGTGAGCACGCCCGTGGACCGTACGACTGACCAGCGGGTACGCGCCGCGGACCCGGCGCCCGCAGGGCCGGACACCCCGCAGGCCAACCGGATCAGTCACCCCGTCCGACCGGGGCGGTGGCTGGCCGCCGGCGTGGTCGCACTCG
The DNA here is from genome assembly GCF_003172955.1 of Micromonospora acroterricola. Taxonomy (GTDB): domain Bacteria; phylum Actinomycetota; class Actinomycetes; order Mycobacteriales; family Micromonosporaceae; genus Micromonospora; species Micromonospora acroterricola. Next base: position 115,003 of record NZ_QGKR01000149.1, on the reverse strand, counting down.
TCCTGGTCTGGCTGGGCTGGTCCATCGCCGTCAACCCCAACCTGCACTGGGACATCGTCGTCGACTACCAGTTCGACAGCGTCATCCTCGAAGGGCTGTGGGTCACCATCCAGCTGACGGTCGCGTCGATGCTGATCGGCGTGGTCCTCGGCGTGGTGGTGGCCCTGATGCAGATCTCCGAGAGCCGGATCCTGCGCACCGGCGCCACGGCCTACGTCTGGTTCTTCCGGGGCACGCCACTGCTGGTCCAGCTGATCTTCTGGTTCAACATTGCGCTGATCTTCCCGGAGATCGGTCTCGGCGTGCCGTTCGGCGGCCCGAAGCTGGTGACCTGGGAGACGAACGCCCTCGTCACGGGCTTCGTGGCGGCGCTGCTCGGGCTCAGCATCAACGAGGGCGCCTACATGAGCGAGATCGTCCGTGCCGGACTCCGCGCCGTCGATCCCGGCCAGCAGGAGGCCGCCGCGGCCCTCGGCATGTCCCGCGCGAAGATCATGAGACGGGTGGTGCTGCCGCAGGCGATGCGGATCATCGTCCCGCCCACCGGCAACCAGTTCATCTCGATGCTCAAGACCACCTCGCTGGTCTCGGTGATCGCCGGCGCCGACCTGCTCACCGTCGCCCAGCGGCTCTACCTGACCAACTTCGAGGTGATCGCCCTGCTCATCGTCGCGTCCATCTGGTACCTGGTCCTCACCACGGTCGCCACCATCGGCCAGTACTTCCTGGAACGCCGGTTCAGCCGGGGCTTCGGGACCACCGTCCCCGGCACGCTGCGCGGACGCATCGGCCGCAACCTGCGGTTCACCGGGACCGCGCGATGACCCCGCCGATGGTGCGGTGCCAGCAGGTACGCAAGAGCTTCGGCCACCTCGAGGTGCTGCGCGGCATCGACCTGGTCATCGAGCGCGGCCAGGTGGTCTGCGTGGTCGGGCCCTCCGGCTCCGGCAAGTCCACCCTGCTGCGCTGCCTCAACCACCTGGAGGAGCCGCAGGCCGGCCGGATCCACGTCGACGGCGAACTGATCGGGTACGAGGAGCGCGGCGGGCGGCTGCGACCGCTGCCGGACGCCCGCCTGCGCCGGCAGCGCGAGTCGATCGGCATGGTGTTCCAGCGGTTCCACCTCTTCCCGCACCGCACCGCGCTGGGCAACGTGATGGAGGGCCTGGTCGCCGTGAAGGGCGTCCGGGTGGCCGACGCCCGCAAGCGTGCCGGTGACCTGCTCGACCGGGTCGGGCTCGCCGACCGGGCGCACCACTACCCGGCGCAGCTCTCCGGCGGACAGCAGCAGCGGGTGGCCATCGCGCGGTCCCTGGCGATGTCTCCGAAGCTGATGCTCTTCGACGAGCCGACCTCGGCGCTCGATCCCGAACTGGTCGGCGAGGTGCTCGAGGTGATGAAGGACCTCGCGGCCAGCGGCATGACGATGATCGTGGTGACCCACGAGATGGGGTTCGCCCGCGAGGTCGGCGACCACCTGGTCTTCATGGACGACGGCCTGATCATCGAGGAGGGCCCGCCCCGGGAGGTTCTCGCCGCGCCGGCGCACGAACGGACCCGCGCGTTCCTGTCCAAGGTGCTGTGATGGAGCTGGACCTGCTGGTCACCGGCGGGGAGATCATCGACGGCAGCGGCTCGCCCGCCCGCAGCGCCGACGTGGGCGTGCGGGACGGCCGGTTGCTGCTGCTGCCACCGGGCAGCCGCAGCGCCGCCGCCACGGTCGTCGACGCGGGCGGCCTGGTCGTCACCCCCGGCTTCATCGACGTGCACACCCACTCCGACCTGCTCGCCGGCGACGACGAGCAGCGAGAGGCGCTGCGCCTCGCGCCGCTGCGCCAGGGCGTCACCACCGAGATCTGCGGCAACTGCGGGATCAGTCCCTTCCCGGTCCCGACGGGACGCGCGGAGGCGGTGCGGGACCTGGTCGCCGCGACGTTCGGCCCGCCCGCGGCGACGTACGCGTCCTTCGCGGAGTTCGCCACCGCGCAGGGCGCGGCCCGGCGCAACCACCTCGCCGCCCTGGTGGGCCACGGCACGCTCCGCGCCGCGGTCCTCGGCTTCGCCCAGCGGCGGGCCACCGCCGACGAGCTCCGGCGCATGTGCCGGCTGCTCGACGACTCGCTCACCGCCGGCGCGGCCGGCCTCTCCACCGGGCTGATCTACTCGCCCGGGGTCAACGCGGGCACCGACGAGGTCATCGCGCTCGCCCGGGTCGCCGCCGCGCACGGCAAGCCGTACGTGACGCACCTGCGCGACGAGATGTCGCAGGTCGAGTCGGCGCTGGAGGAGGCGATCGAGATCGCCACCGCAGCCGGGGCGGCACTGCAGGTCTCGCACCACAAGACGGCCGGGCGACGCTCCTGGGGCGCCACGGTCCGCACCCTGGCCCGACTCGAACGCGCGCGGGCCGAAGGGCTGGACGTCCTCTGCGACGTCTACCCGTACACCGCGGGCAGCACCGCCCTGCACGCCCTGCTCCCGCCCTGGGTCATCGCCGACGGCGTGCCGGCGATGCTCACCGCCGTCCGGGAGGCGGCGGTCCGGGACCGCATCCGCGCCGACCTGGCCTCCGGGCTGCCCGGCTGGGAGAACACCGTCGGCAACGGCGGCTGGGACCTGATCAGGGTTGCGTCCGCCCCGACCAGCCCGGACGTCGAGGGGCGCACCATCGCGGACCTCGCCGCCGCCCGCGGCGTCGACCCCGTCGACCGCGTCAGCGATCTGCTCGCGGCCGAGGCCGGCAACGTGACCATCCTCAGCCACTCGATGCGGGAGGACGACGTGCGGCGCGTACTCGCCAGCCCGCTGGCGATGGTCTGCTCCGACGGCGTGCCCAAGCCCGGGCGTCCCCACCCGCGCTGGGCGGGCAGCTTCGCCCGGGTGCTCGGCCACTACGTCCGTGACGTGGGCCTGCTGAGCCTGACCGAGGCCGTGCACAAGATGACCGGGATGCCCGCCCGCCGCTTCGGCCTGGCCGGGCGGGGTCTGCTCGCCGACGGGCACGCGGCGGACCTGGTCGTCCTCGACCCCGCACAGGCAGCCGACGGCGCGACCTACGACAACCCGCTCACGCCACCACGGGGCGTCCACCACGTCGTGGTCGACGGCCGGGTCGTCGTGGACGGCGACCGGGCCACCGACGCCCGACCGGGTCGGGTGCTGGCCGTACCGGATCGCGCGCTCGCCACGCCGGGGCGGACGTGACCGCCGACGACCCGGCCGCCCCCACGCGCGTCGGTGGGATGGTGCGACGGCTGGACGACCGGCGGACGCTCTCGCGCGACCCGGACCGGGTCCTGCCGCTCGCCAGCGTCGGCAAGCTGCTGCTGCTCGGCGAGGTGGCCCGCCGCCTCGCCGACGGCACCCTCGCCCCCGACCAGCCGGTCGACCTGCTCGACGACGACCGGGCGCTCGGCGGAACCGGCCTGCTCGGCCTGCTCTCCCCGCAACGGTGGACCGTCGCCGACCTCACCACCGCGGTCGCCGCGGTGAGCGACAACGCGGCCACGAACGCCCTGCTGCGGCTGGTGACGCTCGACGCCGTTCAGGAGCTGGCCCGCCGTAGCGGACTTCGGGACACCACGGTGCACGACCGGATCCGGGCCGCCCGCGGCCCCGACGTACCACCGACGTTCGCGACCGGCACCGCCCACGACCTCTGCGCCTTCCTCGCGGACGTGGCGACCGGGACCTGGCAGGGCCGGCGGGCGTCCGGACTGCTGCGCGGGTGGCTCGCCCGGAACACCGACCGCACGCTCGTCGCCGACACCATCCGCCACGACCCCTGGTCGGTCGCCGGCGTCCAGGTGATGAACAAGACCGGAACCGACACCGGCGTACGCGCCGACGCCGGCATCGTCGTCGGCCGGCACACCGTCGTCTACGCCGTGGTCGCGGCGTTCCCGTCCGGCGCGGAGCGAGCCGCGGTGGGGGAGCTGCGGCGGTGGGGCACGGCCGTCGACCGGCTCGCCGGCACCCCGGGCCACCGCTCCACCAGCTCCTGACTGAGCCCCGCCGCGGCGTCGGTCAGCCGGTCCACGAAGCTGCCGACCACCGGGTTCGGGTTGCCGGGGCGCAGCGCCACCCCGATCTCCCGGTGCAGGTTGGCGTGGGCGAGCGGCTGGACCGCCACCTCGCTGGGGTCGCGCAGACCCAGCGACGGCACCAACGCGACGCCGACACCGGCCCGGACCAGGCCCAGCACCACCTCGTAGTGGTCGCTGCGGCAGCGGATCCGGGGCTGGAATCCCTCGGCGCGCGCCGCCAACTCCAGCACGGAGACCTCGCCCTGCACACCGAGCGTGGTGATCCACGGCTCCTCGGCCAGGTCGGTGAGCCGCAGCCGCCGTCCGGCCAGGGGGTGGCCGGCCGGGAGCACCACCAGTTGTGGATCAACCATCAGCCAGGAGACCGTCGCGGAGGAAATCTCCGGGGTGGGACTCAGCGGATGGTCGAACACCACCACGAGGTCAAGCTCGCCCTGGTTGAGGCGGGGGAGCAGGTCGGACGGTTGCCCCAGGATCAACGCCAACTCGACCTGAGGGTGGTTGGCGGTGAAGCTGGACAGGGCGCGCGGCAGCAGCTCCGTGCCGGCGGTGGCGAAGAAGCCGATCCGCAGCAGACCCCGCCGGCCCTCCCCGTGGGCGGACAGCTCGTCGCGTGCGGCCGACATCAGATCCATGATCTGCTGCGCGTAGTCGGCCAGGCGCTGGCCCGCCACGGTGAGCCGCAGGCTGCGCGGCCCCCGGTCCACCAGCGCCACGCCAGCCTCCTGCTCCAGCGTGGCGAGCTGGTGGGAGACGGCGGACGGGCTGAGCCGGAGCTGCTCGGCGGCGGCGACGATGGTCCCGTGCCGGGCGATCTCCAGCACCACCTGCAGGCGCGCCGTGTTGAACATCCGTGGACCGCCTTCCCCTGCTCCCAGGGGCGCGCACGGCCCCGCCGCTGCCGGGCCACCCCGTCGCACCTGCCGGATCGGAGGCGGCCTGGTCGTCGTCCCGGCGGCCTGTTGAGAATACGCACGATCACCGGAGCCGGGACGGCTGCCATCCGCCGCACCCGTACGGGAGAGGTGGAGCCCACGCCACGCAGCACGCGCCGACGACTGCGCTGCTGCACGTGGTGGATCGGCCGCTGGACGGCACGTACCCGTGACCCGGTGGTGTTGAATGTGGACACCGAACGTGAAGGGGTGACGATGCCGGAACTGGTGTTGGTGGTCGAACCGGAGCAACCGATCGGCGGCGAGCGACTCGACGCCCTCACGCAGGGGCTCGGTGACGACCTGCGGACGATGGCCCGGCTACAGGTCACGTCCGTCGCCGCCGCGGACCCGGGGCACGGGAGCAAGTCCGTGCAGGCGTGGGAGCTCGGCATGCTGGCGGTGGGCGGCCTCTTCTCGGCCACCACGATGCGGGCCATCGCCCAGATCGCCATCGCGTACGCCGAGCGGACCAGGACGCGGTCGATCCGCATCCGCCGCGGCGACACCGAGCTGGTCATCACCGGCAGCACCCGGATCGACGATCCCACGCTCGTCGCCGGGTTGGCGCGCCTGATCGAGACGTCCGTCCCGTCCGGGTCGGCCCTCCCGTCGTCCTCCGGGGAGCAGGCTGCCCCGCCTCCGGCTCCCCGGCCCCGCTCGGGCGGCACGGGAGCGTGAGCCGTGGGACAGCGACTGGCCCTGCTCATCGCCAACGACCGCTACATCGACCAGTCGCTGGCTGACCTCTATGCCCCGCGCGAGGAGGCCCGGGATCTGCAGAGCCTGCTCGCCGACGCGGACATCGGGGCGTTCGACCGGACGATCCTGCTGGAGAACGAGTCGAAGAGCTCGGTCGAGCGCAACATCGAGATGATGCTGCGCGGCGCCGGCCCGGAAGACCTCATCCTGCTCTACTTCTCCGGCCACGGGATCCGCCGCGGCCCCAAGGGCCGGTTCTACCTGGCGGTCGCCAACACCGAGGCCAAGTACCTGTCGTCGACGGCGATCTCGGCGTCGTTCGTCCACGAGCTGCTCGACGAGTCACCGGCGGCCAGCTCGATCATCCTGCTCGACTGCTGCTACAGCGGCGCGTTCGAGCAGTCCAAGTCGCCGGCCGAGCTCAACCTGGACGGGGAGCTGAAGGCAGGCGACGGCCGGTACGTCATCACCGCAACGAACTCGGTGGAGCGGGCCGGCGACGGCCAGCCGGCCACCGCGGCCACGCCGCGGCAGCGGTCCGCGTTCACGGAGACGGTCATCCAGGGCCTGAGCACCGGGGCGGCCGACCTGACCGGCCGGGGCCGGATCACCCCGGAGGACCTGTGGCGGTACGTGCAGCTGGAGTTGCCGAAGCGCACCACCGAGCAGTCGCCCTGCCAGTTCGGCCGGGCGAGCAGTGAGGTGCACGTCGCGTTGTCCCGGGACGGGCACCACCGGCCGCGTGGGCAGCGGGACCAGCGGGATCCGCGGCTCGGTGACCTGCTCGGCCCACTGAAGGCCGTCGACGACCTGAAGCTGTGCGCGGTCGAGTGGCGGCAGCGGGGACTGCTCAAGGTGCCGGTCGGCCGCAGCGAGCGTGTCGATCAGCGCTCCGGTGAGCCGGTGTCGCTGGACCTGGCGTCCTCGGAGGGGCATCTGCTCATCGTGGGACGGGCCGGGATGGGCAAGACGACCTTGTTGCGCACGATAATCGGGGGTCTTGCGCTCACCCACTCCGCCGACGAGGTGGTGTTCCACTGCCTGGAGTCGGGTGGCAACTGGTTGGGACCGATGCGGCGACTGCCGCACGTACAGACGGTGTTGGGCGACGACGAGGTCGAAGAGCTGGGCAAGCTGCTGACCCGGCTCGAGGACGACGTGCTGCGGCGCAAGCGGCTCTTTCGGGACCACGAGCTGGAGTCACCCGCGAGCCTGCGCGCGCGGCGACACCAGCTGCAGGGCGGGCCGTACCCGGACGTGTTCCTGGTGGTGGACCGCTGGCAGGACTTCGCCATGCTGCTGGACGGCTTCACCAGCCGGGTCGTCGAGTTGGCGAACCGGGGCCTGGGGTACGGGTTCCACCTCGCCGTGCTCGACCGGAGCTGGCGGACGATCCCCGAGGAGCTGACCGAGCTGCCGCAGCTGCGGATCGAGACCCGGCTGTCGCAGCCCGCGGACTCCATGGTCGATCCGGACCATGCCGCTCGGCTGCCACTGTCCATGCCCGGCTGGGCCATCCAGGGCCGGCGGACGTTCCGGATCGCTCTGCCGGAGCTGACGGTGACCGACGTCGACCCGGATCTCGAGTCGGAGTTCGACGAGGTGGTGCCCGACGGGGCGACCGCGATGATCTCGATGATCGCGGAGGCGTGGGGCCTGCCGGCACCCCCGAGGGCCGGTGCGGGGGACCTGGCCGGCGCGACCAGGGACGAGGCGTTGGAGGTGCTCGGCTTCGCCGACCACCAGGCGCTCATGACCTTCGACGGGGCCGTGACGCCGCTGGGCGCCACGCACCTGCGGGTGCCCATCGGCTTCGAGTTGGGCGGTCAACCCGTCCTGCTCGACCTCAAGGAGTCGGCCCAGGGTGGCATGGGCCCGCACGGCCTCGTCATCGGCGCCACCGGGTCGGGCAAGAGCGAGCTGCTGCGTACCGTGGTCGCCGCGCTGGCGGCACGGCACTCGTCGGAGGAGTTGAACTTCGTCCTGGTGGACTTCAAGGGCGGGGCGACGTTCGCGTCGTTGGACGCGTTGCCACACACCAGTGCGGTGATCACGAATCTGGCGGACGAGTTGCCGCTGGTGGACCGGATGCGCGACGCGCTGGCCGGTGAGCTGAACCGGCGGCAGGAAATGCTGCGGGCGGCGGGGAACTACGTGTCGCGCTACGACTACGAGAAGGCGCGGGCGGCGGGTCAGCCGCTGGAGCCGATGCCGAGCCTCATGATCATCTGTGATGAGTTCTCGGAGTTGTTGGCGGCGAAGCCCGACTTCATCGACCTGTTCGTGATGATCGGCCGGGTGGGCCGGTCGCTGGGGGTGCACCTGTTGCTGGCCTCGCAGCGGCTGGAGGAGGGCAGGCTGCGTGGGCTGGACACGCACCTGTCGTACCGGGTCGGTCTGCGGACCTTTTCGGCCGTGGAGAGCCGGATCGTGCTCGGCGTGCCGTACGCGTACGAGCTGCCCAACGCGCCAGGGCACGGTTACCTGAAGGTCGGCAACTCGACGATGACCCGGTTCCGGGCCGCTCACGTGTCCCGCCTGCCCGTTCAGGACGACGCCGGGTCCGACACCCCCCAGGGAGACGCCTGGGTCGGCGGTACGGTCCTGGACGTCCTGGTGGACCGGCTACGTGGCCGCGGCCGGCCGGCGCACCAGGTGTGGCTACCGCCGCTGGCCGACCCGCCACCCCTGGACGATTTGCTGGGGCCGTTGGCGGTGCATCCGGAGTTCGGTTTGTGCAGTGCGAGCGGACCGGACCGGGGTCGGTTGACGGTGCCGGTGGGTGTGGTGGACCGGCCGTACGAGCAGCGCCGTGACCCGATGATGGTCGAGCTGGGCGGTGCGGGCGGCAACGTGGTGATCGTGGGTACGGCGCTGAGCGGCAAGAGCACCATGCTGCGGTCGTTGATCGCGTCGCTGGCCCTGACCCACACCCCGCGGGAGGTGCAGTTCTTCTGCCTGGACTTCGGTGGTGGCTCGCTGCGCAGCCTGGAGGGGCTGCCGCACGTGTCGGGCGTGGCGGGGCGGCGCGACGCCGAGGCGGTGCGCCGGACAGTGGCCGAGGTGGTGGCGGTTCTGGACGACCGGGAGGCCCGCTTCGCCCAGCACGGCATCGACTCGGTGGTCGGCTACCGCCGTCGCCGGGCCGCTGGTGAGTTCGCCGACGACCCGTTCGGTGACGTCTTCCTCGTGGTGGACGGCTGGACCACCGTGCGCCAGGAGTACGAGGAGCTGGAGCAGACAATCACCATGTTGGCCAACCGGGGCCTCGGCTTCGGCGTGCACGTGGTGCTCACCGCGGTCCGCTGGGCGGAGGTGCGGATGACCATGCGGGATGTGCTCGGCACCAAGCTGGAGCTGCGCCTCGGCGACCCGGGCGAATCGGAGATTGACCGCCGCTCGGCCGTGAACGTGCCGGAGAAGTCACCCGGTCGCGGCCTGACCCGCGACAAGCTGCACTTCCTGACCGCCATCTCGCGGATCGACGGCCGCCGGGACATCGATGACCTGAATGAGGCGTCGGTCGCGCTGGCCGGGCAGGTAGCGGAGAACTGGCCCGGCCCTCCGGCGCCGAAGGTGCGGCTGCTGCCGCGCCAGCTCTCCGTCGCGGAACTCGACCGGGTGGCGGACCGTGACGCGCCAGGTCTGCCGATCGGGGTCAACGAGACGGCACTGGCTCCGGTCTACCTGGATCTGGCCGCGGATCCGCATCTGACGGTGTTCGGAGACGCGGAGTGCGGCAAGACCAACGTGCTGCGGATGATCGCCCGCCAGATCGTGGCCAGGCACACCCCGGCGCAGGCCCGGCTGGTCATCGCGGACTACCGGCGGAGCCTGCTGGGCGCGGTGGAGGGGGAGCACCTGCTCGACTACGCCTCGTCGAACGGGGCGTTCAGCCAGGGGCTGATGTCGATCCGGACCGCCATGCAGAATCGGCTGCCCGGGCCGGAGGTCACTGCCGCTCAGCTGCGGGATCGCAGCTGGTGGAAGGGCCCCGAGCTGTATATCTTGGTCGACGACTACGACCTGGTCGCCTCCGGTGGCAACAACCCGCTCAGCGCGCTGCACGAGCTGCTGCCGCAGGCCCGTGACATCGGCCTGCACCTGATCGTCACCCGCCGCGTCGGCGGCATCGCCCGTGCCCTGTACGAGCCGATCCTGCAACGGCTACGCGAACTCGAGACGCCCGTCCTGCTGATGTCCGGCAACCGGGAGGAGGGCGCCATCGCCGGAAATCTGCGGCCGAGCCCACAGCCGCCCGGTCGGGGAGTGCTGGTGCGCCGCCGCGACGGCCAACAGGTCATCCAGACCGCCTGGGTCGAGCCCGAGTGACCCGCCCGGATCGACTCTCACCACAGGTTGGGTGGCGGTAGGGCGGCCACCTCCGCGGCCGCTCTCCGCTGCGCCGCCGCCGCGCGCGCCAACGCCTCCGCCACGCGGGCCGTCAGCCGGTGCGCGACGGCCCGCACCGCCATCGGCGCCGAGCCGGACGGCGACACGACCTCGCCCTCCGGCGTGACCACGAGCCCCACGAGGCGCGCCTCGTGGGTCACCTGGAGGACCAGCTCACGTGCGTGGGCAAGCTCATGGCCGCGGTCGGCCAGTGTTGCGGCGATCGCCGCGTAGGCGTCCTGCGCCTCATCGAGCCGGCGGGTCAGCCGACGCAGCAGCTCCCCGACCTGTTCCCGGTCGCGTCCGGCGCGCCAGTGCCCGTCGAGAAGCCGGTGCAGCCGGCCCAACTCGGCAACGCTGTCCCGGGCCGTGCTGGCCGCCTGCGCCCACCGCTCGCCGTCGTCCGGCCCGGACCCGGGCGCGTCGGCCACCAGCCGGGCGTACGACACCGGTCTCTCCGTCATGCGTCACCGTGCTGGGCGAGCCGCGTCGCCAGCTCGTCGTCGGTCGCCGTGACCGAGCGGGTGACCTCCCGGAGGAGTTCCTCGATCTGGCGAAGCTCCGCGCCGATACGAGGCAACTCGTCGGCCCAGGACACCAGGCTCTCCTCTCCGCTGCCGACAAGGGGCTCAACCGAGAGCAGCAGGTCCACGAGGTCGCCGATGCCGCGCGCGACCTGGAGGAGGCCATCCGGGTCCAGGTCCAGCGAGCCATCGTCCACGGACTGATCCACCCTCCGGCAACGCCGGCCGCGCCACCCGGCCGCCGTAGCGCATTCTCGCAGCCGTGGCGCGACGCCAGCTACCCACCGCTCCGGGTGGAGCGCGCCGATCCCCGCCGCCTGCCGCCGGCCCAATGGCAGGGTGGTATCCATGGACAGGAAGCACGTCGACGATTGGCTCGCCGCCTACGAGCAGGCTTGGCGGACGCCGGGCACCGCCGGGCTGGTCACGCTCTTCACCGAGGATGCGAGCTACCAGCAGGGGCCGTACTGGACGCCCGTCGTCGGCCTGCCGGCCATCGCCCGGATGTGGGAGGCGCAGCGCAGAGGCCCCGACGAGGTGTTTCAGATGACCAGGGAGATCGTCGCGGTCGACGGCGACACCGCGGTGTCGCGCCAGGAGGTCCGCTACGGCGACCCGGTCGACCAGGAGTACCGCGACCTGTGGGTGATGCGGTTCGCCGACGACGGACGTTGCCGGTCGTTCGAGGAGTGGCCGTTCTGGCCGGAACAGCAGCCGGCCAACCCGGACGTGGACGGAGATGCGTCTCCTAGCTGATCGGGGTGTGGCCCAGCGGCCAGCCCGCGCCCGTTCTCATGTCAACGGGAGGGCGCCCGGGGGCCGTTGCCCGTAACGTCCACCAGCTCCGCGAGATGGGCGCGGTAGTTCGGGCAGGTCGCGATGTCCTCATGCGAGCAGTCCAGCCCGGCCTCCAGCAGATCGAGCGCCGACCGCAGCGCGGCCATCCTGTCCTGCAACGCGCGGTGGTTGCGGCGCAGCACGTCCTTGCGGGCGGCCGGGTCGCGCGCGGCGAGGAACGCCCGGATGTCCGGCAGTGGCAGGCCGGCCTGCTTCGCGCGCACGATCGACGCCACTCGGAACAGGTCGTCGCGGGTGTAGCGGCGGCGGTCGCCCTGGACTCGGGCGGGGGAGAGCAGGCCCACCGACTCCCAGTGCCGCAGCACGTGTGCCGGCAGGCCGAAATGGTCGGCCACCTCGCCGATCGTCATCGGTCTTGACTTCATGTCGACATTAAGTCCGACCATGGCGGGCATGTCCAGTCTTCTTGCTGTCCTCGACGCCGTGGAGAGAGAGTCCGCGGCCGTCGAGCTGCGCGCACGTTCCTACGAGTTGCTCGGCGACCTCACCGGCCAAACCGTGGTCGACGCCGGCTGCGGCAGTGGCCGCGCGGTCGCCGAGCTGGCGGAGCGCGGGGCCCACGCGGTCGGTGTCGACCACGACCCCGAGGTGATCGCCGTGGCCCGGGAGCGCTGGCCGGCCGGCGAGTTTCATGTCGGCGACGCCTGCGAGCTGCCCCTCGAGACCGGCTCGGTCACCTACTACCGGGCGGACAAGGTGTTGCACATGCTCGACGACCCGGCGCGAGCCGTGGCCGAGGCCCGCCGGGTGCTCGCGCCGGGCGGCCGGGCCGTGCTGCTCGGCCAGGACTGGGACATGATCGCCATCGACTCGGACGAGCCGGAAGCCACCCGCCGGCTGGTCCACGCCAAGGCGGATTCGCTCCCGTCGCCGCGCGTTGCCCGTAGGTATCGCAACCTGCTGCTCGACGCCGGGTTCACCGACCCGGTCGTCGAGGTACACACCGCGGTGTTCACCGACGACACCGCGCTCGCCCTGCTGCGACGGATCACCGACGAGGAGAGCTGGCTCGCCGAGCAGGCCGAGCGCGCCCGCGCGAACCGGATCTTCGTCGTCGTGCCGATGTTCCTCGTCGCCGCTCAGGGATAGCGCCGAACTCGAGGCGTGTGGTGGGGCGGCTTCTGTTCAGCGTCGCGAGCCCGTCCTTCTGGTGCCGAACGACGCTGACGACGGGATCTGGCAGCAGTGGCAGGATCGGGCACCTTCACCACGCGATCGGGGAGATCCGACACGGTCGGCGCCGTAGTCCTTCGATGCGTCGGTGCGGGCACCCAATGGGTTGGCACCACACCGCCTGACCGCATTACCGTGCCAGCCGTGCGCATCCACGATGACGAGGTCCGCGCCACCGCCGGGCAGGTGCGCCGCCTGGTGGCGGCCCAGTGCCCGCAGTGGGCCGACCTTCCCGTGACGCCCCTACCTGACGAGTGGGAGGGCACCGACCACGTACTCTTTCGGATCGGCAACGAACTCGTCGCCCGTATGCCCAAGATCGCCTCGGCGGTCGACCAGGCCGATTCTGATGCGCGGTGGCTGCCCCTGCTGGCGCCCCACCTGCCTGTGCGGATTCCCGTTCCGCTTCACCTGGGTGGGCCGGGCGCGGGGTACCCGTGGCGGTGGACCGTGGTGCCGTGGGTCGTGGGAAACACGCCTCCCCGGCTTGGCTGCGACGACGTACTCCTGGCCCGCGATGTGGCAGCCTTCGTTCGCGCTCTGCACAGGGTGGATCCGGCCAGCGGTCCGCTCAAGCCACCGGGTTCCCGCGGATCCGCCCTGCTCCACGCCGATGAGAGCGTCCGCCGTGTGCTGCCCCGGCTCGCGGAGCATGACGACGGCTTCGATGTGACCGCGGCCGAGGCGGCCTGGGACGGCTGCCTGGCTGCTCCTGAATGGGACCGGGACCCCGTATGGATCCACGGTGATCTGCAGCCGGGCAACCTGATCACCGACAGCGGCCGACTGGCCGCGGTCATCGATTTCGGCGCGCTCGGTGTCGGCGATCCGGCGCCGGACGTGGCTCCGGCGCTGTGGACCTTCACCGGCGCGGCCCGGAAGGCCTACCGGGAGGCGATCGAGTACGACGACGCCACCTGGCGCCGCGCCTGCGGCTGGGCCCTCGCACCGTCGCTGACCGGCATCGACTACTACCGGCACACCTTTCCGCGCATGGCCGAGCACGGCCGCCGAATGGTCCGGGCAGTGATCGCCGAACTGGCGTGAGTGCCACTGCCAGCCAAGTGGCTACGCGCGCACGGCGGACCCGCGCACGCGCTGGGAGACCCGGGAGGTTGGGCACCCGACTGAACGTCCTGCGCCAGCCGTGATGTGCTCCCCGGCCTCGTACAGCGCAACGTGGGGAACTTCGGTCGTTGCCCATGGGCGACGGTCTGGAATGCTTCGCCCATGCCTTCCTACCCGCCTACCTTCGCCGACCAGGTGGTCGCGCAGCCAGCCCATGCCCAGTTCGAGGCGTTCCTCGACGAGCATCGCAGCGCGCTCAATGGCTGCTTGGACGGGCTGACAGAGGAACAGGTGCGCCGATCGTTGGTGGCCTCCCGGACCACGCTGCTGGGTCTGGTGAAGCACGCGACTTTCGTCGAGAAGGTCTGGTTCGACGAAGCCGTCACGTGCCGGTCGCGAGCTGAGATCGGCATTCCTGCGTCGTCAGAAGAGTCGTTCATCCTCGATGACGACGACACGATCGCCACCGTCCAGCAGGCACACCGTGAAGCCTGCGAAGCATCACGCCGTGCGACGTCCTCCCTGGGTCTGGACGACATCCTTCACGGGCACCGGCGGGGCCCGCTTCCACTGCGGTGGGTGTATCTCCACGTGCTGCGCGAGCTCGCCCAGCACTGTGGGCACGCGGACATTCTTCGAGAGCAGCTCATCAACGAGTAGTGCGCGGACGTCCACTCAGGCCACCGACCGCGCTACGGGGCGTGGCCGAGTACCCGGTGTCACAGCCGGGCCATCGATGGGCTGTATCCCTGGCCCACCGCTGATGTCTGACGGGGCTACCCGCCGGTGCCGGCCGCCGGGCGGGAGAGGTTCCCTCTGCACCCGCGCAGGATGGCAGAGACCGTCGAAAGGTCGCGGCCGGCACTGAGGACGGCGCCGTCCGGGCGGACGACTGCCGCGTGGGCGCGCCCGTTTCTCAGCCATCGGTGCAGTGCGCTTCCGGGTCGCGCAGTGATGAACACTGCTCCGCACCGTTCGATGTCTGCCCTTGGGGCGGGGGGCGGCTCGGTGGACGTCACGACCGCGAAACGCCCCGCGGATACGTCGTCGAGGCGGCGCTCGCCGTCGAGGATGGCGTTCGGGCACAGTCGACCGGCGAGGGCGCGGCGCAGACGTGGCCGCAGCACCAGAGGAGATCGGCGCAGCGCGGGTGTCTCACTGTCCGTGGCCAGGGCCGTGAGGCCAGGCACAAGATGCAGGCGTGGCGCCACCACGCGGCGGATGATGTCGCCCACTCTGCCGCCGGCCGTCATCGCGGTGCCGATCACCGTCGCCAGCCTGATCATGGCGCGGGTGTGGTGCTTGCGTTCGATCTGGTAGGTGCCGAGCACGGTCTCGGGCAGGGACCCGTCGAGCACGCCGGCGAGTTTCCAGGCGACGTTCATCGCGTCGCGCAGCCCGGCACCCAATCCCTGACCGATGAACGGCGGGGTGAGGTGGGCGGCGTCGCCGAGCAGGAACACCCGGCGGTCGCGCCACCGGTCGGCGACCTGCGCGCGAAAGGTGTATTCGGCCGCACGGACCACCTTCAGCTCCCCGGCGGGGACGGTCCCCGTCCATGGCGAGATCAACGGATGCAGCTGGGTCATGTCGCGGAAGTCGTCGGCGGTCTCACCGGGCGCCAGCCGGAACTCCCAGCGGTAGCGGGTCTTCCCGATCCGCATGTACGTGCCGGCGCGCACCGGGTCGGAGAGCTGGTGCACACCCTCCCACTGGCCGAGTTCGGCCGTGGTGACCACATCGACCACGAGCCAGCGTTGCGTGAACCCCAGGTCCTGCATGCTGGCGCCGATCGCGGCCCTCGTCAGGCTGTTGGCGCCGTCGCAACCCAGCACGTACGCCGCGCGGACGACCTGGTGCTCGCCGGTGGCCGTGTCGGTGACGTCGAGCCGTACGCCGTCGGCGTCCTGCGTCAGCGTGGTTACCTCGGTGCTGCCGCGCAGGGTGGCGTTGCGGTACTTCGTGAGATTCCGACGGAGGATCTCCTCCAGCTCCGGCTGGTCGAACATGCTCCCCTGGGGGTAGCCGTGCCGGCCCGGCGCCACGTCGCGCTGAAACTCGGCCAGCACCCGCATCCTGCGGTCGACGAGTCGAAGGCCCCGGTGTGGCCTGGCGATGGCGGCGAACTCGTCCCGGAGCCCGAGGCGCGCCAGGATGCGGTGGACCTCGTCGTCGAGGGCGACGGCGCGGGGCAGGGGATAGGCCGACTCCCACCGGTCGAGGATCAGGCACTCCACGCCGTGCTGGGCGAGCAGCGTCGCGGCGGTGAGCCCGGTGGGGCCCGCGCCGACGATCACTACCGGAACGACGCTCATTGTGTGGCCACGACCCGAAGAACGAGGTAGGTGGCGACCAGTATCCCGCAGATGACTGGCGAGCGCTGGGGCCGCCGGTCGACGTCCTACCGCGGCGCCCCGCCGCGTGGCTCCCTCTGCCAGGATGGCGGCCATGTTCGACGGGGAGTTGGTGATCCACGGATACGAGCCGCCGGACGGCGGGCGGCTTGTCGACGGCAATGTGCTGCTTGAGCGGCCTGGTTTCTGGCCGGTGTACCTCGCCTACATGGGCGGAGCGGTGTACGACACGTCGGCGGCGTTCGAGGTGCCCGAGTCCGCACGTCTCGACATGGAGCGAACGCTGCTGGACGGCGCGCAGTGGCCGGTGTTGTCGGTGCGGCTGACACCGGCGCGTGGGAAGTGGTGGCGGTGGCTACGCATCGTCAATCGCAACATGGCCGACGATGGCGGGCTCGACGTGCTGGTCACTTCGGATCTCGGCGGGTCGGCTGTCCGGATCGCCGGGTTGGGCGAGTTCTACGGGCCAGGGCTGTGCTGGGAAGAACTGCGGGCGCTGGCGGACATGCCCGATCCCGCGCTGAGCCGCGAGCAGCGCCTGTTGCTGGCGTTGCCGTTCATGGGCGACGGAGTGGTGCCAGCCGATGCCCGCACGGTGGTTGCGGCGGCATTGCGGACGGTGGGTGCGACGGGCGACGTCGACACGCTCGTCAGTGATCTCGTGGATCCGGCGGAGGGTTGGGGCGATGGGATGTGGGTGATCCGGCACGGCGTACGGATGTGTCTGGCCCGGCACGCGTTGCGGCACATGCAGGACACGTCGCTGAACGAGCTGCGGGAGGTCGACCTGGCGTTCGGTGCCCGGGTCGCTCGAAGTCCATCGGGTAGCCGGGAGTATCGACCGCGCGCAGCGGGCCGAACGGTGCCGCGATGGCGGTTCGAGGTGGTCGAGGCCCGGGTGGACGGTGTGGGTCTGCGGCTACTGGGCCGCCTCGATGGTGAGATCCGTGACGGGGAACCGGCGCGGCTGGTGGACGCTGCCGCCGAGGTGCCGATCGCTGCGGTTCGGGTGGGGGAGGACCCGGCGACCCGGAGCCTTTTTCTGACGATCGACGCGGACGTGCCCCCGCCGGCGCCAGGGGCGCAGCTGGTTCCCGCGGATGGATAACGCGCCGGGTCCATAGGGCCGCCGCGACCCTGAGGTCGCCGGGGCGCACGACGATACGGGAACGACTCGTGACGTTCTTCCCCGACGGCGTACGCCTCGCCTCCCGGACGTCACCCCACGCGTGTCGGTGGTGGGGCCATGAGCACGCGGATCACGAGTGCTGCCCTCCTTCTTCGTCCACGACCTGAATGATCGTCTTGCCGGCCGTCCGGGGGCGACGGGCGAACGCGGAGGCCGTTTCGGCAAGCGGTCGCACGGCGCCGACGATGGGGTTGAGCCGTCCGGTCCGGAGGCGCTGGGCGAGGTCGGTCAGCCGCGCGCGATCAGGTTCGACGACGAAAAAGATGGCTCGCCCGTCCTTGGGCCGCACGGTAGGTGGCATCGCGATGGTGACGAGGGTGCCGCCCGGGCGTACCAGTTCGGCCGATCGCTCGAGGACGTCGCCGCCGATGACGTCGAACACCACGTCCACCTCGCCGGCCTGCTGCAGATCGTCGGCGTCCAGGTCGAGGAAGGTCTGCGCGCCGAGGCTGAGCGCGACGTCACGGTCGTCGGCTCGGCCGGTGCCGATAACGCGGGCGCCCACCTCACACGCGAGTTGAACGGCGATCGAGCCGACACCGCCCGCGGCGCCGTGAACGAGGACGGTCTGGCCGGTCGTGAGGTGAGCGTGGTCGAACAGTCCCTGCCATGCGGTCAGTCCGGAAATGGGCAGCGCGGCGGCCACGGCGTGCTCGATGTCGACCGCGAGGGGGGCGAGGTTGCGAGCCTCCACCGCGGTGTATTCGGCCAGGGATCCGTTGCGGGCCCAGTCGGTCAGGCCGAACACCCGCTGGCCCACGGTGAGGCCGGTGGTCCCGTACCCCAGCTCGACGACAACTCCGGACAGCTCGTGCCCGGGGATGCTGGGTGCCCGGTCGCGACCGGCGCGATCGGACCACGTTGCCGGCCAGTCGAGCTCTCCGGGGGTGAAGCCTGCGGCGTGCACGCGCACGATGACGTCGTTTTCCGCGGCGTGGGGGTACGGCATGTCGGTCAGGGTGAGTCCGCTGACACCCGCGTCACGGTCTCGCACGGTGATCGCTCGCATGCTCAGATCCTTTCCAGGAACGTCCGTCGGCGTGGCTCGGGAACTGTCCGATCAGCTCGGCCAGGGCGAGCCGACGATGCGCTGGACGGTCGTCACGCGCTGGAAGCCGGGGATGAAGTGTTCGAGTATGTCGGAGTTCACGGTGCCGTTCGTGGTGTCGGGGCGGTTCCTGAGTCCCTCGACGGAGGCTCGAAGGAACTCGTTTTTGAAGTCGCCTCGGGGGTGGGCGGCGAGGATTTCGTCGAGCTGGTCGTGTTCCAGTCCGTCGAGGCCCAGGCCGAGTACGTCGGTCAGGACGCCGAGGTAGGTGGTCGCGATTTCGGGGGCCATTCGGTCGGGGATGCCGGGTGTGGTGTGCAGCGCGATCGCCGTCCAGACGGTCTGGGCGGCGGCCGTCGGGAAACCCCGGTCGAGGAGGAACGTGCGGGCGTGGTCGGCGCCGTCGACTTCGAAGCGCTGCTCGACGTCGGAAAAGGGGGTCAGGAGGCCGCTGTCGTGGAACATGGCCGCGATGTAGAGCAGCTCCGGGTCGGGTTTCACGCCGAGCTTCTGGGCGTGGATGAGGCTGAAGAAGAAGACCCTTCGGGAGTGGTGGTAGATGGGAGGGCTGGTTGTCTCCTGGATGCGCCTGGTCGCTTCGGCGACCGCCGCCGTCTCAGGAATCTCCAACCCCGCAATGACCTCTGGCACGATCTCCGACCTTCCGGGAAGTGTGTGCGGACCGTTTATCTGACCTCCATGTTGCCCACCAATCGTCGTACCCCGCCGCCTTCGTCCGGCCAGGAACCACTGATATCGGGACAGGCCGAAATCACGGTCACGTGCTCCACCACCTCCCGCAGCCGTTTACTGGCAGCCACAACGGGGCTGTGGATCACTTGGCATCCTGTCGTACTAGTCTTCCCCGCATGGCCTTGCGACCGGACGAGTTCTATGACCGCGTAGTCGCCGTCTCGGACAGCGAGCGAAGACTCCCGTTGGCTCGCATGACGGGATGGGAGATCAGTCCCTTCGAGCCGGACGGACTGCGCGTAGCGCCGTTGCGCCCGCCGGTGCTCCCGGAGCCCGCGCGGCACGGCGAGGATCCGTCGGACTGCAACGCCTGCCGCGACCGGGACGAAGGGATCTGGTTCAACGATCACTGGCGGCTGACCCGGATTCAGGGAGTGGGCGTCCCGCTGGTGCTCATGCTGCACCCGCGCGACCACTACGACATGGCGGACCTACCTGACGAACTCGCCGCCGAGCTTGGGCTGTTGAGCACTCGCATCGTTCGCCACGTGCAGGCGCTGCCGCACATCTCGCGGGCGCACGTCTACCGCATCGGAGATGGCGGCGCCCACCTGCACGTCTGGTTCTTCGCTCGGCCCGAGGGGCAGGCCCAACTGTTCGGATCGTGGCTGGTCGTCTGGGACGACCTGCTGCCGGAGTACCCAGCGGACGTCGCAGAAGCTGACGCGGACATCGTGGCGGACGCGTTGGTCGCGTCCCACGGAGGCCGCCGGTCGCCCACCAGGGAACCGGCCGCCTGACCGGCTGCGCCGTTGGTAGTCGCCATGCACTCCGGTCAGGCCCTTGTGCATGGCGACCTCCCCGACGGACCCGGCTCAGCGTTGCGTGGCCGGAGCTACTGAAGGCCCTCTCCGCGCCTGGTCGGTCACGGCAGGATCTCGACGTATCCGTCGGCGCCGTGCACGCGGATCCGCTGCCCGTCCCGGATCAGCCTGGTCGCGTGCTCCACACCGACGACGGCGGGCAAGCCGTACTCCCGGGCGATCACCGCCCCGTGGGTCATGAGGCCGCCCACCTCCGTCACCAGCCCCTCAATCGCGACGAACAGGGGTGACCAGCTCGGGTCGGTGAAGGCGGTGACCAGGATGTCGCCTGGTTCGAGATCGGCCTCGGCCATGTCCAGGATGACGCGAGCCCGCCCCTCGACGGTCCCAACGGAAACCGGGAGGCCGACCAGCGCGCCGGTCGGCACGTCGTCACGTCGGTACGCCCCGGCGATGCCCTCACCTTCCGACGTGAGCACCCTGGGCGGGCTGAGCATCTGGTACGACCTGAACGCCTCCCTCCGCCGGTGGATGAGCTGATCATCCGCATGGTTCGTGCGCGCGACGTCGTGCAGCTCCTGGAACGTGAGGTAGAAGATGTCGTCCGTCTCACGAAGCACGGCGGCCTGCACGAGGCGCTCGGCCTCCTTCAGCAGGGCCTGCTTGTAGACGAAGTAGCGGCCGACGATGGCGTACTTCGGGTACTCCCGGTAGCCGATGAAGGTCCGGACCCGGTCGATCATCCGCTTGGTCTCGTCGGCTTTCTGCTGCCCGTCCGGCAGGGCCCGCAGGCGTTCCAGCAGGTCTTCTTGCTTCTTCTGCGCCTGCTGTCGCCCCTGCTCGAAGCGCCGCTCGGCGGCGCCCGGCTCGAAGAGCTTGATGTTGTCGAGGATCAGGGGCACGAGTGTGCTGGGGCGTTCGCTCCAGCGCGGCCTCGTGATGTCGATCTCGCCGACGCAGCGCAGGCCGTATCGGTCGAGGTAGGCCTCGATGGCGTCGCGCGCGTCGGTCCCACCCGCGAGCTTCGGCAGCTCGTCAAGGAAGCCGTCGTCCTCGACGCCCTGCAGGAATGCCACCACCTCGGGGTGCGGGCGGATCACGTCGGCGACGTCGAGCAGCGCCAGTCCCATCTCCGACGTGACGTTGCCGGGGGCGGACAGCGTGAGGGTGTCGGCCGCGTTCTTCTCGCCCAGCCATTCCTGCAGCTGGTCGTTGAGCCACCAGGTGGCCTCCATCCCCGCCATGATCGCCTGCATGCTCAAGGGATCACCGAGGAGTCGCTTGTGCTCCTGGAAGGCCTCCAGCAGGAAGTCGAACAGCGCAGGCCCGGTCAACGTCGCGATGTCGCGCCGCAGGGCGGCGATGGAGGCCTGGCTCCGCTCGACCAGCTCGGTGACGATGGCCGGATCGGTCTCGATCGGGGCGGACGCGCCGCTGGCCGGCGGCCCGGCGGGACCAGCCTCCGGGAGCGACGGGACGAAGTCGCCGCGGTCGAGGACGCTCTCCAGCGCGTCCCTGATCAACGGATCGCCCCTTCCCACCACCTCCAGGAGGCCGGCGCGGCTCGCGGGCGAGGCCAGGCGCCGGGTGACGTCGACGAACAGCCTCCCGCCGGCCTCGTGCATCGGCGCCATGGCCGTCAGCTGCCACATGGAGACGCCCAGTGGCTTCATGGCGTCGGTCATCATCTGCTGGTGACCGACGGAGACGTAGACGTGGTTGTCTCCGTCGCCGGTCTCGGGGATGGGGAACAGCGTGGTGATTGGCCGGCTCTGGACGATCTGGAAGTCATCGTCGACGAGGCACCATTCGATGTCCTGCGGGTGGCCGAAGTGGGCTTCGATCCGCCGTCCCAGCTGCACCAGCCGTATGACCTGTGGATCCGTCAGCGCCGGCTGCTCCTGCCGCCGCGGGTCGATCGTCTGTTCCCGCGTCCCGCCGGCCGGCAGGGCGTGGATGGCACGCTGTTTGGCGGCGATCGCTCTATCGATGATCTGATCGCCCCGCACCCGGTAGGCGTCCGGATTCACCAGTCCGGAGACCAGAGCCTCGCCGAGGCCGAAACTGGCGTCCACGGTGGCGACCGTCCGGTTGCCCGTGACGGGATCGGCGGTGAACAGGATGCCGGCCGCGTCCGGGAAGACCATCTGCTGCACGACCACGGCCATGTGGACCGTACGGTGGTCGATGCCGTTGCGCTGACGGTAGGTCACGGCCCGCTCGGTGAAGAGCGAGGCCCAGCACCGGCTGACGTGCTGGAGGATCGCCGTCGGCCCCACGACGTTCAGGTACGTGTCCTGCTGGCCGGCGAAGGACGCCGTCGGCAGGTCCTCCGCCGTCGCGCTGGATCGGACGGCGTAGGCAGCTCGTTCACCGAGCGGGATGAGAGCCCGGGTGATCGCCGCCGCCACGTCGTCGGGGAGGACGGTCCCTTCGATGGTCCGGCGGATCTCCGCACTGAGCGTGCGGACCGCCTCCCGGTCGTCCGGGTTCAGGCGCGACAGCTGATCGAGCCGATCCTCGATCGACGGCGCCTCGGCCATGATCCGCCGGAAGGCGTCCGTCGTCACGCAGAAGCCAGCCGGCACGCGAATGCCGTCGATTCGCGACAACGCCCCCAGGTGCGCGCCCTTGCCGCCGACGATCGCGACCTGCACATCGTCGACCTCTTGGAGACTCAACACGTACTGCTCGATCATCGCGACACCTCCGAGACGGCCGTCCTCCGCTGCACTGCACCAGCCCGGTGGATCACCGGCGTCTCCAGCTCGGTCGAACCTCCTGGGGGCGTCCCCATCCGTCCGTGCCTTTCCCTCCGACTGGCGGCCGGCCGCTCCGCCCGGATGGGCGGCGTGAACGCCCGCATCTCCGCGCCGGTGGGCCACAATCGCACCCCCGACGTCACCAGCGGCTCGACGTCGGCGGGCCTCTGACAGGTCGACAACAACATCTGCACGTAGTGTCCCAATTCTTCGTCCGTTCCTGGCTCCGGCCGACGATTCTGCGGCAACTCCCGGGTCTTGCGGCAAGCCCCCCGGTGCGATATACGTTAAAGTGGGAAGGTTTCCCGTTGCTGTTTTCCCGCTGCGGATTGAGGTTCTTCTCTTCGATCAGGCACGGTCAGCCAGCGTCGTGGCTGGCACGTCGCTCGCGTGTGGGAAAGTGGTTCATGCCTCTGAGCGCTCATCACCTCAGGACTTCGATCGCGGTGTCCGACATACGAACGGCGGTCGAGTTCTACGAGGGCAAACTGGGCCTACAGGTGCTGCGGTCCGGCCCCAGCGCCACCATCGCCGACGGCAGCCGCGTCTATGGTTCTGGTGGCGGACCGGCGCTGAACGTGTACCAGTCGGTCACCGCCGGGAAGACCCCGGCGACACTGGCGACGTGGTACGTCGATGACATCGACCAGATCGTTGACGAGCTCGTCTCGGCTGGCGTCGAGATGGTCCGCTACGACCAGATCGAACACGACGCGAAGGGGATCACTGCGCGGGCCGGCGGTGGACGTATCGCATGGTTCCACGACCCGGACGGCAATACCTTCGCCCTCGAAGCCGACGTCTGAATTACTTTCGAGAACGGGTCGGCTGGTGGTTTCGACCATTGAGAATGGGCCGGCCAGGCCGGTGGATCGAGGGCCGGGGGGGCCTGGGTAGTTTTCCTGTCATGAGTGACGACACTTTCCGCTCGGTGGAGATCGAGCGCACCAGCGTGGGGAACTATCGCGCACGGAATGTCCGCGGCGGATCGCTGTCGATGGGCACGGGCGAGGACACCAGCTTCACTCCGGTGGAGCTGCTTCTGGCTGCCATCGGCGGCTGCACGGCGGTAGACGTTGACCACATCACCAGCCGCCGCGCCGAGCCGACCCAGTTCTCCGTCAACGTCACTGGCGACAAGATCCGGGACGAGGCCGAAGGGAACCGGATGCAGAACCTCAGGGTCGAGTTCACCGTGACGTTCCCGGTGGGCGCGGACGGCGACAGGGCGCGCGAGGCGCTGCCCCGGTCGCTGCGGCAGTCGCACGAACGACTCTGCACCGTCTCCCGTACCGTCGAACTCGGCACTGCCGTCTCAATTGTCGAAGCCGCAGAGGCCACCGAGGCCTGAGACCCCGGGGCGTCCTGAGACCTGTCACGGCTCGTGATCAGGATCGAGTGGGGTTGGCGGGGCGGGCTCGGTGCGGCCGAGCCCGCCCCGGGGTCGCGCGGAGGGCGTACGGTGCCAAGACTCGTTCAGCAGGGGATCGTCACAGCAGGTGACTCCCACCGGCGGTCGGGCGCTGTCAGCCCAGGTACTTCTCCCACGGGCCGGTGATGGCCAGGGTGAGGCCGGGATCCTGCATGTTGACGAAGAGCACCGTGCCGTCGGCGGTGAAGGTCGGCCCGCAGAACTCCGAGTCGTTGAGCTGGTTGCGGGCGATCGCGTACGTTGGGCCGCCCGGGATCGCGCTGAGTACGTGGGAAGCGCCCGCGCCGTCCTCGGCGAGCACCAGGCTTCCCCACGGGGTGACGGTCACGTTGTCGGGGCCGTCGAAGGTGAGGTCGTTGTACTTGACCGGCGTCCCCTCCTCGGAGGCGGTCTGGTGCGGGAAGTACGTCACCAGCTGGATGGTCTGGGTCTTGTAGTTGTAGAACCAGACCATGCCATCGTGCGGAGCCGCGTCCGCCGGCAGGTCACCGTCGTCCCAGGCGTAGGAGTTGACCACGTACACACCCTCGTCCGTGCCCCACACGCCCTCGAACTTGCGTCCGCGGGTGACCTGGCCATCGGCGAACTGCTCGCGCACGGGCTTGTTGCGCGCGTCGCGGTCAGGCACCTCGATCCACCGTACGGGGAAGGGGCGGCCCAGCTGTGCGGAGGTCAGGTAGGCGACGTCCGGCAGCACCGAGCCGTCGTCCATGATGATCTGCATCGCGGCGAGGACGCCGGCGTTCGGCGCGAGGCCGGTGAGCACGCCGGGACCCAGCTTGACGCCGCGTGGCGCCGTCCAGCGGTAGAAGAGGCCGTTGGGCCCGTCGGCGTCCTCGGAGAGGTAGATCCTGGTGCGGTCCTTGTCGACCGCCAGGGCCTCGTGCGAGTAGCGGCCCAGGCACTTGATCGGCCTCGGGTCGGCGCTGCCGTCAGCCCAGGCCTCGAAGACGTAGCCGTGATCCTTCTGGAAGACGCCGGTCCGGCCGTCCTCTTCCCACGCGTCGCCGGCCCGGTCCTCGGTCTCCTCGCAGGTGAGCCAGGTCCCCCAGGGGGTCGGCCCGCCGGCGCAGTTGGCGACGGTGCCGGAGAGGGCGACGAACTCACCCAGGTTCCGGCCCGCACGGTCAGTCTTGATCACGGTGCAACCGCCGGCGTCGACGGCGCCCGAGTCGTAGACCGTTCCCTTGATGTGCGGTACGCCGAACTCGGCGCCCGGGTCGATCTCGTGGTTCTGGATCAGGTGGTACCGGCCGTGGCCGGCGTCGTAGACGGCCATGCCGTCGTGGTCGGCCGGGGTCACGCCCTGGCCGCGGTCGAGCCGGGTGACGCCGGTCCGGGTGACCACGGTGTAGCGGAAGCCCTCGGGCAGGGCCAGGATGCCGTCGGGGTCATCCACGAGCGGCGGGAAGGGCACGTTGCCGGCCTTGACCGGCGGGTGAGGCCGGCCGGGGCTGGCCTGAGCCAGGGACGGCAAGCCGCCGGCGACGGCGAGGCCTACGCCGGCGGCGGCGCCGCCCGCGAGGAAGGTGCGACGAGAGGAAGGCACGTGGAATCAGCTCCTGGTCAGGACAAGTGCGACGACTGACAGCCAACTCCCGCGGACGGACACCGACACGTCACCCATGGGGTCGCGGGGTGACATCGGAGTGAAGAATCAGGGCCATTCACGCATCGCCTGGTCGGCGGCGTGCCACCTGCGGAACCGCGGAGCTCAGCCCACCTGCCCGCCGATCGATCAACACCCACCGGGCGTCGGTCAGGTGAACAGGTCCTCAGGACGCTTCGCGGACGCGCAGGTCGGCCAGCCACACCTCGGCCAGGTCGCTGAGTGCGACGCCGAGGACCTCGCTGAGGCAGACCACGGTGCCGAACGCGGGTGCCGGGAGCCGGCCCACCTCGATCTTGCGCAGCGTCTCCGGCGAGATGCCGGCCGCCAGGGCCACCTCGACGATGCTGCGACCGCCTCGCGCGACCCGAAGCGCCGCCCCGAGACGTTGCCCCGCGGCGATCTGTTCAGGTGTGAGCGGTGGGCGAACCATGTCAGCAGGATAGTCCGCCTTCTCGGACCGGCAGCGCAACCCGGCCGGCGCGCCGATCAGCGTGGTATAAATATACCGCACCGGAGAGGGAAGGTTGATCGTGATCGAACTGAAGTCCGCCGAGGAGATTGACCGGATGGCCGTGGCCGGCCAGTTCGTCGGCGAGCTGCTGACGGAGCTGCGTGAGGTCGCCGCCGTCGGGGTCAACCTGATGGACCTCGAGCACCACGCGCGTCGCCGGATCAAGGAGCGTGGCGCCGAGTCCTGCTACTGGGACTACACGCCGTCGTTCGGCCGCGGCCCGTTCCGCAACGTCCTGTGCCTCTCGGTCAACGACGCGGTGCTGCACGGCCTGCCGCACCACTACGCCCTGCGCGACGGTGACCTGCTGAGCATCGACATGGCGGTCGGGATCGACGGCTGGGTCGCCGACTCGGCGCTGTCCGTCATCATCGGCACCCCCACCCCGGATGACCTGAAGCTGATCGAGGCCACCGAGGTCGCGCTGGAGGCCGGGATCGACGCGGCGCGGCCGGGCAATCAGCTCGGCGACATCTCCGCCGCCATCGGCGGGGTCGCCCGCCGCTACGGCTACCGGGTCAACGGCGAATTCGGCGGGCACGGCATCGGCCGCACCATGCATGAGGCCCCCCACGTGCCCAACGACGGCCGCGCCGGCCGGGGCATGAAGCTCAAGCCCGGCCTGACGGTCGCGATCGAGCCGTGGTTCTGCCGCAGCACCGACAAGATCAAATTTGATGACGACGGATGGACGATCCGGTCCGCGGACGGCTCGCGCACGGCCCACTCCGAGCACACCGTCGCGATCACCGACGCCGGCCCCCGGGTGCTGACCTCCCGCCCCGGGCACGGCACCAGGCCGGGCAACCGCAGCGGACAGGCGGCCGCGAGGTCCTGAACGGGCGCCGCCTCGCGACGTGCGCATGGTCGGACGGAGCAACCGTTTGGTCCCGATCATGGGAGGTTGAACCGCCCCGAGTCCGGGGGAGTCCCCAGACGGTGATGTCACGCCGTCTACACCAGACCGGCTCGCTCTCGCCGTGACGGTCGCTGCCGCGAATCGTGTCGTGTGCCTGCCCTGTGGCGGCCGGTGGAGGAGCCGGCCGTCGGTAAGACCGCTGCTGCTCCGGGCCGCCCTGGCCGCCGCCGGCTGCCGAGACGTCTGCCGGGCTGAGGTGTTGACCGACCGGGCCGCGGGCAGCCGAGGTGCGTCCGCACAGAAAATCTTTGTGCGAAGCGCTAGATATCCTCGCCGCCGTCGGCTAACGTTCCTGGGGTCGAGAACGAAGTTAGCAAGAACGCTGACGTCACCGCCCCGCACGAGGGCGACGGGGTGGAGCCAGGAAGCTGCTGGCCCTGCTCGGTTCGGCGGCAGAGGTTTGCCGCAGCCAGGTAGTACGCACGAATAGTTGTCAGTGGTAACCGGACGTGATGCGCGACCGGGTGTGACAGCGGGTGGGGCCGATGCTGGTTCAGGGCTGCACCCGAGGTAAGGAGGGTTCGTCGTACGCGTCAGGGCCATGAAGTCGCGTGGGGCTCGGACGCCGACGGACAGCACGGACACGACAGAGGAAGTCAGAGGCAAGGGAGGGCATTACACCGTTGGATCGCCCGCTGCCGGCCGCATTCGTGCGCTGGGCGCGGACACCGCAGTTTCCATCGAACGAGAGGTGGTCTCCGGTCACGCTTATGCGATCCTCGCACCCGAAGCCTTCACTGAGGGCTGGTGCGGATACGACAAGCCGACGTTCTGTCGGTAGATGGTGTTCCTGACCCACAACCCTGGGCCCCGGTGCTTTCGAGCACCGGGGCCCTCGTGATGGAGGTTTCATGGCTCAACCCAGCGACATGCTCGACGACGAGGACTACCCCGCCTACACGATGGGCCGCGCCGCCGAGATCGTCGGCTGCTCGCAGGAGTTCCTGCGCCGGCTCGGCGAGGCGAAACTGATCGACCCGCAGCGCTCGAGTGGAGGGCACCGCCGCTACTCCCGCTACCAACTTCGCCTGGCCGCACGAGCCCGGGAGATGTGCGATCAGGGCACCGACTTGGCGTCGGCCTGCCGGATCATCATTCTTGAGGACCAACTCGAAGAGGCCCTTCGACACAATGGGCGCCGCCAGCAGGGCTGAGCGCAACTCGGGGCGGTATCCCCCCGAGGTCGACGCGAGCGCCACGGTCCCTCCCGTCAGGGCAGGGCCGTTTGTCGTTCGTGGGGCGCACGGTGCCGGCACGGCGTGTGCGCGCGATGGAAGATGCGCGATGCGTGGTACGAAGCGTCGGACGGGGTAGTGCCGCCGGCGAGACCCGCCTGGCTGAGCCGGACACCCGCGAGAGCGCCGTTACGGCAGAGGGCCGGTCAGGGCCGGCTGGGTGGGGCGCCGATGGCCATGACAGCGGTGTCGTCGGTGAGCCCGGCGCCGAAGGTGCCGAGCAGATCGGTGATGGCGGCGACGGCGTCGGCGGCGTTGGTAGGTGCCAGATGGGTGGCGAATCGGGCGAGGGCCGCCGTCCCGAAACGGCCATCGGCGGTCTCGCTGCTGGCAGGACGAGCCTCGGTGAGTCCGTCGCTGTAGAGGAGCAACGTGTCGCCGGGGTCCGCTATGACGGTCGTGTTGGTGTATTGGGAGGTCGGGAAGGCCCCCACGATGCGGCCCTTCGTGGACAGGTAGTGGACGGAACCATCGGCCCGCAGCAGCAGTGGCTCGGGGTGCCCGCCGCTGGCGATGACCGCGGTGAACCCGCCGCCAGCCGGTGTGGGTGTGAGGATGCCGAACACGACAGTGCAGTAGCGCGCGTCCTCGCGGTATTCCTGCCAGAGGACGGTGTTGAGGTTGTGCAGCGCGGCGGCAGGGTCCGGGTTGTAGACGGCTGCGGCGCGCAGCGTGTAGCGGGCCAGGGCCGTGACGGCTGCCGCTTCGACGCCCTTGCCGCTGACATCGCCGAGAAAGAATCCCCAGCGGCCGTCGTCGAGGGGGAACAGGTCGTAGAAGTCGCCGCCGACCTCGTCCGTGGAGGCCATCCGGTAGTACGCGGCGCTTTCCAGTCCGGGCGGGGTTTGCAGCACGGCGGGAAGCAGACTGCGTTGCAGTTTGCTGACGAGTTGCCGTAGTCGCTCGTCCTCGCGTTCCGCGGCTCTGCGGGCGTTGAGGAGCTCCCGTTCGTAGGCGCGGCGCATTCTGGCGTCGAAGATGGCCGTACGGATGAGTTGGGGTTGACCTTCGCTGCCTGCCTTGACGACAGAGGTGACGAGGACCGGCATACGGGAGCCGTCCTTGGTGCGAAGCTCGAGGGAGACACCGCCGACCTCGCCCAGCATGGCCAGTATCGGTGCGAAGTGAGTCTCGTGGTAAATCCGGCCCCCGCCGGTCAGAAGGTCGCTGAAGCGGCGCCGGCCGACGAGCTCCTCGCGGCGGTAGCCGAGCCATGCCAGCAGGGTGCCGTTGATCTTCGCGATGGTGCCGTCCAGGAGGGTGGACAGGTGCCCGCAGGGCACGTTCTCGTACAGGTCTTCGAGGTTGTCTTCCAGCAAGGCAGGGAACCCCACTTCGCCCGGCCGGGCGCTCCCGTCATCGCTCGGACCCGGAGCGTATGAATCACGCCCGGCAGTGGCGGTCATCGGTGGACGGCCGTGATGAACGACGTGATCGCCGCGGCCGTGGCCTCCGGCGCGCTCAACTGCGGGCAGTGCCCGGTCGCGTCCAGGGTGACCAGCCGACTTCCGGCGATCTGCGCGTGCACGAACGCGCCGACTTCAGGCGGCGCGATGGCGTCCCGGGCACATTGCAGGATCAGGGTTGGCACGCTCACCGCGGCGAGGTCGGCACGGTTGTCGGACAGGAACGTGGCGCGGGCGAACACCTGCGCCATCGCGGGATCCGTTCGGCAGAAGCTTGCTGTCAGCTCCTCACCCAGCTCCGGCCGCTCCGGATTGCCCATGATCACGGGTGCCATGCTCGACGACCAGCCGAGGTAGTTGCTGTCGAGTGACTCGAGCAACTCGTCGATGTCATCGCGAGTGAAACCGCCTCGGTAGCTACCGTCATCGATGTAGCACGGTGACGGGGTGACCAGGACAAGCGCGGAGAAGCGATCCGGCTCGCGGTTCGCCGCCAGCACTCCGATGCTCGAACTGACCGAGTGCCCGACGAAGATCGGCTGCTGGAGGTCCAGGTCCGCGCAGATGCTCAGCACATCGTCGGCGTACCCGTCCAGGGAGGCGTACCGGTCGGCGTCCCAGGCCGTCGGATCAGCCTTGCCTGATCCGACGTGGTCGAACAACACCACTTGGGCCCATTGTCCGATTTCTGCAGCGACGTGGCGCCACATGTGCTGATCGCAGCCGAACCCGTGTGCGAGCACAACGGTGGGACCGCCCTCACGACCGGCCACCACCACGTTGTTACGAGCCCGCACACGCATTCACCTATCCTCCACCACCCGCACCTCCGGACCAACTGCCCGCTCACCTGGGCGCACCTGCACCCTGCCGAACTTCGGCGTTGACGCAACCTGACGGTCCTCCGGACCCGTCGAGCTTGCGGAGAAGGGAGTCCCCATTGGTGGATGCCGAGCGTGAGTTCGTGGAGTACGTCTCCGCGAGACTGCCGAGCCTGCATCGGACCGCGTTCCTGATGTGCGGCGACGCCCACCTGGCCGACGACGTGGTGCAGCAGACGATCACGGCGCTGTACGTGAACTGGCGCCGGGTCAGTCGGGCCGACAACGTCGACGCGTACGTGCACCGGATGCTGGTGCACAAGCTCGTCGACGAGAAGCGGTTGAGCTGGGCGAAGGTCCGGCTGCTGGGGGCGATGCCGGAGCCGGAGCGCTCGCCCGTCACGCCGCACGACGGGCTGGCCGAGCGGGACAGCCTGCTCGCCGCGCTCGCCCACCTTCCCCGCGGCCAGCGCACCGTACTGGTCCTGCGGTTCCTGTGCGATCTGTCGCTGGCCGACACGGCCGCCGCGATGGGCTGCTCCGAAGGCAACGTGAAGTCGCAGACGGCTCGGGCACTGGTGGCGGTCCGCCAGGTGCTCGACATTACCGAGACGTCCGGGAGGAATCCGAGATGACCACGTTGGATGACCAGCGAATCGCCGCACTGCTGCAATCGGCGCCGGTTCCCGAGCCGCGGGTCGACGTGGGCCGCGCGATCCGCGACGGTCGGCGTCGCCGCCAGCGCCGCCGCGTTGGGGGCATCGCTGCGGTGACGGCGCTGGCCGGGATCGGCGTCGTGGGCGCCGTCCAGCTCGGTGGGGCCGCCGGCCGGCCGGCTCCGCCCACGCCGGCCCTCGCGACGTCACCGGCCGGGACCGTGTCGACCGCGCCGGGCCCGCCGGTCACCTGCGAAGCGTCGTGGTTGCCGCAGCCGGTCGACGGTCCGGTCGCGGTGGCGAACAGCGTCGACCCCACCGGGCGGTACATCGTCGGCGACGTCGGCACCGGGCAGGAGGACGGGCGGGTCGTGCTGTGGACCAACGGCCGGGCAGGCCTCCTGCCGGCCAGCGCGCGGCACGCGGCCGCGGTCAACGCTGGCGGCGACGTGGTCGGCACCAACGGCGACGGCACCGGCTGGGTCTACCGGGATGGGAGACTGCGTTTCCTGGCCACCCCGCCCGGCTACGACGCGGTCATCGTGCACGCGGTCAACGGCCGGGGCGACATCGCCGGCACCGCCACCGGAGCGGGCGACTCGCACCATGCCGTGCTGTGGTCGGCGGACCGCCCGCAGGAGTACCGGCTGGTCGGCCAGCCGGGATCCGCCGCGACCGGGATCACCGAGGACGGCACGGTCGTCGGCGCGATGGGCCAACTGCCCTACCGGTGGACGCCGCAGGGCAGCGGGGCGGCGCTGGCGGTGCCCGACGGCTACCCGCGCGCCTCGGTCGACTCGGCGCACGGCGAATGGGCGATCGGCATGGTCCCCGGCGCCCAGCAGGGCGGTGCCGTGCAGATGCTGCCGGTACGGTGGAATCTCACGACCGGGGCGGTGAGCGTGCTGCCGTTCCCGGGGGCGACCGGGATCGCCAGCAACGGCGACCTGCTGGTCGGCGACGGTGCCCCGCTGGTCGTCGCCCCGGACGGCACGTCCCGCCGGTTGCCGGGCCGGCCCGAGGTCCGCGCGACCGAGGCGGGCACATACACGGCCAACGGGATCAGCGACGACGGTCTGACCGTTGTCGGCGCCGTCTACGAGAACGAGGTGTACCGGCCGCTGGTGTGGCGCTGCCGCCGCTGAGGGTCGCGCGCCCGGTCCCTGTCGCTGGCGCCGGGCACCTGTCCGCTGGCGGCGGCCGGGAATCGAGCACGTCTGGTACCGCCTGTGGCAGCATCGGGACGTGTGACACGGCCAGACCCTTCCGTCCAACAAGGGGAGATGTATGGCACTGGGGCGAGTGCTGGTGATCGGTCTCGATCCCGTCCGGATCCCTGGCTGGGACCCTGAGCCGGTCGTAGCGGCGATCGCACGCGGTCAGGCTCGTTTCGGTGATCATGGCATCGAGGCGGACATGTGCCTGGTGGTACCCGACGAGAACGCCGAGGGGACGATTGTCGAGGCGTTGACCGGGAGGGACTACGCCTGCGTGGTGGTGGGGGGTGGTATCCGCAAGCATGAGCCGCTGCTCGAGTTCTTCGAGAAGGTGGTCAACCTTGTTCGGCAGCATGCTCCCCGGGCCGCCATCGCCTTCAACAGCAGCCCTGAGGACACTGCCGAAGCCGCACTGCGCTGGCTGCGGTAGGCCAGCCAGGTCACAGCGCCACGCGGCCATCTCCCGCGCCGTCGCCGCATTCCGGGCTGGTTGCGATTGCCGCGATGGCGGCCAGCGGCCGATGAGTGCCGTCGCTGGGCCGTTGCAGGCGCTCGACCTCGGTGAAGCCCGCGCGCGTCAGTCGCTCGGAGATCTCGTCGACGGGCCAGCGATAGGCGGTCGTGACCTTGTGGTCGAAGGCCGCGACCTCGTCGCCGTCGAAGAAGCCCAGCACCAACGTTCCGGACGGGGCCATGGCCAGCCGGAACTCGGTGAGCACCCCGTCGAGGTTCTGCGGCGGTAGGTGGATCAGCGAGTACCAGGCCAGAATGCCGGCGACGGAGTGGTTGGCGACAACGAGGCTTTCCATCGACCCGAGGTGGAACTCAACGTCTGGGTGGGCCGCCTGCGCATGGGCGATGAACTCGGGGACCATGTCGATCCCCGCTGCGTCGACGCCCAACGAGCGAAGGTGACCGGTGATGTGGCCGGGCCCGCAGCCCAGATCGAGGACCCTGCCGGATCGGCCCGCCAGATGCCGCCCGATGAACGCGAGGTCGTCGGCATGTACCTGCTGGCTCGTGCCGAACAGCTTGATGTAGAGATCCGCGACGGACGTGTACGCCTGCCGGACCTGGTCCAGGTTCACCGCGTGACTATATGCGCGACCTCTGCCGCCGACGAGGCGCGGCGACTCCTGTCACTTGCCGCCCGTGGGGAGCGAGGATGTGACGACGCCGCCAAGGCGTCGCTCGGGCTCTCGTCCCGGACGTACGCGACCTTGACGCGCTCGCGTCGGCGCCGACCCGCGGACGTCCGTTGCACGACCTCGGGCCCGGGGCGCAGCGCGACGACCGGCGCGGGTCTACGGGCGCCGGTCAGGTCCACATGGGTCGGTGACGATCAGCCTTGAAAAGCGGGCCCGGGCCGGCTCCGGCGCTCCGTCGTGGTGCGACGGCAGGGGACAAAGCCGACCCGGTGCTCACCGGCGCTACACCCTCCGCTGCGGCCGCGGATCAGTGCCGAACATGCGAGCGGCGATCTCGCCAGCGGCGAACCCGCCGATGCCGGCGCTCGCGACGGCCTCCGTGAGAGTGGCGCCCTGCAGGTAGATCACCGCGCCGAACGCGGTGACGGCGAATGCCACGACGATCGTGGGCAGCGGACCGGCGTCGGCGACGATGCGCCGCGCGACCTGGCCGCCGATGAGGGCGAGACCGCCCGCACCGATCAGCGATTCCTGCAGGGTGTGACCGGTCAGCAGGAGCCCGGCAGCACCGCCGAGCACCAGAACGACAGTGGCAACCGCGGCCCAGGTGCCGCTGCTGCGCTGGACCGGCGTGTTCCGACCCGACACCGAGTCGCGAGGCGACAGGTCTTCTGTGCCGGCAGGTGGTTCCGCCATACTGGCCATGTGGGTCCCCCTCGGGGTTCCAGGAGGGGCGTCTACCTCGATCGTGAGCGCGAAGCGGTAGACGCCCCTGAACCTTGCCGACGTGATTGCGTCAGCGTAAAAATGGCACCATGTCGAGTGGATCTCCAGTAGACGTGCAAGTTCGTGGATGCGGACTTCCCGGCGCCCGGAGCCCAGGTCGGAAGTTCCCCGCAGTGGGATGATCGAGAATTTCGCCTCGGTCTCGTCGTTGACCTGTCAGAACCTCGTTGTCGGCGATCCCACCCACCTGATCATGACGGCCGTATTCCCCGTGCCCGGAATTCTGAGAAGGACTCACTTCTCTCTGTCGGGAAGTGCTGCTTGTCGTCCAGCTGGTCAGCGCCTCGTCGGCGTCAACTTCCCCAGAGGATGGATGTTGTCCCTTATGCGCTGATCGATGCGCACACACACTTCCTTGTAGCCGGAAGTTGACTGCCTTCATCCGGATCGCCCCTGTAGACATACGGTCGTGAACACCCTGAGGCGGTCCGCCAATCCCTTGAGCAAGGCGCTCCGCGAGCTCATGGAGAGTCGCCATGGCAAGGGGTACGGCTCGATGCGGCGCCTGGCGGACAAGGTTCAGGAAGCTACCAAGAGATCAGATCCGTACAAGACGATCAGTCGCCAGCTCGACGGCACGCCCAAATGGCAGCTCGTTGAATGGGTTCTCGATCACTGCGCGCCGGATGACGCCGAGGAGGGCTGGCGCGACCACCAGGTCGAACGCCTTGCCGGCATCTACTACTCGGTGCACGAGGAACGACCGCCTCGCTATACCGGAAAGCTGATCGTCGATGGGGCGACGGTGGAGGACGCGATCTCCTCACCGGAAGAGGCTCGTGACCCCACCACTCAGGTCATGCTGCTGCAGCAGGAGATCGCCCGGCTTCAGGAGAGCTTCGAACGCGGTGAGGCGCTCTCCGCCCGGCTTCGTGATCAAGTTGCCGTCCTCCAGGGCCAACTCGATTCGATCCAGAGGGACTACACCACCCTTCAGTCGGCTCACGACCTCATCCGTCAGACGAAGCAGGAACTCGACGGGCTGGTCTCCACGCTTCAGGAGCGCGTCCGCATCGCCGAGGAGACTGCTGAGTCGCTTGAGCGACGCGTACGCAACGCCCACGAAGAGGCGAACTTCAGCCAAGCGGCTCTTGAGCAGAAGAAGCGCGAGCACGAGGAGCTCGAGCAGCGCGAGTTGCAGACACGTGTGGATCTCGCCGAAGCGCGCGACGTCGCTGACAGGCGCTACCACGAACTCGATCGCTACCGGCAGGAGTCCGACGAGGCTCAGCGACGACTCCGCAACCAGATCATCGGCCTGCAGCGGGACATGATCGAAATCCGTGAGCGGTTTCAGGGGCTCGACTCCCGAGCGTCGAACCCACCGTCGCCCTCGTCCCGACCTCCGGTAGCCGATACTCCGGCCTCGTCCCGGCCCCCGGTAGCCGATTCCCAGGAACCTCGGCAGCCGGGTCACGGTGGCAAACGGGGACCTGAGTACAACTGGATGCTCGACGACGACCAGAACCTCTTCAGCTGACGACCGGACGGCGCCGGGCGCCGGCATTCGTCGCGGACGCGGCTGGTGAACGACTCGACGTAGCCGTCGCGCCAGGGCTTGCCGAGTGGGATGACGTGCGCCCACGTTCGTCTGGCCAGGGCGTCGCGGCCCGGCAGCGGCTCTTGCCGAGATCCATTCACGAGCGTAGGAAGAACAGCACCGCCCACCCACCACCGGCGGCCCCTGCGTCGATTCACCGTCCAGCGTCGAAGGAGATGCGTGTGACCACCTCCAGACGGCTCCGTCTCGCCGTGTCCGTGCTGGTGACCGCGGGCGCCGTCCTGCTCGGCCCGGCGGCCGCCGCGGCACCGCCCGCGGCTTCCGCACCGGCCGGGCACCGGGCCTGCGACCCGATCGACCCGACGGCCTGCCTGCTGCCGTTCCCGAACGACTACTTCACCGTGCCGGACCGGACCAGCCCGACCGGCAAGCGGGTGCGCTTCGCGGCCTCCGCGATGCCCGCCAACGTGCAGGGGACCCCGATCGACCCGACGGAATGGAACCGGCAGGACGGGTTCAGTCCCGGTTCGCCGATCCTGGTGCGCGTGCCCGGCCTCGACGCCAAGGCGACCGGGATCGCGCCGGTCACCGACATCGGCCGCTCCCTGGCGCCGGACGCGCCGGTCGTGCTGCTCAACGCCCGGACCGGCAAGCGCACGCCGTACTGGGCCGAGTTGGACGCGCACGCCGCCGACCAGCCCGACCGGCAGCTGTTGATCATCCGGCCCGCGGTGGCGCTGACCGAAGGAACACGGTACGTCGTCGGCCTGCGCGGCCTGCGCGACCGCAACGGGAAGCTGATCCCGGCGCCGAAGGCGTTCACGGCGTACGTGACCGGTGCCGGCCTCGGCCATCGGGACAGTCGCGTGCCGCAAATGAAGCGGATCATCGCCGACCTGACCAGGGCCGGCGTCAAGCGACACAGCCTCTACCTGGCCTGGGACTTCACCGTGGCCAGCCGACAGGGTCTGACCGGGCGGATGCTGGCCATCCGCGACGGCGCGTTCGCCGCCCTCCGGCGGGCCGCACCGTCGTTCACCGTCACCCAGGTGACCGACTACCCACCGGAGCAGGAGCCGCTGATCGCCCGGCAGGTCACCGGCACCATCGGCGTGCCGTCCTATCTGACCGGCGACGGCGGGCCCGGCTCCCGGCTGCACTACGGGCCGCCCGGCGGCGGCACCCCACCGACGCCGAACGCCCTGCCCACGCCGTCCGGCGCGACGGTGGCGGCGGACTTCGTCTGCAACATCCCGCGCAGTGCCTCCGCCGCGAAACCGGCGCACCTCTCGCTCTACGGCCACGGCCTGCTCGGCAGGCCGACCGAGATCAACGCTGGCAACGTCAAGACGATGTCGAACACGTACGACTTCACCTTCTGCGCGACCAGCTGGATCGGCATGGCCGCCGCCGACGTCCCCTACGTGGCCGGCTCCTTCACCGACCTCAGTTCCTTCCCCGCCGTGGTGGACCGGTTGCAGCAGAGCTACCTGAACTTCCTGTTCCTCGGCCGCGCGATGATCCACCCGGGCGGCTTCGCCGCCCACCCGGCGTTCCGGGACGCCACCGCACGGCCCCTGATCAACGTGGCCGGCGGGCTGCACTACGACGGCAACAGCCAGGGCGGCATCAACGGCGGCGCGCTCACCGCCATCGCCCAGGACTGGACCCGGTCGGTGCTCGGCGTGCCCGCGATGAACTACTCCACGCTGCTGCAACGCAGCGTGGACTTCGCCCCGTTCCAGACGATCATGGACGGCTACTACCCCGACAAGGCCGACCAGCAGCTCATCCTCGCGCTGCTGCAGATGTTGTGGGACCGGTCCGAGGCCAACGGGTACGCCCAGCACATGACCGACCGGCCGTTGCCGGGCACCCCGGCACACCAGGTGCTGATGCACGTGGCCTTCGGCGACCAGCAGGTCTCGCCCGCCGCGGCGGAGGTCCAGGCGCGCACCATCGGCGCACGCCTGCACACCCCCGCGCTCGCCGACGGCTGGTCCCTGGACGTGCGGCCGTACTGGGGCATCGCGCCGATCCGCAGCTACCCGTACACCGGCTCGGCGATCGTGATCTGGAACAGCGGCGCCGCGTACGCGCCACCGCCGACCAACCTCGCCCCCGCCGGGCCGGAGTACGGCGACGATCCGCACGAGTTCCCGCGCGCCCAGGCCGGGGCCCAGAAACAGAAGGCGGTGTTCCTGCTCACCGGCAAGGTCATCGACGTCTGCGCGCGGACGCCCTGCCCGTGACGCGGTAACCGGTCGCGCCGGAGGGGCCCGCCGGGATCACCATCCCGGCGGGCCCGCGCGCTCTGGCGCGGTACGGACCGTCCCCGACGTTGACGCTCACCGTCAGCCGGTCGCGGGGGATCGGACACCGGGTGCCGGATGGTCGCGTATCTCCAGACGCGGCCAGTCGGCGAGGTCCCGCAGCAGTTGCCGGTCGTGCGTGGCGACGACGACGGCCGCGCTCGTGTCGCGGATCGCGTCGGTCAGCTCGTCGACCAGCGCCGGCGACAGGTGATTGGTCGGCTCGTCGAGCAGGATCAGCCCGGGCAGCCCGGCCAGCGCCAACGCCAGGTCGAGGCGCCGCTGCTGCCCCTGCGACATGCGCCCGACCGGCATGCGCATCGCGTCGGGGTCCAGGAGCCCGAGCGCCCCGAGCGGAACGGCGTCGGCGTCATGCAGCGCCCCGCGGGCAACGAGTCGTCCCACGTGGCGGGCGTGCGCCTCCCGGGCGGTTAGCCCCGGGTCCTGCTCGGCGGTCTCCTGGGTGATCCAGGCGACCCGCGTCCCCTTCGCCCTCCACAGGTGCCCGTGCGTGGGCTCGAGCGCCCCGGCCAGCACCGCGAGCAGCGTGGACTTCCCGGCACCGTTCGGTCCGGTGACGAGCAGCCGGTCGCCCCCGTCGAGAGTGAGGTCGACGGGACCGGCCAGCCGCCCGCCGACGGTGAGGCCGTGCGCCCGCAACTGCGGCGTACCCGGCCGGACACCCAGGTCCGGCCACCGCAGGGCCGGCGGCGGCTCCGGCACGTCGATCCGGTGCGCGTCCAGGGCCTCTTGCTGCCGTCGGAAAGCCTGTACGACGCCCGGCGCGCGGGACTGGCGCTGGTGCCTGCCAGTTCCCTTGTCCGGCCGCCAGCCGGTGGAGAGCCGGTCGCGGGCCTTCGACACCGCGTCCTGCAGCCGCCGGTGCTCGGCCTGCTGCTTCTCGTAGTCCTGCTCCCAGCGCTCACGCTCGCGACGCCGGGCGTCCTGCCACGCGTCGTACCCGCCGGCGTACGGCCGTGGCTTCCCGTCACGGGTCGGGTCGAGGTCGAGGAACCGGTCCGCGACGTCGTGCAGCAGTGCGCGGTCGTGGCTGACGACGGCCAGGCCGCCGTTGTGCTCGCCCAGGCTGCGGGTGAGAAAGTCCAGCCCACCGGCGTCGAGGTGGTTGGTCGGCTCGTCGAGCAGCAGAATGTCATGTCGCGCGCCCAGCAGACACGCCAGCCGTACCCGGTACCGCTGCCCGACGGACAGCATCGACAGTGAGCGGCTCCGGTCCGTACAAGCGCCAAGGGCTTCGAGCGCGACGTCGACCCGGCGTTCGGCGTCCCAGGCGTCGAGGCGGGTGGCGGCGTCGAGCGCGGCGGCGTAGCGATCACTGGCAGTGGGGTCGCCCTCGGTCACGGCGAGGGTCGCCTCCTCCAGCGCGGCGAGGACCGCGACCGACTCAGCCAACGCCGCGGATGTCAGGGTGCCGACGGTCTCACCATCCCGGGCGGACAACTCCTGTCGGGCCAGGCCGATCGTGCCCGCCCGGTGCACGGTGCTCTCGTCGGGCGCAATCAGCCCGGCGAGGACGTGTAGCAGCGTCGTCTTGCCCCGGCCGTTCTCGCCGACGACGGCGATCCGTGACCGGGCGGAGACGGTGACCGAGACGTCGTTCAGGACACGCCGGGACCCGCGGGTGACGGTGACGCTCTCGACGCGGACATGTGCGCTACCGCCCGCCTCGACGGGCAGGGACATGGTTTCGAGGATCGGGTTGAGGTTCAACGGTGCTCCGCAGCTCGCAGTGGAGCCGGGCAGCAGCAGGCGGCCGCCCGGCGGGAACCGGGACGGCGAGCGCGAACTCAGCAGAAGGAAGGCGCCGCCGTCAGCGGGCGGAGCGGACCTTCTGCGACCAGATACCTCGTGCCATGACGGCCACGGTAGCAGCGCCGACGGCCGTGCTCATCCGCATTTGATCCCGCTCCGGACGGCGACGAGTTGTGGGGCTTCCTACCTGTCGTGCTGTCGGCGCACCATCTCGCTGATCCAGATGGGCGCGAACGGAGACGTGCAGCCCGGGGAGGTCGGGTAGTCCCTGAGCACTCCCAAGCGCTGGCCGATGTCGATCGCGCGGGCGCGGTGCTCGGCGTGCTCGATCCCGATCTGAGCGAGGCAGTGGTTCATCGCCCACTGCAGCCGGTCCGGGGCGTCCTTCATCTCCGCCTCGATGACGTCGAGCAGCCCGGGCAGGTCGAGGCCCTCGGGCTTCTTCGCCACGCGTTCGGTGGTCAGCGCCCAGCCGGCACTCGCGACCACCGGGTCCGGGTCGGCGAACCAGGTCAGGCGCAGCCCTTCGGAGTGCGGGTTCTTCTTCACCACGTAGTTCACGAGCCAGTCGTGCACCTTGGGTGTGTGCGCCTCGCGCACCATGACGTCCAACTCGTCACGCTCGAACGCCTTCGGGCGGCAGATCAGAATCGCCAGGAGTCTCGCCGCGGTGTCATCCGTCTGCCAGAGCTGGCAGGCGAGCTCCTGCTGCGTCTTCAACCGCTTCGCGAGCGCGCGCAGCTTGCCGAGGTGCACACCGTGATCGTCACCGTGTTTCTCGTTCACCTCGCGTGTCTTCGGGTCCTCCAGGTCGGCCAGCTCGGCCATCACCTGGGCCACCGATGTCTCGCTCAGCGTCGTCTCGGCCATTTCAGCCTCCCGTCCATCACGTTCGAGACGCAGCCTACGACGGAAGGTGGCCACGACCGAGTTCCCGTACATCGACGCGACGCCGGCCGTCTAGTACGTTACCGGCGAGTAGGACTAGCGATCGTGACGGCGGGGAGGCCGCGTGGCCGGGAAACACCGTTCGTGGTGGGGCTGGGGGCACGTCGAGGACGCGGTGACCGGCGCGGAGGCCACGGCGTTGACGGACCGGGTGCGTACTCTGCTTCCCGGCAGCGACCTGACCGAGCACGTCGCGCCGCCGGTGGCCGAGCTCGGCTTGCGCCCACCCCGGGTCGATCCGCCAACGTCGCTCGCCCGGCTGTGCTCGACGGACCTGGCGGACCGGGCGGCGCACACCCACGGCAAGGCGTTCCGGGACGTCGTCCGCAATCTGCACGGGGATGTCCACGACCCGCCGGACCTGGTGGTCCGGCCGGTGACCGAGCGGGACGTCGTCGACGTGCTGGACTGGTGCGCGGAACGGGACATCGCGGTCATCCCCTATGGCGGCGGCTCGTCGGTGGTCGGCGGCGTGGAGCCGCGCCTGGGTGACGCGTACCCCGCGGCGGTCAGTCTCGACCTCGGGCGCCTCGACCTGGTGCTGGAGGTGGACCGGACCAGCCGGGCGGCCCGCATCCAGGCCGGCGTGTTCGGCCCGGCGCTGGAGGACCAGCTCCGGAGGTACGACCTCACACTGCGGCACTTCCCGCAGTCGTTCGAGTTCTCCACCCTGGGCGGCTGGTTGGCCACCCGCGCCGGCGGTCACTACGCCACCCTCCTCACCCACATCGACGACCTGGTGGAGTCGATGCGGGTCGTCACCCCGGCGGGCACCAGCCAGTCGCGCCGGCTGCCCGGCTCCGGCGCCGGGCCGTCCCCGGACCGCCTGTTCCTCGGCTCGGAGGGCGTGCTCGGCGTCATCACCGAGGCGTGGATGAGGCTGCAGGACCGGCCCCGCTGGCGGGCGGGCGCCACGGTGCACTTCACCGACTACGACGAGGCGGTCACCGCCACCCGGGCCATCGCCCAGTCCGGTCTGCACCCGAGCAACTGCCGGCTGCTCGACCCGGCGGAGGCGCTCCTCAACGCCGGCGCCGCCACCACCGGCGGCGTGCTCGTCCTGGGATTCGAGTCCGCCGACCATCCGGTCACACCGTGGCTGGACCGCGCCGTCGAGCTGTGCCGCGACCACGGGGGCACCCTGCCGGAGCCATCCCGCAGCGACGACTCCGCCGGCCCACGGCAGCGGACCGCCGCCGCCGACGCCTGGCGGTCAGCGTTTATGCGGATGCCGTACCAGCGTGACGCGCTCGCCGCCCGGTCGATGATCGTGGAGACGTTCGAGACCGCCTGCACGTGGGACCGATTCCCCGCCATGCGTACCGCCGTGCTCGACGCGGCCGGCGACGCGCTCCGGGCCGTCGCCGCGACCGGCGTGGTGACCTGCCGCTTCACGCATGTCTACCCGGACGGCCCGGCCCCCTACTTCGGCGTGTACGCCACCGGCCGCTGGGGCGCCACTCTCGCCCAGTGGGACCAGATCAAGCATGCCGTCTCCGACGCTCTGCTCGCCGCCGGCGGTACCATCACCCACCACCACGCCGTCGGCCGCGACCACCGACCGTGGTACGACCGGCAGCGTCCGGACCCGGTCGCCCTCGCGCTGCGGGCCGCCAAGAACGCGCTCGACCCGTCCTGGATCCTCAACCCCGGCGTCCTCGTCGACCCCGCCGGCTGACGTTTGGGTCGGTAGAACGTTCTGGTCAAGCGTCATGGCTTGCGGCTGACGTTTCGCGGCGGCCGGGTGACGATGTCCAGCCCTGCTGTTGCAGTCGTTCGATGCCGTTCAGAAGCAGGTCCATCGCGAACTCGAACTCGAACTGGTCGTCACAGCCCTGTCCCAGGACGGACGTGTCGTCGTGGGACGCCGCCATGGCGATCTCCGCCACGTGCGGGAACCTGGCCGCGATCTCCGGCGGCAGGGCCGTCGGTGGGTCCGGGTTGGTCGTGCCGGACCGGCCGGCGCGCCGGGAGGCGTCGAACAGTTCCTGGCTGAAGCCCAGGATCCGGCTGCCCATCGCGTGCATCACGTGGTGCGCGAGGTCGACGGAGAATCCGCCGGCGCGAAAC
Organism: Micromonospora acroterricola; assembly: GCF_003172955.1. Lineage (GTDB taxonomy): Bacteria > Actinomycetota > Actinomycetes > Mycobacteriales > Micromonosporaceae > Micromonospora > Micromonospora acroterricola. The sequence goes on along the minus strand of NZ_QGKR01000149.1, from coordinate 72,088 downwards.
GTCCCGATCATCGAGTCGAGGTAGGACAGGATCGCCGGCGTCGCCATGTTCCGCGACTCGATCGCCAGCGGTGCCCAGGGGTGGCGCTGGAGCACCTGCCGCGCCGAGAGGATGCGTTGGCGGACCCCGTGCTTCCAGTCGGTGTCCGGCGTGGGCGGATCGATCTCACCGACGACCAAGTCGATCATGCCTTCGAGCAGTTCGTCCTTGTTCGCCACGTGCTTGTAGAGGGCCATCGGCACGACGCCGAGATCCTGAGCGAGGTTGCGCATGCTGAGGGACTCGATCCCGGCCCCGTCGGCGAGCGCCACGGCGGCGCGCAGGATCCGGTCCCTGCTCAGCGGCGTCCGGCGCAGCGTCTCAGCCTGCTCAGCCATCTCACTCCTCGTCCTCCGGCGGTGGGTGAACCATAATCCTCTTGACAGGTGTACGGCGTACACCTATATTCCCTCATGAGGTGTACGGCGTACACCAATGAGGGGAGAGCAGATGAAGGCGATCGTCCAAGACCGATACGGCCCCCCGGACACCCTCAAGATCGCAGACGTCGAGGTGCCGGTGCCCGCCGCCGACGAGGTGCTCGTGCGGGTCGAGGCCGCCGCGCTCAACGCGTACGACTGGCATGTCATGCGTGGCGACCCCCGGATGGCGCGGTTGACCATGGGCCGGTCGAGGCCCCGGGCGCGCATTCGCGGCCGCGACTTCGCCGGCCGGGTCGAGGCCGTCGGCACCCACGTTCGACAGGTGCGCCCGGGCGACGCCGTCTTCGGCGACCTCGGCGACGCCAACGGCGCGTTCGCCGAGTACGTGTGCGTGCCCGACGCTCTGGTCGCGCCGATGCCGGCGAACCTGACGCCGCAGCAGGCGGCGGCCCTACCCCTGGCCGGTATCACCGCGCTCATGGGACTGTGCGACGTCGGGCGGGTCGAGTCGGGCCACCACGTCCTCGTCAACGGCGCCTCCGGCGGCGTCGGAACTCTGGCCGTCCAGCTGGCCAAGGTGATCGGCGCGACCGTGACCGGGGTGTGCAGCACCCGCAACGTCGACCTGGTCCGCTCCCTCGGCGCCGACCACGTCGTGGACTACACCCGCGACGACTTCGCCCACGACACCCGCCGCTTCGACGTCGTGTTCGACCTGGTCGGCAACCGCTCACTCACCGCGCTCCGGCGGGTGCTGACCCCGAGCGGAACGCTGGTGCTCTCCGGCGGCGGCGTCTACCGCGGCGGCAGCCTCATCGGACCGGTCGGGCTCATCGCGCGCGGTCGGTTGCTGGCACCCTTCGTCCGACACCGCATCGTCATCCTCACGACGGCACCCGGCCGGCAGCACCTCGACACGCTCCGTGCCCACGCCGAAGCCGGCCGCCTCACCCCGGTCATCGACCGGACCTACCCGCTCCACGAGGTGCCCCGAGCCATGCGGTACCTCGAAGGTGAGCACGCGCGGGCGAAGGTCGTCATCACCGTCTGAGCTGGTCGCACCCGGCGTCACGGGTCGACGGGTGCGTCCCGGATGGCGAGTGCGGCCTGGACGAGCGCCGCGTGGGTGAGCGTCTGGGGGTAGTTGCCGAACTGGGCGCCGGTCGCGGGGTCGAGCTCTTCCGCGTAGAGGCCGAGTGGGCTGGCGTGGCTGAGCATGGTCTGGAACATCTCGATCGCCTCGACGCGGCGCCCGGTGCGGGCGAGGGCCTGAACCAGCCAGAACGAGCAGGGCAGAAACGCGCCTTCGGTGCCGGGGAGACCGTCACGTCCCGGCGGATAGCGATAGAGCAGCGGACCGCCGGCGGACAGCCCGTCCCGGACGGCGTCGATGGTGCCGTGCACCCGGGGCGACTCGGCGCTGTCCATCTCCAGCAGCGGCAGGATGAGCAGGGCCGCGTCCAGGTCCGCCGAGCCGTAGGCGCGGACGTAGCTGCCCGTTGCCGGGTTGAAGCCCGATGCCCGGACCTCGGCGGCGATGGCATCTCGTGCTTCCCGCCAGAGTCGGCGTTGGCGGTTCGGCAGGGGATGAGTGTCGGCGATGCGCAGGGCCCGGTCCAGAGCGAGCCAGCCCATGAGCTTCGAATGGACGTGTTGGGCAGTTTGGCGGACCTCCCAGATGCCGGCGTCGGGCTCCTGCCAGCAACGGGCGACCACATCGGCGAAGCCGCGCACCGCCCGCCACGCTTCGGTGTAGAGGCGCTGCCCAGCCTGCACGAACGTCCAGGCGGCGTCGATCAGCCAGCCGTAGCCGTCGAGCTGGTGCTGGGCGGCGGCATCGTTGCCGATCCGTACCGGCACGCTGCCGAGATACCCGGGCCAGCCGGGAAGTTCCCGCTCTGCGGGTACGTCACGGCCGTGGAGGGTGAGCAGCGCCGGCAGGCGTGGCCGCTGGAGCCGGGTGGCGTGCAGCAGCCACGCGAGGAAACCGCGGGCCTCGTCGAGTTTGCCGACGCTGAGGAACGCGCTGACGCCGATGCTGGCGTCACGAGGCCAGACGTAGCGGTAGTCCCAGTTCCGTGCCCCGCCCGGATCTTCGGGCAGCGACGTCGTGGGTGCGGCCACCGGCGCTCGCGACGGCGAGTAGGTCAGCAGCCGCAGGGTCAGCAGGCTTCGTACGACGTGGTCCCGGAAAGGCAGCGAGCCGTCGATCTCGGCGCTCCAGGCCCGCCAGCGGTCCTCGTCCTCGGTGAGCAGTTCCCAGGCCCATGCCGGCTCGACGTGGATCAGCGGTTCGCGGTAGGCCACGGCCAGCACCAGGGTGACGGGCCGGCCCGGCGTGACCGTGATTAGGGCGGGCCGACCTGGTTCGATGGTGAGGTTGGGCGCGCAGCCCAGAGAGACCGCGAGCGACCCCCACTGACACATCACGGCGGGGTGCCGGTGGTGGACCCGGGGCCGGCGGTGCCGCACGCCGAGGCGGGGATCGAACTCGACGACGGCGTCGACCGCCGATTCCTCGGTCGACAGCCGCCGCACGATCAGTGTCGTGGGCAGCAGGCGTCCGCTGACCTCGGCCACCATGGCCTCGGTGAGGGTGAGCCGGCTGCCGCCTACCGCCCATGTCGTCTCCAGGGTGGCGGTGTGCTGCCGGTAGCGCCGCTCGACGACCGTGGCCGGTCCGGCCGGGCCCACCCGGAACGTTCCCGCGTCCGGGCCCCCGATCAGCCGGCCGAACAGGGGCTCGCCGTCGAAGCGGGGCACGCAGAACCAGTCGATCCCGCCGTCTCCGGCGACCAGGGCGGCGGTACGTGTGTCACTCAACAGCCCGTAGTCGCTGATCGGCGCTGACGGCCGGGGACACCTCGTGTCGGATCCGCTGGTCATGGAGATCGCTTCCTGACGAGTCGTCGGACGAGGGTCAAGCTGCCTGAAGCAGCAGCCCGAGGACCACCCCGTAGATGACGTGGACAACAGCCGCGACCACGGGAGTCTGGATGCCGTAGTTGACGCCGAACAGGCCGGGCGGCTCCAGCACGGCCGTGCTGGCCGGGCCCGCCCGCTGGGAGGCCATGCGCGGGTGGACACCCGGCAGCAGCGGCAGGAGCACCGTCAGCGCGATCCCGACGTGGACGGTCCCGAGCAGTGCCCCGATCCACCAGGTGGCACGGTTGAGCAGGGCGAACGTGGCCGCGTAGCCGAGGGCGAAACCCTGACCGGCGCAGAGGTGGATGAAGAACCCGAAGACGCGGGCCCGGTCGGGATCCTCGGTGACGAGGGTCCCGAGCACCAGGGGAAAGTCGAGGCGGGTGAGGCCGGCCAGTTGAGCAGTGATCTGCGCCGCGGTGAGCGCCGCGGTGGCGACCAACCCGAACAACGCCCATCCGGCCCAGTCCATCAGTGGTGGACGCGGCGCGCGCCGACCACCGGAAAGGCGCCTGTTCCGGCGTCAGCTGTCGTACGGCGGTGTCGGGCCACCGGTACGTGGCGCCGCGATGTTCCCTCGGTCATCGGTCCGTCCTTCGCCTCGACAACGTGAAGGTCGACGGCCCTGATCGGGGACGCCCGCGTCGCACCTCGGACGACGGTGGCCGCGCCGGTTTTTCACCATAAGTCACCGGACTGTGCGGTGCGGCGTGCTCGCCGAGATACCACCGCCGGTAGGACGGTGCCCACGAGGCGGATGATCGCCGACCGGATGGGGGAGGGAGCCCGACGATGGGCAGCTTCTGTCCCGACGCCCGGAGGACCCGGGTCAGCGGGGTGCGCCGGCGTACCAGTTGCTCACGGGCGGCGGGTGCCGCCGTGGCGTCCCACGTCGGCGCGAAGTGCCTCGCGGAGATTCTCGGCGGCGTCGGCCGGTTGGAGGTAGCCGGCGGCGACATTGCGGACGTCGGCGGTCACCACGCGGGCCACGTAGCCGGCGTGGGTCCGGTAGAGCTGGTCCAGGGTGGCCTCGTCGAACGGCTGATAGGTGCCGAACAGCACGCAGAACGACTCGCCGGCGTTGTCGCCGGTGTTCAGCGCGGTCGGCACGGCGACCTGCGACAGCCGGATCCCGCCGCGGGCCAGGCCGTGGGCGTCACGGGCCTTCGTGCCATCCGGGTTGAACACCAGCGGCGGCGCGGTCGGCGGCGGAGTACCCCGCTCCACCCAGCGCACCAGGTGGGCGTACGCGGCGGCGGTCACGTGCTGCATCGGCACGCGGCTGAACGGCGGCCGGGCGCAGGTGTAGACCGGGGCGGCGCCCAGGTCGCGCTCCTGGATCGGCGCCCGGTAGACCTGGCCGTTCTGGCCGCTGTGTGCCGCGCCGGCCACCTCCCACCGGCGGAACCGGTCGGTGTCGGCCGGGCGGACCGGCGTGCGCACGTCGGTCTCCGACAGCACCTGGAACACCGGCTCGTCGCCGACCCGGGTGGGCGCGGAGCCCACGATGAAGCCGTACCCGTCGAACACCGGCTGCACCTGGGGCAGGACCCGGTCGTAGTAGACCGTCATCCGGCCGGCCGACTGCGAGGCGCCGATGGCCAGCACGGTGCGGGCGCGCAGCCGGCCCAGCGGCGAGACCCCCCGCGGGTCGGCGACGGCCCTGCCGGCCTGGGCGAAGATGTCGTACGAGAGCTGGTCGCCGACGTACCGTCCCCCGCCGGTGACGTCGAGCCCGCCGTACCGGGTCGGGCTCCAGCCCCGGAGCTGGTCGACACCGACCCGCTGGGCGGAGACACCGATCCAGGCGTCGCCGGCGCGGATCGTCGACTCGGCGTTCCAGAGCGCGTCCAGGTCGTACCCCGCCGTGACGTTCTGCCACTCCACCAGGGCGACGCCGTTGAACCGGCGCGGGTCGGCAGGCCGGCGCACGACCAGCCGGGTCTGGTACGCCACGTCGGTGGCGACCTGGTTGCCGGCGGTGTCCCAGCCGTCGGCGACACCGGAGAGATAGAACTCCTCCTCGACGTAGCCCTTGGCGGCCAGATCGGACGGCGTCGAGAAGAAGGGGTAGGTGTCGGCCAGCCGCTCAGCGAGCGGGTCGCCCGGCACCGTGCCCGGGATCGGACCGCGAACCGCGGCGCGGGCGATCGGCTCCCGCTCACCGGGTGCGGCAGCGCCCGCCGGTGTCGAGGCGAGCAGCGTGGCGACCAGGGTGGTGACCAGAGCGGCGGCGAGGGCGGCGGTACGCGGTGGACGTGTCATGGCGAGAACTCCTTCACGACGACTTCCTGGCCGTACCATAAACGGTCTTCAATGGCGTCGGAACCGGGCGGCGGAGAGCTGAGACGGCTGTCGCAGCCGCCGCTCAGCACGCTTCGAGCACCGCCCGGGCGGCACGTTCCGCGGTGGCGGGATCGGCCCGCCGCCCATGGATCAGCTCCGCGTACAGCATGGACTCGACGATTCGCACGTACAGGAACGCGGCGCCGTCGAGATCGGCCGGCGACCAGGTGGGGTCGCCGGCCGCGGCGACCAGAATGCCCTTCTGCGCATCGACGACCCGGGCGTGCACGCCGCCGGCCGGCGTGAACAGCACCCGCGCGGCCGTCGCCGGCTCGGCGCGCAGGAAGGCCCGGAACGGCCGAGCCTGGCGGACCCCGACGGCGAACCGACGGGTCGTCTCGAGCACCCCCTCGACGCCGGTGGCGGCGGTCTCGGCACAGGCTCGGGTGAGGAGCCGCTCCGCGAGGCGCCAGAGCACGTCACCGAGCAGCCGGTCGCGGCTGTGCACCACCCGGTAGAGCGTGGCTCGGCTGACCGAAAGGCTGTCGGCGAGCGCGTTCATGTCGAGAGTGGCGTTACGGAGGAAGAACACACACCCGCCCTGGACGACACGCTCCGCGCTGACCACCCGTCGCGACGGCACCGGCATTCCCCGACGATAGCGCCGCCCGATACACCTGGTGGAAGCCGTTGTGACGAGGGCCGGCGTACTAGAGGGGTGATTCGCCCAACCGGGACAGGGCCTGGGTGACCACCGTCAGATCCTCGGAGCCGAGCCCTTGATCCACCACCCACTGCCACTCCGCGGCCAGAGCTTCGGCGGCGGGGAGCTGACCGGCTCCGACTTCGCGCAGTGCCAGGTTGACGTCCTTGAGAGCCAGCGCGAGGGGATACTGCGCGGTGTAGTCGTCGCGGCCGATCCGCTCCAGCTTCTCGGCGGCCCAGGGCGAGACGAGCGGGCTTCCCTTCAGGGCTGCCAGGGTCGCCGCGCGATCCAGGCCCAGGGTTTCGCCGAGCGCGACGGCGTCGGCGAGCCCTTCGGCGACGAAGGCGAGCAGCAGGTTGTTGACCAGCTTCAGCCGGGAACCGGCGCCGGCCGGCCCGACCCAGACGGTACGGTGTCCGACCGCGTCGAAGACCGGTGCGACCTGGTCCCGGACCTGCTCCGGTCCGGAGGCGAGGACGACGAGCTGGCCCTGCTCGGCCGGGCCACGGCTGCCCGCGACCGGGGCGTCCACCATGACCACGTCGGGACGTTTCGAGGCGACCAGCCGGGCGAGGCGCTCGGTCTCGGTGACGCCGATGGTGCTCATCTGGGCCCACACCGCGCCCTGCGCCATCGCGGCCAGCATGCCCTGGTCCGTGGCGATGGACCGGACCGCGTCCGCGTCGGTCACCATCGTCACCACCACGTCGGCTCGGCGCACCGCGTCGGCCGGGCTTCCGGCCACGTCCGCGCCCTGCTCACCGAGTCGGCGGGCGGGCTCCGGGCGCCGGTTCCAGACGACCGTCGGCAGACCTGCCCGAAGGATGTTCGCGGCCATCGGCGCGCCCATGCCGCCGAGCCCGAGTACCGCCACCTGCCGTACCTGATTCATCACGTCCCCGCTCCTCGTACCCGGGGCAGCGTAGGCCGCGGTGGCACCCCGGTGGACCGATCCCGCCGAAGCCGCCGCCGCGCATGTGCCGAGTGGCAGGATCGACGAACGACGAGTGCGCCGGGCGCCGGGTCCGGGCCACCCCTGGTGCCGGCGTGCTTGAGATCGGCGAGTACGGGGTACCGGAAGTTTCATGCCGAGTGTGGGGCAACTCGTCGGAGACCGTTACCGTCTGGCCGAAAGCATCGCCAGTGGCGGTATGGGCGATGTGTGGCGGGCGGTCGACGAAACGCTGGACCGCTGCGTGGCCGTCAAGATGCTGCACCCCCGACTGGTCACCGACGCGGGCTTCGGCGAACGGTTCCGCCGCGAGGCACGCGCGATGGCGGCACTGCGCCACCCGGGTGTCGCCCAGGTCTACGACTACGGCGAGATGTCCCGGCACGGAGCGCCGGTCCTCGCCTACATCGTGATGGAATGCGTGCAGGGCCAGCCCCTGTCGGAGCGGATCGCCGAGGTCGGCCAACTGGACGTCGCCGAGACGCTGTCGATCGCCGCGCAGACCGCCCGCGCCCTGCAGGCCGCGCACGACGCCGGCGTGGTGCACCGTGACGTCAAGCCCAACAATCTGATCATCGAGCCCGACGGGCACGTCGTACTCGTTGACTTCGGTGTTGCCGTCACCCAGGAGGCGGCGAGCCTGACCGGAACGAACCAGGTCGTCGGCACGGCCCTGTACATGGCACCCGAGCAGGTGTCCAGGAACGAGACCACCTCGGCGATCGACATCTACGCGCTGGGTGCCGTCATCTACCACTGCCTCGCCGGTCGACCCCCGTACCAGGGTGACAACGCCGTCGCCGTGGCGCTGCAGCACCTCGAAGAGAACCCGCCGCCGCTGCCCGAAGGCGTCCCGGCGGAGGTGCGGCAGTTGGTGGCCACCGCGATGGCCAAGGAGCCCGCTGACCGGTTCCCGACGGCGGCGGCCATGGCCGCCGCGGCGCAGGCCCTCGCGGACTCGTCCGACGGGCAGGTGAAGGCCGCTACCGGGGCGACCTCCGCCGGGGCGCGAACCGCGCTCCTGGCGACCCGGCGGTCGACCGTCGGCGGTGCGCGGAGCCGGGCCGTCAGTCGTCACCGTACGACGCTCGCGGTGCTTCTCGGATCGTTGGCCGCCGCCGGTGCCGTCCTGGTGCTCGCTGATCCCACCGGGATGATGCCCGGCCCGACCGGGCGACCGTCGGTGCCCCCCGCGGTCCCCCCTGCCGTGTCGCCATCTCAGGACGGACCTGGACCTGGCCCTGGACCTGGACCCGGCCCTGGCGGCGGTGGCGGCGAGCCGGAAACCCGCGGTTCTGCCAGTGTGCCGGTGCGGGCGCCCGGATCTCCTGCCCCGACGGCCACCCGGTCGGCAGGGGAGAGGACGACAGCCCGGCCCACGCCGTCCGGCGGGAGCAGTGTGGGCGCACCCGGTCCCACCACGTCGGAGAGCGCCTCCCCGGAACCGACGGTAGCGCCGACGGACGATACGACGGTGGCACCGACCGTGGAGCCGACCGAGGAGCCGACGGAGGAGCCGACGGAGGGCCCGACGGCGGAGCCAACGGTCGAGGAATCGGCAGCCGGAGGGACCGCAACGCCCCGGGGCTAGTCGACGCTGGCGCAGGCCACGTCGCGGACAGCGGCGCCTGCCTCGGCGCGTGCCCCGGGCGGATCCGGCCTGAGGATCGCCGGCCCGCCGGCCGGGGATGGTGCCGGGCTTGTGCGGACCCGGTGTGGCGCGGCGGCCGAGGCCGCCGCGCCACAGGTGCGGTGTCAGGAATTGGTCGGGGTCAGCCGGTCCGGCAGGTGACCGTCGGCCAGGTCCAGTTGCCGTTGGCCATGATCGTCAGCCCGAAGTTGTTGCCGCTGCCGTTGGGTCTGGCGGTGACGGTTCCGCTCGTGCCGCTGACGGAGGCGCTCCAGCTGTTCTGCACGCTCTGGCCGCCGCCCAGGCCGAGTGTGACGACCCAGTTGCTGGCGCCGCTGACCGCGACGTTGAGGTTGAACCGGTCGCTCCACTGCTGGCCGGCGGACAGCGTCGCGGTGCAGTTGCCGGTTCCTGGCGGGTTGCCGGTGGTGGGCCCGGGACCGGGGTTGCCGCCACCACCCTCCCGGACGGTGATGTCGGAGCTCCCGCTGCTCTGGTAGCCCTCGGTGGCGATGATCTGGTAGCTGTGGTTGGTGCCGAGGTTCAAGCCGGCGCGGGCCCAGGCGTCGAAGTGGTTGGCGGTGGTGATGGTGCCACCCGTGCGCTTCTGCTGGCGGACGCTCCAGTACTGGTAGAACGTGGCGATGCCGTCGATGGACGGCTGGTTGACCCGCTGGGTGCGGTAGAGGTCGTAGGTGCCACCGTCGCTGGTGACGGAGCCCACCCGGGTGGCGCCGGTGCTCGGGTTGTAGGTGCCGAAGTTCTCCACGACGTAGTACTCGATGAGCGGGTTCCGCGTCCATCCGTACAGGGCCAGGTAGCTGTTGCCGTTCGGGCTGTAGGTGCCCGAGTAGCTGATCGTCCTTCGGCTGCCGGTGGCCCAACCCTTGCCGCCGACCCAGTTGTTGGTGCCGCTGCCCCACTGGCTGGAGTACCGGCCGTCCGCGCGCAACGTCATGCTGGCGTTGCCGCTGTCCTTCCAGAACGAGAAGAAAAACCCGTTGTGCGTGCCGGTGGTGTTCGAGCTGACGGTCCGGTCGGCTTCGGCGTACGCGTTGGTGGCCACCATCGTGCTGCCGATGGCCATCACCGCGGCACAGGCGGCGCCGAGGAGCAGCCGTGTCCGGCCGCGTCTTCTCGCTCTGGTGGGGGTGTGGTTGTTGTCGCTCATGTGCTCGCTTCCTCCTCGGGACGGCTGGCGGGAGGCCAGCAGCGCGGTACGACCCGGGGGGCTGTCGGTGGCCAGGTGACGGCCGCCGGCAGTCGGCGTCGTAGCACGCGGTGGTGGTTGGCCGGTCGTCCTGCACGAACGACCGGAGGAGTGGGTCGCTGTGGATGGCAGTGACGGCGATTGAGCTCCGTCGATGGCGACCGTATTGAGCCGCCCGTCGCCTTGTCAACAATTTTCGGAAACGTTCTGGCAACCTCGCCTGGACGGCCGGTTCGCGGCAGGAAGGCGTTCATCCTGGCCAGAAGACTTAACCTGGTCGATCGGGATCGGGGGTGATCAGATCGGACCGTCCATCGACGGATCAGGATCCGGGTGGGTGTCGCCGAAATTTCCGGAGCATTTCCGGACCACGGTCAGGCGACCAGGCGGCCGGCGTGCCCACCGCCGGCCCCGATCTGGCGGACGTACTCGTTGCGCCTGGTCCCGCCGCGGTGCCTTCAGGCCAGGAGACGCTCGCGCATCGTCGCGCCCAGGTTGATCCCACCCACCGCCTGAGGGCCGGTCGGCGCGTGCACGGCGAGGGTGTTGTTGCGACGCATCAGCTCACGGACGGCAGGGGGCAGCCGGGGCGGGTCGTCCATGGCCGCGAGGACCTGAGCGGCGCTCGAGATCAGTCGATCGACCAGGGCGGCGCCGTCGGTGTCCACCCGCACCCGGCCGTACTCCCAGCCGGCGACGGTGAGGTCCAGCACCTCGAAAACGCGGGTCAGGAGCGGGTTCGGGTCGGTCACCCGGTCAAGCCGGGACGCCTGGTTCCCGACCACCGCGACGGCGGCGGCCACCTGCGCGTACGGGTGGAAGCCGCACGGCAGCGCGAACAGTGGCCACCGCAGGGCCGGGCCGGCCTCCTTCCACAGCGGCCGGTAGTTCCGGCGGTGCACCAGGAGCCGCCGGCCCGTCCGTTGGTGTATCGCGTGGGCCTGGGCCTGCAGGTCCGCGTGGGCCTCGTCGGCGACCTGGCTCACGATCCGGGCCGCCACCACCAGACCGTCGTCGCCGTTGAGGACCCCGGTGACCGCCTCGACCTGCTCCGAGAAGGGGATCGACGCTCGGGGGCCGTACCGGTACTGGACGTCCTGTAGCAGCGCCTGCTGCCGCCCCTCATCGAGCTGGACACGTCCGCCGCCCAGCAACCGCCGGAGCCACCGCATTTCGCCTCGTTTCAGCAGAGCCGTCCCGGACCGCGGCAATGCTAGTGCGCGGACCTCCCTCGTACGGCGATGGGGTGGCTGACCGATCTCCGACCTCGATGGCGGTGCACCGGACGGCGCGGCGACGCGCCCACGACCGAGATTCTCGAACTGGCCGACAGAATTCCCACGGCGATGTCGAGAACCGGTGACCGGCTCCGTCCCCGAGGTGAAACGTGACCAGAATGGGTCGCACCAGCACCGAGGAGAACACCGATGGCGAAGTACCTGCTGCTCAAGCACTACCGCGGCGCTCCGACCGCGGTCAACGACGTCCCCATGGACCAGTGGACGCCGGAGGAGATCTCGGCGCACATGCAGTACATGCGCGACTTCGCGGCCCGGCTGGAGGAGACCGGCGAGTTCGTCGACAGCCAGGCGCTCGCCCCCGAGGGGACGTTCGTCCAGTACGACGGCGAGGGGCGCCCACCGGTCACCGACGGCCCGTTCGCCGAGACCAAGGATCTCATCGCCGGCTGGATGGTGATCGACGTCGACAGCTACCAGCGCGCCGTCGAGCTGGCCGGCGAACTGTCGGCCGCCCCCGGAGCGGGCGGGAAGCCGATCCACGAGTGGCTCGAGCTGCGCCCCTTCCTGACCGAGCCGCCCACCATCACGGAGTGACCTCTCCGGTGAACGAAGCCCTGCTCCGGAGCCTCACGCCGAGCGTGCTCGGGATCCTCGTCCGCCGCGGAGCCGACTTCGCGGCGGCCGAGGACGCCGTGCAGGACGCGCTGGTCGAGGCGGTCCGCGTCTGGCCGGCCGACCAGCCGCGGGACGCGAAGGGCTGGCTGGTCACCGTGGCCTGGCGCCGGTTCCTCGACGCGACCCGGGCCGACGCCGCCCGGCGCCGGCGTGAGGACCTCGTCGACGAGGAGCCGGCGCCCGGGCCCACGCCCGCGGTGGACGACACGCTCCAGCTCTACTTCCTGTGCGCCCACCCGTCGCTGACGCCGTCGTCCGCGGTCGCGCTCACGCTGCGCGCCGTCGGCGGGCTGACTACCCGCCAGATAGCCCAGGCCTACCTCGTGCCCGAGGCGACCATGGCGCAGCGCATCAGCCGGGCCAAGCGCACCGTCTCCGGCGTGCGGTTCAACCAGCCCGGCGACGTCGCGACCGTCCTGCGCGTCCTCTACCTGGTCTTCAACGAGGGCTAATCCGGCGATGTCGACCTCGCGGCCGAGGCCATCCGGCTCACCCGGCAGCTCGCGGCCGCGATCGACCACCCCGAGGTGGCGGGACTGCTCGCCCTCATGCTGCTCCACCACGCCCGGCGCGCCACCCGGACCGCGCCCGACGGAAGCCTGGTGCCGCTCGCCCAGCAGGACCGCGGTCGATGGGACACCACGTCGATCGCCGAGGGCGTCGAGATCCTGCAGGCGGCCCTCGCCCGCGACCGCCTGGGCGAGTTTCAGGCCCAGGCCGCCATCGCGGCACTCCACGCCGACGCGCCCACCGCCGAGGAGACCGACTGGGTGCAGATCGTCGAGTGGTACGACGAGCTGGCGCGCCTCACCGACAGCCCGGTCGTCCGGCTCAACCGCGCGGTGGCCGTCGGCGAGGCCGACGGACCGCGTGCGGGCCTGGCGGCGCTCGCGGCGCTGGACGGCGCACTGCCCCGCCACACGGCGGTGGCCGCGTACCTCCATGAGCGCGACGGCGACCTGGCGACGGCGGCACGGCTGTACGCCGAGGCGGCCCGGAAGGCGCCCAACCTCGCCGAACGCGACCACCTGACGCGCCAGGCCGCCCGTCTCAACACCCGCCGGAGTCGCTGACCGGTGGCCCGGGAGTCTTCGCGGGTGCACGAGAGTGTGCGTGTGATCCGGCGCCCCGCAGCGGGACAGTGGCGCGCTGGTGCCGACGGTCGATGAGGCTGACTGCGGCGGTAACGAGGATCATGGCCGCGCCGATGACCAGCAGAACTCGCGGGCCCGGTCCCAGCAGGGCTCCCGCCGCAGCCGTGCCGGCCGAAGCCGCCCCCACTTTGATCGCGGCCATGGACACGAACACCTGGGCCCGCGCCTCCGGCGGCGAGTACTGCGCCCGGGACGCCAGCGTGGCCGTGAAGAACGGCGCGTTCAGGGCCCCGACCAGCGCGAAGGCAGCCAGCGCCAGACTGAAGCTGGGCGCCAGCGCGCACAGCGCCAGCGCGATCCCCACCAGTCCGGCCGTGCCGGTGACCAGCTTCTCCGGCTCGCCGAGCAGTGGTCGAGCGGTCACCGCCAGCGAGCCGACCAGGTTGCCGAGACCGAACCCGGCGACGAGTAGCCCGGCCGTACCCGCGTCGACGTGCAGTTCGTGGCCGAGCGCGACGGCGAGGACGGCGACAGCCCCACCGGGGATGGCAACGACGACCGTCGTGTACATGACCCTGCGCAACGGTCCGGTAGCCACGATCAACCGCAATGCCTCGCGTACGGAGAGCACCCGCTCCGGCGCCACGGAGTCCCCGCTGGCCGGCAGCGTACGGACGAGCATCCCGGCGACGATCGCCGCGGCCGCGAGAACCAGCATCGACGTACGCGCGCCCGTCAACGCGGCCAGCAACGCCACCGCGGCCGGGCCGGCGGTGCCGCCGACGCCGTAGCTGAGCGAGTCCAACCCTTGCGCGCGACGCTGGGCGCGTTCGTCCGAGCGCACCAGGCCCGCGAGCCGGCTGCTCAATCCGCCGGTCAGCAGGGGCCCGCACACACCGGCAGCAGCCGCCAGCACGGCAACCGCCACAACCGGCAGCCGTCCTAAGCCGAGCGCCGCCGCTGCGACCAACAGGCCGTACGAAACACAGATCGCGGCGATCAGTCGCCGGCCGTCCCGGGACCGGTCGAGGCGCCGGGCCAGGACGGGCCCGAGCAGGTGGGGCGCGGTCAGGCAGGTGACCAGTAGCGCCCCGACCAGCGACGGACGCGGCACATCCGGTGTGACGGCGGCCAGCAGGACGAACCCGACCGCGGCTCCCGCATCCGCCCCGCGTGCCAGGATCGCGGCAGCCACATAGCGCACCACGGTCATCTGCACGATCCCGTGGTACCCGCCCACTGTGTCGAAACACGTGCGACTGGTCCACTCGCTCTTGCGCCGCCCCGGACGCAGAGTGGACGCACGTGCGGGTGGGCGTACACCACGCTCAGTGCCGCCACCTGCGTTCGGGTCCTATTTCGATTCACCGCAACGACCTCGAAACGCCCGATCCTCCATCGCGACGGACCTGTGGCTGGCCGATGAGTTTGGGATGATGCGCCGGTCTACCTGTCGACAGCACCTGACTCGAAGGGATCACCCTGATGGCAAAGGTCATCTCCACGTTGTTCATCTCGGCCGACGGTGTGGCCGAGATCGATCCGGACTGGCACTTCCCGTACTTCGACGAGAACATGGGTCGAGCCGTCACCGAGGACTATGACACCGCTGACGTGCTGCTCATTGGCCGTGAGACCTACGACAGCTTCGCCGGCGCATGGCCCGAGCGTGAGGCGGCGGGTGGGGAGGACGCGCCGTTCGCCAAGCAACTCGGCGACATTCGCAAGGTGGTCGTCTCGCGCCAGCCGCTGGAGTTCTCCTGGCGCAACTCCGAGCTGATCGAGGGCGATCTCCTCGATGCCGTCACCGCTCTCAAGGCCGATGCCGGCGTCAGAGGCGTCCTCATCCCCGGGTCGATCTCCGTGGTGCAGCAGTTGCTCGCCGCGGGGCTGGTCGACGAGCTGCGCCTGCTGGTGCATCCGGTCGCGGCGCGTAAGGGCCGCAGGTTGTTCGACGAGGGCGACGCGCCGTACCACCTGAAGATGACGGCGACGGAGGCGTACCCGACGGGCGTGATCCGCGTGATCTACTCGCCGACCGCGGCACCTGCCACGGTCGGCTACGACGAGGTCAAGGAGTACGTGCCCGAAGGTCAGTAGGGGCCGCGCTGGCCGATCCCGTTCCGGCGCGGCGGCCGGAGCCGACCCGGCCGGCAGCCACGCGGGGCCGCTCGCGAAACCGGTTCAGTGTGCTCGGAGGTGGTCGTGCAGGGCGCGGGCGACCTCGCCCATCGCCGCCTCGGCTGCCGGCTGGACCGCGGCCGGCACGACGGACTCGGTCAGCGCGGCGACGGCGAACACTCCGCCGTCGTCGTGCTCGACCACACCGACCTCGTGTCGCAGATTGAGCAGGGTGCCCGTCTTCGCGGACCATCTCGACGCGTCCGAGCTGAAGTCGGGCGTGAGGCGGTGCCGTACGACGTTGTCGCCCATGAGCGACCGCATCCGGGCGGCGACACCGGCAGCGATCCGCGACGGGACCCACAGCGCTTCGAGGAGATCGACGAAGGCCCGGGCGGTGCCGACGTTGGCGCGGCTCACGTCCAGCTGCGGCACGGCGTGTCCACGCCCGGAGGTCCCCGAGCCGATCGCCAGGGAGTGCGCGAGGTGTACGTCGCGGGGCTCGAAACGTTCGGCGGGTGTCTCGATGAGGTCGCGCAGCAGGTGCCGGACGGCGATGCCGGAGATCCCCGCGTCACGCACGGCGCGGTTGACCTCGGCGGGCGGGACCAGGGCGAACAGCGCGTCGGCGGCAACGTTGTCGCTGATCGCGGTGCTGAGGTACAGCAGGTCGTCCACGGCGATCCGGGCAGGATGACGGAACTTGGTCAGCCCCGTCGGACCGGCTGTCTCGACCCGACCCGGTTCGACGTCTATCATCCTGGCGCCGTCGATGTGTCCGTCCTCGACGCGGGCGAGCACGGCGGTGGCGAGTGGCACCTTGACCAGCGAGGCGATCGGGTAGACGAGATCGGGCGCGATGCCGATCTCGGCCCCGCTGGCCAGGTCCCGCACGAGGAACGAGCCGGACAGGCCGGCGCCGGTCAGCCGTCGGCGCAGGGCCTGGACGAGCCGTTCAGCGGTGGTCATCGCGGCTCACCGGAGCCTGCGGAAGCGGCCAGGCAGCGTCCGACCTGGGCGCCGAGCCCGCCGCGGAGCTGATCGGCGTCGCCACCGGCCACGGCGGAGACCCCGTAGCCGCGCGCGACGGGGTCGCCGGCCACCGGACGCCAGTACAGCTCCAGCTCGTCTGCCTGGGCGGCCGGGCACAGCAGCAGGTTGTTCGTCCGGACCACGTCGGACACCGCGGCGGTGAGCGTCGCGGCGACCGCTATCTGCGCGGGGGCCAGCGCGGCGCGATGGCCGATCTGGACCAGCCGGTCCCGGACGTGCGCGACGTCGTCCTCGGGCTGGATCCAGATCCGCCGGGACGAGCGTTGCGCCCGGCCCGGCCTCAGCGTCTCGATGTGCAGGGGTTCCGCGCCGTCGTCGCGGGCCGAGGCCAGGCCGAGCGGCGCCACCCAGGTCGCCTCGTCCGGCGGGAGCGCGACGAGCGCCACCCGCACCTCGCCGGACCTGAGCAGGTCGGCGCGAGCCGACGGGCCGGCGTGTCGGAAGTCAAGGATCGTGCCCACCTCGCGTGCGGCCGCATCCAGCAACGCCAACTGCCGGACCGGGCAGGTCTCGGGCACGGCGACGGCGAGTGGTCGGAGCTTCGCCTTCTCGACGTCGTCCTCCAATGCGTCCGCGAGTTGCACCAGCCGTTTCGCCGGCGCCACCATGTCGCGCCCGAACGCGGTCAGGACCGCACGCCGGGCGGCCCGGTCGAACAGCCTCTCACCGAACCGCTTCTCGAGGGCGGCGATACGCCGGCTCGCCACGGGCTGCGGCACCCGGGCGGCCGCGGCGCCGAGCGTGAAGCTTCCTCGTTCGCCGACGTGCACGAACACCCGGCAGGCTTCGATCAAGTCCACGACCTCATGTTATGCCGGAACAGCATGGAAACCCCTGTTGGCGTCTTTGACCGCATGAGTCCAGGCCCGCAAGCTCGAAGCCATGATTCCTGCTATCCGGCGTCCTGCCGTCCTGGCCCTCCCACTCGTCCTCGCCGCCGCGTTGCTGAGCGGGTGCGGCGCGGACGTCGCCAACCCTCCGCCGGCCCCGTCAGGTCCCGCGTCCCCGTCGGCCGTTGCGGTGTCGGCCTCCGCGGACCGCCAGTTCGGCGAGCTCGAACGCCGGTTCGGCGCCCGCCTGGGCGTCTACGCGATCGACACGGGAACCGGTCGCACGGTCACCCACCGCGCGGACGAGCGCTTCGCGCACGCGTCGACGTTCAAGGCCCTGCTGGCTGCGGTGCTGCTCCGCCGCCTGTCCGACGAAGACCTGCGGCGCGTCGTGACGTACACCGAAGCCGACCTGCTGGAACACGCGCCGATCACGTCCCAGCACGTGGCCACGGGAATGCCGGTCGAGGACCTCATCGCCGCCGCGGTGCGGTACAGCGACAACACTGCCGCCAACCTCCTGCTGAACGAGATCGGTGGTCCGAAGGGACTGCAAGGTGAACTACGGAAGATCGAGGACCGGACCACGAACATCAACCGGAACGAACCAACGCTCAACGAAGCCGTCCCGGGCGACGACCGGGACACCAGCACCCCGCGGGCGCTCGGCACCGATCTGCGCACGTTCGCCCTCGGTGATGTCCTGCCGAAGGCCAGGCGGCTGAAGCTGACCGACCTGCTGATCGGCAACACGACCGGCGGCCCGTACATCCGGGCCGGTGTCCCCTCCGACTGGAAGGTCGGCGACAAGACCGGCAGCGGCGGATACGGCACCCGCAACGACATCGCCGTCGTCTGGCCCCCCACCGGCAGCCCCCTCATCATCGCCATCCAGTCGGATCGCGGCGTACCGGACGCGTCCTCCGCCGATCCGCTGATCGCCGAGGCGACCAAGGTCGTCGTCGCGACGGTGCGCTGACCGGGTCGGCGTTCCTCCCCGGTCAGCGCCGCTGGCGGGTCAGCTGTCCGTCGGGGGCGGCGACAGCTCGGCGTGCCGCACGACGTAGTCGCCGTCGGTGACCGGGGCGAAGGGCGCCGGCGCCATGCAGGTGCCGACTGTGCCCTCGCGCCACTGGCCATCGGGTCCCTGGTCGGCGTTGACCACCGCCCACGAGAAGCCGACCCGGTCGCCGCCCGGTCCGTCGTACACGCTGAAGCCGAGCCGGCGACCGACCAGGCCCGCCGCCGGCGCGTCGGCCTCGGTGACCACGGCGGTGAGCGTCGCGGTCCGCGCGGCCGTGACCAGGCAGTCGACGCGGGCCGCGAAGCGGACGGTGACGCCGTCCGCCGCGACCCGGTGGGCGACCCGGACCGTGCCGGTCGCGTCGGTGGGCAGGCCGTGGGGCGCGCCGGGCATCGGTCGGGTGTACGGGGTGGCGCGCGCGTCGAAGGTGAAGCTGCGCACGTCGCGGTCGGGCGCGAACGTCAACCGGACCTCACCGGCCCCTCCGACGCTGGCCGTTTTCGGCGCGTGCGGGGTGGCGCTGGCGCCCGGCACGGCGACCAGCGTCGCCGTGACCACGACCGCCGCCGTACCCAGTCCCCGGAATGTCTTCCTCATCGGTCCTCCCTCGTGGCGACCGGTGTCGCCGTCGGGTTCCACGCTGCCGGTACGCGACACCGGTCACCTCCCTCGGTGGCGGGAGCCGACTCCGTTCCGGGAGGGAGCTGACGCAGCCGTGGTCGCGCCGGCGCCGGGGGACGGGCGTCGCTGGCGTACGCCGACGGGCGGCGTACGCCGACGGGGTGTCGGTGTACGCCGCCCTCGGCCGGGCGGTGGCGGTGGGCCCCGCCGGCCATGCCCCTCAGCGACCCGTACGGTCGAGGGCGGCGACCTCGCGTACCGCCTCGGCGACGGCCGCGAAGTCCTTCTTCAGGATCGCACCGTGGTTGCTGGCGACCTTCGCGCTGATCCTGATGTTCGGGTTGCGGGCGGTCACCGCGTCGAGGCCGGCGCGGATCCGCTCCTGCTCATCACCCTTGCTTCCAAAGGACGTCCCCGAAGCGACCACATACCGCGCCGGGACGGTGATTCTGTCCAGCACGGGGCCCAGCTCGCGCTCCCGGGAGATCCTGCCGACCTCGATGTTGCTGTCCGCCTGCTGTTGGGCGGTCATCCGCGGGGTCAGGCCCGTCGGGCGCAGCAGCGGCATGAACCAGCCCATCCGCCGGAACATCTTCCGGATCCGCTGCTCCATGGCCTCGTCGAGCCAGTCGTACGGGAACGCGCCGTCGACCAGGACCGCGCCCAGGGTGCGGTCGGGATTCCGGCTGGCCCAGTGCGCCCCGACGAACGCCCCGTAGGACCAGCCCACCAGCAGCGCCCGGTCCACGCCCCTGGCCGCGAGGACGGCATCGACATCACGGACAGCGGCCTCGAAGGAATAGTCCGCCGAGGGCTTCGACTTCCTGCCGCGGGCCCGCTCGTCGTAGGTGATGTGCCGCCACCCCGTCCCCAGTTCGGCGATGACCCGCCGCCAGTATCCCTGGGTGGCGAACTGGCCATTGAGGTAGAGCACAGGGATACCGGAACCGCCGGTGTCGGTCACCGCCAGGGCCGTGTCGTCAACCGACACCATGCCGGTCCAGGCGGATTGTTCGATGCTCATGGTTTCCCTTTCCCGGGGGCTGAGGTGGATCAGGAGCGGTGGACGGTGATGTCGCCGTAGGACTCGTGCAACCGCGATGGTCGGGTTCGTCGCGACGGGTGCTCGTTCAGAGGCTGCGGGCGTCGATGTCGCCGTGGGCGGTGGTCGCGTGGATGGTCAGGTCGGCGGCGCCGTCGGCGTTCTTGAGTGCGTTGTGGATCCGGCCGAGGGTGGTGCCGGCGTCCAGGGAGGCGGACACTCCGGCGGCGGCGCCGACCGACACGTCGCCCATCTGGGTGCGCAGCACGAGCGTCCCGCGCACGGCCTCGGCGATGCGGATGTCGCCCTTCGCGGTGCTGATCTCCGCGGGGCCGTTGAGGCGGCCGATCGAGACGTCACCGGCGGCGGTGGTGAGGCGGACGCTCGCGGCCTCGTCGATCTTGATCGCGCCGTGCGCGCCGTCGAAGGCGACGTCGCCGAACCGTCCGACGGCCCGGAACTCGGCGCTGGCCGCCTTCACCGTCACCCGGGAACCGACGGGCATCTGGACCGTCACCTCGACAGATCCGGAGCTTCCGAGGATCTGGTTCTTCGCCGAGGTCCGGATCCGCAGGACGCCGTCGCCGTACTCGACCGTGGTGCGCTCCGCCACCTTCACGTCGCGGCCCTTGGAGGCGTCCGCGGGCAGGACCTCGACCATGGTGTCGGCCCGGTCGGCGGCGATGAACTGGACGCGCCCCGCGGGGATGTCCAGGACGGCGGAGATCGGGGTGGGGGTGTCGAACTTCTGCATCGTGCTCTCCTCGCTGCGCTTGTTTCTGATAGCCGAAACGCTACGTTGCGTTCCACAATCCGGCAACGAGTCTGTTGCTTGAAACAGGTGTAACTGCAGGTAACCCGCCCATAATCGTTGCAACGGCTCCGTTTCTAACGCAACGTCAACAGCACGGTCGTTGCATTGGATGGCGAGTGAACGCTATGCTGGAGGTGCCAGGGAAGCGTGAAGGGAGATCGCGGTGCCGGGAGGCAGACTCACCCAGCAGGAACGCCAGCAGATCGCGCTGGGGGTGGCCGACGGGCTCGCCTACGCCGAGATCGCCCGGCGTCTGGACCGCCCCACCTCGACCATCACCCGTGAGGTGATGCGCAACGGCGGCCCCACCGCGTACCGCGCCGACCTGGCCCATCGCGCCACCGAACGCCGCGCCCACCGGCGCAGGCAGACCGCCCCCCGCACGTCGCAGGCGTCGTCGCAGGCCCACGGACGCGACGCCGAGGCCGTGCGCGAGTACGAGGAGACGTTCACGACGCTCCTGATGCAACAGGGCCTGCCCACGATGATGTCCCGGGTGCTGACCTGCCTCTTCACCGTCGACGCCGGCAGCCTCACCGCATCCGAACTCGTTCAGCGCCTCCAGGTCAGCCCGGCGTCGATTTCCAAAGCGGTCGCGTTCCTCGAAAGTCAGGGCCTCGTCCGCCGGGAACGCGACGAACGGCGCCGCGAGCGCTACCTCGTCGACGACGACGTCTGGTACCAGTCGATGATCGCCGCCGCCCGAGCCAACGCCCAGCTCGCCCAGACCGCCCGGCAGGGTGTCGGGATCCTCGGCCCCGACACCCCGGCCGCCGCCCGCCTGGAGAACATCGCCCGCTTCGTCGACTTCGTCGGCGAAAGCATCACCCGCGCCGCGGAGCAGGCCCGCGAGATCCTCCACACGAAACCCGACACGACCTCGGGCGGCACGGCCACGCCACGCTCGGATCACGGATAGACGGCTGCAGCCGGTGGCGCCCTCGCCGGGGTCCGTCAACCCGATCCGGATGCCGATCGAATCGAGTCGCTCCACGGCGGACAGGCGGACCGGTCGGGCGGGTAGCGCGGATTCTCCGGCTTCTATACCGTGGCACGGTCGCGGGCGGCTGCTTCCCCGACAGGGCGGTCCGTGACCACATTTCGTGTACGCAGTCGGAACGGGGGGTCGTCGTGACCATGGACTCGCAGGCCGGCCGGCCTGAGGCTGGCGAGGTCGACGTGCAGCAGAAGATCGACACGTCGGTGCCGCATTCGGCGCGGATCTGGAACTACTGGCTCGGCGGCAAGGACAACTTCGCGGTCGACCGCGAGGCCGGCGACCAGTACCGGCAGGTCTTCCCCGGCGTCGTCGACGTCGCCCGTGCTTCCCGGCAGTTCCTGGTCCGCTCGATCACGTTCCTCGCCGGCGAGGCGGGCGTCCGCCAGTTCCTCGACGTCGGCACGGGGCTGCCGACGGCCAACAACACCCATGAGGTGGCGCAGCGGATCGTGCCGGACGCGCGGATCGTCTACGTCGACAGCGACCCGCTGGTGCTGGTCCACGCCCGTGCGCTGCTGGTCAGCACGGCCGAGGGTCAGACCGCCTACATCGACGCGGATTTGCGCGACCCGGCCGCGGTCATCGCCGAGGCCGGCAGGACGCTGGACTTCCAGCAGCCGATCGGGCTCATCCTCAGCGGCGTCATGGGCCACGTGCCCGACTACGAGACGGCCCGGTCGCTCACGCGGCAGCTGCTGGCGCCGCTGCCCACGGGCAGTTACCTCTCGCTCAACGACGGCACCAGCCTGATCAGCCCCGAGATGCAACAGGCGCAGGACGACTACAACGACACCGGGGCGGCGCCGTACACGCTGCGCTCGCCCGAGCAGATCGCCGGATTCTTCGAGGGCCTGGAAGTGGTGGAGCCGGGCGTCGTACCGTGCCCGCAATGGCGGCCCGACGACGCGGTCGACACCCCCGCCGACATCGACGCCTTCGGCGGGGTGGGCCGCAAGCACTGACACTAGACGACGCCGGACAGATACTCTCCGCGTCGCTGCGGTTCGAACTTCTCGATCGCGTACCGCAGCATGACCCGCGGCATGACCCGGTAATGCCGGGCCAGGAACTCCTCCTCCGCCGCTCTGTCACGGTTGCCCACCTCGCGCAGCATCCAGCCCACCGCCTTGTGGACCAGGTCGTGCGGGTCGCGCAGGAGCTGTTCGCTGAGGCGGAAGGTCCAGTGGAAGTCACCTGCCCTGATGAAGGCGAACGTCGCCATGATGGCGATGCGCCGCTCCCACACCACGCCCGACGCGGCCAACCGGTCCAGGACGCCGCGGTCCCTGTCCATCAGCCAGGGCCCGACGATGTACGGCGCGGAGGAGTCCACCAGGTCCCAGTTGTTGATGCGGTCGGTGTTGGCCAGGATGATGCGGAAGATCCGGCCCCGTTCCTCCTCGTCCGCCCCGGTGAACTTCCGCACCAGGATGAACAGCGAGGTCAGCCTCTCCTCGTGCACGCTGCTGGTCAGCAGCTTCGTCGTCTCGGCCAGGGACAGGTCCCGCCAGTGCCGGGCGGCCACCCTGCGCTGGTCCGGCACGGAGACACCGATGGTTCGGTCGCCCTCGCCGTACCCGCCGGGAACCATCTGCAGAAACCGGCTCGATCCCTCGGCCCGCCGCGGATCGGCGAGGCTGGCGAGGTCGTGACGGACGTCGGCGGTCGTGGCCATGACTGTGCAACCTACCGCGACTGTCGGTGTCGACGGTGCTGCGGCGGAGCTGCTGGCTGATTCAGCACCCGTGCCGTCCCGCCCGCATGCGACGGAGCACACCGGGTACGCCGTCGGCGGCCTTCCCGCCAGCGGAGTGGCCGGGTTCGACCGCTTCCAGCGCAGTGGAGGAGCACCGACATGCACATCGCGGGGCGGCCACGACTCGCACCGGGGCCATCCCTGGTGCTGCTCGCGTCGATTCTCGTGTCGTTCCTGGCCGCGTCGGCGGCCCCGACCCCGCTCTACGGGATCTACCAGGAGCGCTGGCACTTCTCGCCGGTCACGACCACCGTGGTGTTCGCCGTCTACGCCCTCGCGGTGCTGGCGTCGCTGCTCACGTTCGGCAAATTGTCCGATCATGTCGGTCGGCGTCCGGTCCTGGCCGTCGCGATCGCGGTGCAGATGGTCTCGCTGATCGTCTTCGTCTTCGCCAACGGCGTACCCACGCTGCTGGCCGCCCGCCTCGTGCAGGGGCTCGCGGCCGGTGCCGCCACCGGCGCCGTCGGTGCCGCCATGCTCGACATCGACCGCGCCCGCGGCACGCTCGCGAACTCGATCGCCCCGGGCATCGGGACCGGCAGCGGCGCCCTGCTCTCGGCGCTGCTCATCCAGTTCCTGCCCGCGCCGACACGGCTGGTGTACGTCGTCCTTCTCGTGATCCTGCTGATCCAGGCCGTCGGGGTCGCGCTGATGCCGGAGACGGTCACACCGATGGCGGGCGCGCGGCGCAGCCTGCGTCCGGACATCAAGCTGCCCCGCTCCGTGCGCGAGCCGGTACTGGTCGTCGTCCCGGTGCTGTTCGCGGTCTGGGCGTTGGCCGGCTTCTTCGGGGCGCTCGGCCCGGCGCTCGTGCGCAGCCTCATGAACACGTCGATCGTGGTCGGCGGTCTCGTCCTCTTCGTGTTCGCCCTCTTCGGGTCCATCGCCGTCCTGCTGATGCGCAACACCGCCGCGAAGACCGTGATCCTGACCGGGATCGTCGCTCTCATCCTGGGCATGCTCGTCACGCTGGTGTCGGTCATGGCCCAGTCCGTCCCCGGGTTCTTCGTCGGCCTCGCGCTCGGCGGCGTCGGCTTCGGCGGCGGTTTCCAGGGCAGCCTCAAGACGATCATGCCGCTTGTCGAGGCGCACGAACGCGCCAGCGTGCTCTCCCTGCTCTATCTCGTCTGCTACGTCGGCTTCGGCCTCCCCACGGTGATCGCCGGCTTCCTCGTGGTCTACGCCGGCGGCCTGCCCCGGACCGCCGACGAGTACTCCGTCGCCGTCATCCTCCTCGCGCTCGTGGCCCTGCTCGGGTTGCGCAGGGCCACGAGGATGGCCCCCGGCTGATGCGGGGAACGAGGAACCCAACCGGGACCCAACCAGTAGCGTGGTGATCGGACGGCGCTCGGGGGAGCGGTGGCGTGCGGGCCGCTCCGGTGGGTTCGGCCGCGTCGCGGCCCGCCGCCGAGGAATTCCACGAGTACGCCGGCAAGCGCGTCAGCCGTACTCAATCCAGGGAGGCCGCGATGAGCCCGAAGGACGCCCAGGGCGACGCGAGTCGGATGTCGAGTCCCGAGAGCCTCGACGTGAAGCTCGAGGTGATCGTCGTTCCGGTGTCGGATGTCGACCGGGCCAAGGAGTTCTACGCACGCCTCGGGTGGCGGCTCGACCGGACACCGCCTGGCGTGGTCCAGTTCACGCCGCACGGCTCCGGCTGTTCCGTGCAGTTCGGCCCGGAACTGACGTCGGCGGCGCCCGGTTCGGCCATGGCGTACCTGATCGTGTCCGACGTCGAGGAGGCCCGCGACACCCTGGTCTCCGCCGGCGTCGAGGTGGGCGACATCTTCCACGCCGGCCCGGACGGGCCGGTCGACGGGCTGGACCCCGAGCGGCGCAGCTACTTCTCGCGCGCGGTGTTCCGCGACCCGGACGGCAACACCTGGCTGATGCAGGAGATCACGACCCGGCTTCCCGGGCGCATCGAGGGCGGCCTGACGTCCTTCGGCTCCGCGAGCGACCTCGCGAGCGCGCTGCGACGCGCGGCCGACGCCCACGGCGAGCACGAGAAGCGCACCGGCGCGAGCGACCCGAACTGGCCCGACTGGTACGCGACGTACATGGTGAGCGAGCAGTCGGGGGCTAAGCCGCCCGAGTGAGCCTGCCGGCCCGAGGCGCTCGACCTTGTCGGGGAGGTGCCAGACCTCCGGCACGGTAGTCCACCAGTCACCGCCGTCATGGTCGTCGCCGACGTGCTCGTCGTGGCCGAACAGCAGGTCCTCCGCTGGCCGCCGGGACGTTACCGACCCCGGAGGGCTCGCGTTTGCCTCCCCATCGCGGGGGTAGGGAGACCAGTGCTTCGGACGGTGCCGGGGCGATTGTCCGGAGCGCGCTGGTGCAGGAGGCAGGAATGCGAGCAATGGTCTACCGCGGCCCGTACCGGGTGCGCGTGGAGGAGAAGGACCGTCCCGCCATCGAGCATCCCAACGACGCGATCGTGCGGGTGACGCGCGCCGCGATCTGCGGGTCGGACCTGCACCTCTACCACGGGATGATGCCCGACACCCGGGTCGGGATGACCTTCGGTCACGAGTTCATCGGCGTGGTCGACGAGGTGGGCCCGTCGGTGCGGAACGTCAAGCCGGGCGACCGGGTGATGGTTCCCTTCAACGTGTACTGCGGGTCGTGCTTCTTCTGCGCCCGGGGGCTGTTCAGCAACTGCCACAACGTCAACCCCAACGCCACGGCCGTGGGCGGGATCTACGGCTACTCGCACACCTGCGGCGGCTACGACGGCGGCCAGGCCGAGTTCGTCCGGGTGCCGTTCGCCGACGTCGGCCCGAGCCCGATTCCCGAGTGGATGGACGACGACGACGCCGTCATGCTCACCGACGCGCTCGCCACCGGCTACTTCGGCGCGCAGCTCGGCGACATCGTCGAAGGTGACGTGGTCGTGGTCTTCGGGGCCGGACCGGTCGGTCTGTACGCCGCGAAGTCGGCCTGGCTGATGGGTGCCGGCCGGGTCATCGTCATCGACCACCTCGACTACCGGCTGGAGAAGGCGGCGTCGTTCGCCCACGCCGAGACCTACAACTTCGCGGAGTACGACGACATCGTCGTCCACATGAAGAAGATCACCGACCACCTGGGCGCCGACGTGGCCATCGACGCCGTCGGGGCGGAGGCGGACGGCAACTTCCTCCAGCACGTCACCGCCGCGAAGCTGAAGCTGCAGGGCGGCTCTCCGGTCGCGCTCAACTGGGCGATCGACTCGGTACGCAAGGGCGGCACGATCTCGGTGATGGGCGCGTACGGGCCGATGTTCAGCGCCGTCAAGTTCGGCGACGCGCTGAACAAGGGGCTGACCCTGCGGATGAACCAGTGCCCGGTGAAGCGGCAGTGGCCGCGCCTGTTCGAGCACATTCGCAACGGCTACCTCAAGCCCAGTGACATCGTGACCCACCGGATCCCGCTGGAGCACATCGCCGAGGCCTACCACATCTTCTCCGCCAAGCTCGACGGCTGCATCAAGCCGATCATCGTCCCGAACGCCGCCTGACCGACCGGGAGCCCGACCATGCCCTACACACCGGACAAGCCGAAACTGGCCGAATCCAGCGACGAGCTGCGTGCCCGGATCCCCGGGTGGGGCGTCGACCTCGACCCCGAGGACCGCCCCTCGGTGCCGAAGGAGCGGTTCGACCCGAACCTCAACGGCGCGCACTGGGAGTTCCCGGAGCGGCAGCCCGAGAAGTGGCCGCGGGAGATGTCGATCGAGCACAAGTTCCTCACCCCGGTCTTCGGCACCTCGTGCCCGCCCAAGGGACTCTCCGGGGTGATCCGCCGGTACTCCTACCGCACGTACAGCGAGGGCCGGGCGGCCCACTGGCTGCTCCTGCTCGCGGCGGACCGGGTGGACGCGGTGGAGAGCACTCTCCGCTCGTTCGCGTCCCGCCACCCCGACAACCCGATCACCGAGACCGGCGTTCTGAGCGAGTTCACCCACCACGGCCTCTCCTCGCGCCTGCGCGGCAAGCGGGCGGACCGTGTGCACCACCCGCTCGACCCGATCATCGTGGCCGCGCCCTGGGTGCTGGCCGGAGGGGTCGCCTACCTGGCTCTCAAGCGGGTCGTCTCGAGGAACCGCTAGCCGTGGACGACTCCCGTGGCGCGGCCTCGCTGCGGCCCCGACACGGATGCGCCGCTGAGCGGACCGGCCGGTAACGCCCTATCCTGTTCGAGGATCGCCCAGGTCAGATGTCCGCACCGGGCGGAGGCGCCGTCCGGTGGGTGTTCGCCGGCCGGTTGCGCCGCAAGCCCGTGGTGTCCGCTGGAGGAGGGCCATGGCAGCCAGCCTGTCGTCGCTTCGTGGTCGGGACCCGGGCTCCTCGTCGGAGGCGGGGCCACGGTCGGTGGTCCGGGTGGCGGTCGTCGGGGCGCCGGGCCTGCTGCGCGGTGTCCTGGTGTCGGTGCTGGACGCGGCTGCCGACTTCGCGGTGGTGGGAGAGGTCGACCCGTCCGGGGACGTGTCGGGCCTGGCCGGTGACCGGGCGGCCGACCTGGTGCTGGCCGATCTCGACGTGCTCGACGACCTGCCGGCGTTGATGGCACGTCTGCGCGTCGACGCGCCGGGCTGTGTCGTCGTCCTGCTGACCGGCCGGCGTACCCCGCGGATGCTGCGCCGGGCGCTCCGTGATCGGGTGCGTGGCGTCATCGCGAAGGACGTGCCACCGTCCGACCTGCTCTGTCAGTTGCGGGCGGTCGCCCGGGGGCAACGCCGGATCGACCCGCTCGCGGCGCTGGCCGCCATCGAGGCGTCGGTCAACCCGCTGACCGATCGCGAACGCGAGGTCGCCGCGGCGGCGGCGCGGGGACTGCGGTCGAAGGAGATCGCCGAGGCGCTCTTCCTGGCCCCTGGCACCGTTCGCAACCACATGTCGACCCTCCTGCGCAAGACCGGTGCCCGCAATCGTTGGGAGGCGGTCCGCCGGGCGCAGGACGCCGGCTGGATCTGAGGTCGCCAGACTGTGACCGGCCTGTTGCAAAGCGACGCACTGTCCTAGGATCCCTAACTGCGTGTGCTTCCACGCGTACACATTGTCAGCGGACGGGGGTCCACGATGGGGGGATCGGGATGGTCCGAACAGTGCTCGCCCTACAGGGCGAGCTGGTCCGGGGTGCCCTCGCCCACTACCTCCGCACCGAGGCCGGCATCGACGTCGTGGGGGAGACGGACACGCCGGACGGCTTCTGGGCGGCCGTGCGGGCCGAGCGTCCGGACGTCGCCGTGCTCGACGTGCGGATCCTGCCGACCGACGAGCTGTGCCGGCTGACCCCCGACCTCGCGTCCCTGCGGGACGACGGCGCTCGCCTGCTGATGCTGGTCGAGCCGCGCCGGGCGGCCCGGCTGAGCCCGCTGATCGCCGAGCACGGCCGCCACGTCGGTCTCCTCGGCCGGGATGTCGCGCCGGGCCGGATCGCCGACGGCGTCCGTGACCTCGCCGCCGGGGAGGTCGTCCTCGATCCCGACCTGGTGGTGGCCGCGCTCGACGGGCACGACAACCCGTTGACCCCGCGCGAGCGGGAGGTGCTGGACATCGTGGCCGAGGGCCATCCGGTGCGGGAGATCGCACGGAAGCTGGCCCTGTCGGCGGGGACGGTGCGCAACCACCTGTCGCGCATCATGGCCAAGACGGGTGCGCGGACCCGTCTGGACGCCGTCCGGATCGCACGGGAGTCGGGCTGGATCTGACCCGCTCCGGGCCGTCTGTCCAATACCCGACAAGCTCACGGTAGGTGGCGGAGCGTTCCAGCAGCCCCTCGTGGTCGTCCAGCAGCGCGCTGGCGCCGTCCAGCAGCAGCACCCGGCGGGCGCGCAGCGCCGAGCTGACCCGGTGCGCGATCACCACCAGGGTCCCCGGCCGCTCGGCGAAGGCCCGCTCCAGGCGCGCCTCGGTCGGCGGGTCCAGGTGACAGGTCGCCTCGTCGAGGATCACCAGCCGGGCCGGCGACAGCCAGGCCCGCAGCAGGGCGACCTGCTGCCGCTCACCGGCGGAGAGATCCGCCGGGCGCAGGGTCGCGTCGTAGCCGCCGAGCCGCCGCACCAGCCCGCCCAGGCCCAGCCGGGCCACCGCCCGCTCCAGCACCTCCTGCGGTACGTCGGGGCGCAGGTACGCCAGGTTGTCCCGCACGGGCGCGGTGAAGACGTACGCCTCCTGCGGGATGAGCACCCGCCGCCGGGCCAGCTCGGCCGGGCTCGCGCCGGCAACCGGCAGGCCACCGAGGTGGACCCGCCCGGCCTGCGGGTGCAGGATGCCGGCGACCAGGTTGGCCAGTGTGGACTTGCCGATCCCGCTGGCGCCGACGATCGCGAGGTGGTCGCCGTCGGGTACGTCGAGGTCGAAGCCGTCGAGCACCGGTGCCGCGCACGGCCCGTACCGGAAGGTGACACCCCGCAGCGACAGGGCCGGCGTGGCGGTGCTCGCGCGCGGCGCGGTCACCGTGGCGACCGGGCGTTCGTGAACGGCGTCGAGGTGGGCGCTGGTGCGCAGCAGCCGGTCGAGGGTGACGGCGAAGCGCAGCCCACCGGCGGCCACCCCCTGCACCAGCGTGTGCAGCGCCGGCTGCACCCCGCGCACCACGTAGATCAGCGCGCCCAGCACCGCCCCCGGGCCGAGGCCCTGCTCGACCAGCCAGCGGGCGGAGAGCAGCACCGCCAGCACCGGCAGCCACCCGCCGACGGCCAGGCTCAGGGCCCGGGTGGCGGCCATGGTGGCCAGCCGGCGCTCCACCCGCGCCTGGGCGTCCACCTGCTCGCCGACCCAGTCGGCCGTCCGGTCCCGGGCGCCGCTGGCGACGACGTCGCGGTGCCCGGACACGGCGGTCACCGCGACCCGACCCAGCCGTTCGTCGGCCAGCACGTACTGCCGCTGCCGCGCGACCATCGCCGGTAGCGCCACGACGAACAGGCCCAGCCCGGCGAGCACCGGCACGGCCACCACCAACGCGACCGGCGCGGCCAGCGAGACCAGACCGATCAGGGCGGCGCCCGCGGCGAACAGGAACCCGCGGATCACCATCAGCAGGCCCGCCCAGGTGTCCCGGACCAGCTCCACCTGATGGGTCAGCCGGGCCACCACGGCGTCGTCGGCGCGGCCGCCGGCGGCCGTCGCCTGCCCGACCGCGGCGGCGACCACCCGGTGCAGCAGCTCGTCGCGGAACGGCTCGACGACGTCCCCGAGCAGCGCGTAGGCACGGGCGGTGCCGTACGCGCCGACCAGCACGGCCCCGCCCAGCAGGGCCAGCCAGAGCAGCCCGGCCAGGGGCCGGCCCGCCAGGAAGCCGTCGTCCACCGCCCGTGCGGTCAGCAGGCCCGCGGCCGCCGCCGGCAGCGACTCGGCCACCGACCACCCGGCCAGCCGCCACAGCGCCGCCCGCCGGCCCCGCAGCGCCGCCCGCACCACCGCGCCGACCGTGGTCACGACCGGAACACCGCCCGGTACGCCGGGTCGGCCCACAGCAGCAGGTGCGGACCGACCGCGCGCACCCGCCCGCCGTCCAGCCACACGACCAGGTCCGCCGCGGCGGCGGTCGGCACGCGGTAGCCGACCACCACCCGGGTACGCCGGTCCGCCGCGGCGGTCAACGCCTGGCCGACCCGGTAGGCGGTGACGGTGTCCAGGCTGGACAGGGCGTCGTCGAGGATGAGCAGGCGGTCGGCGCGCATCGCGCGGGCCAGACCGAGGCGCTGCCGCTCCCCACCCGACATCGCGACGTCGGCCAACTCGGTGTCGTAGCGGACGGGCAACCGCTCGACGAAGTCGTGGATGGCCGCCGCCCGTGCCGTCGGCACCGGGTCCCGGCCGTGCCCGACGGCCTCGCGGACCGTCGCACCGACCAGCACCGGCCGTTCGAACCCGTAGCCCACCGCGGTGTGCAGAGCCGTGTGCGTCAGCTCGGGCAGTGGCACCCCGTCCAGGCGTACCTCGCCCTCGTCGGGGTCGCGCAGCCGGCCCGCCACGGCCGCCAGCAGGGACTTGCCGGACCCGGACGGGCCGACCACGGCGAGCAGTGCCCCACCGGGGACGTGCAGGTCGACCCGGTCGAGCAGGGGCCGTCCGTCGTCGGACCGCACGGTGACCCCGCACAGCCGCAGCTCGCCCGGCCCCGCCGGCAGCGCCCGGGTGCCGTAGCGGCGGACCGGCTCGCCGAGCACGTCGGTCGCCCGGCGACAGCCGGCCCGTGCCCGGACCAGCTTGTTCAGCGTGCTGACCACGGTGCCCAGCCCCGCACCGAGGGCCGCGTACTGCACGGCGGCCAGCAGTTCACCCGGGGTGAGCCGGCCGGCGGCGAGTGCGAGCCCGCCCACCGCCACCACGGCGAGCTGGAGCAGGGGGCTGACCACGGCGCCGCGGGCGGCCGCGCGGGCCAGCACCGACCAGGTTCGCGCGCCGTGTTCGCGCAGCGCGTCGACCGGCGCCAGGATCCGGTCCACCTCCCGGTCGGCGGTGCCGGCGGCGGCGATGGTCCGCGCCCCGGCCAGGGCCTCGACCAGCCGTCCGGCGAGCAGCCCCTGCGCCTGCTGGTAGCCGGCGACCGCGGCCGAGGCGTCGGCGACGAAGGTCCGCAGCAGCACCCCCAGGATCACCAGCCCGGCGACGAAGGTGAGGCCGAGCCACGGGTCGATGAGGGTGAGCGCCACCAGGCTGCCCAGCGGCGGCACCGTGGCGGTGACGGCCAGCACGGCCGTCGGGGCCGCCTGCCCCGCGTCGGCCACCTGTCCCACCAGCCGGCCCACCAGCTCGCCGACCGGGTGTCGGGCCGCGCGCCGGGGGTCCAGGGCGAAGACGTGCCGCACGAGCAGGTGGCGCAGGCTGGCGGTGGACCGGGCGGCGGCGACGCCGGTGCCGTAGTCGCGCAGCGCGCCGGTGACCACGATGACCGCGACGAGCCCGGCGACCACGGGGAGCCAGCCGTACGGCCCGGACGTCGGGGCGGAGCCGACCGCGGCGTCGACGGCGCGGCCGAGGACGGCCGGCAGCGCAAGCTCGGCGGCGACCCCGGCCAGCGTGACGACCAGCAGCGCCGGCGTCCACCAGCCGGCGGCGCGGACGGCCCGCAGCAGGAGCCGGTCGGCTGGCGTCATCCACCCCTCCCATGAGCGCGGCCCCGGGCCGGTGGGAACCGGCCCGGGACCAGACGAACTCGGCGTCAGTTGCAGGTGGTGATGCTCAGCGAGCTGTCGCCGCAGAGCAGCAGGCTGGCCTGGCTGCCGCCACCGGTGCGCTCGGCGGTGGGCAGTTCCATCCCCTGAAGGTCGAGAAGAGCCATGTCCTTACCTCTTTCCGGTCGTCGGTTGGGTTCTGGTTCGGTGGGCCGCGGTCACCGCTGCGGTGACCGTCGGCGTCAGTTGCAGGTGGTGATGCTCAGCGAGCTGTCGCCGCAGAGCAGCAGGCTGGCCTGGCTGCCGCCACCGGTCCGCTCGGCGGCCGGCAGCTCCATTCCCTGGAGGTCCAGCAGAGCCATTCGTGTTCACCTCCCTCGTCGTCTCGCGGTGTTCGGTTTCACCCGGAGTGACCCCCGGGGAGCTGGTGTGTGCCGGTCAGTCGCCGGCCGCCCCGTCGGTGCGCGGCGTGAGGAACGGCAGTCGTACGGTGCGCTCCGGGCGGGTCGCCGCCAGCGCGGTCAGTACCCCCGCGGTCCCGGTGGCGAGGTCCATGGACAGGCGCAGCAACTGCTCGCCCGGGAAGGCGGGCAGTCCCCGGTACGGCAGGGCGTGCCAGCTCAGCAGCCGGCCCTGGTCACGGGCCTGGTCCAGCTCGCCGCGCTCGGCGAGGTAGGCGACGATCCCGGCGCGCCCGGCGAACAGGCCCGACTGGGCGTAGAACGGGAAGTCCGCGCAGCGCCGGATGGCCCGCGCCGCGTCGCCCAGCTCCTCGTCGGCCCGGTGCGCCAGGTATTGGTCGAGCACCAGCCCGACGCCCACGCTGCCGTGCGCGAGGTACGGCATCGTCCGCCACCCCTCGTTGACCTCAAGGTGACCGGCCTCCCGCAGCACGCACCGGCGCAGGTCCTGCCGCAACGCGGTGCCCGCGTGGTCCAGCAGCGCCGGATCGCCGTCGCGCTCGTACATCCGCAGCAGCATCAGGGCGATCCCGGCGCCGCCGCGGGTCAGCCCCGCCCACGGGTTGCGGCCACCGCTGATCTCCGGAACCGAGTCCACCGGGCCGAGCCGTTCGGTGACCAGGCTGGCCGCCTGCCGGGCGGCGTCGAGGTAGCGACGGTCCCCGGTGGTGTCCGCGAAGTGGGCGAGGTTCAGTGCGACGCCGGACAGGCCGCTGGCCAGGTCGGCGCCGAGGGCGTGCCACGGCTCGGCGAGGCAGGCGTCGAGCAGGCGCAGCGCCTCCTCGTGCCGGCCCAGGCGGTCCAGCACGTACGCGATGCCGTGCAGCCCGTCGTAGAAGCCGAGCCGGGTGCCGGAGGCCGGTTCGCGGACCCGGTCGACGAGCCACCGCTCGTGCTCGGGATCGACGCCCGCGCCGGTCGCGTGCAGCGCCCAGAGCACCCCGGCCGCGCCGTGTGCGACGTTCAGCCCGCCGTCGGCGCCCGTGAACTGCTGGATGTCGCCGGGGAAGAGCCGGTCGTCACGGTGTGGGGTGGCGCTGGCGACGATCGCGGCGGCGAGCCGGTCACGCAGCCCCGGCCAGTCGTCCGGGTCGATCTCCAGGGTGCCCGGTTCGAGCCGGGGGGCGGTGCGCGCCGCAGCGTCGGGCGTCCCGTCGAGTACGGCGACCGCCTCGTCCAGCAGGGCCCGTGGCACCGGGAAGTGCTCCGCGATCACGTCGGCCAGGTGCGCGCCCTTGCCCGGGGCCAGCCGCAGCATGGCGGTCAGCGGCAGGAACAGGGCCAGCCGCAGGCAGGCCAGCGCGTACCGGTCCACGTCGAACCCGGTGCGGTCGCGCGGGGCGGCGAACGCCTGGTTGCGCAGCGCGGGCCGGGTCGCCTCCTCCAGCGGTGCCGCCACCTCGAAGTCGACCAGCGTGACGGTGCCGTCCTCGGCCACCAGGATGTTGAACATGTGCAGGTCGCCGTAGACGACGCCGTGGGCGTGGATCGCCGCCAGCGCCTCGGACACCTGCCGGTCCACGTCGAGCGCCCAGCGGGTGTAGGCGGCCCGGTCGGCGTCCAGGTGCACGAGCGGGTGCCGCTCCACGATCAGCCGGTTGAGTGGGCGGGCGTCGACGTACGCCAGAGCCAGGAACTCGTGCTCGCCGAGGGTGAACTGGTCGTGCACGCGCACCAGGTGCGGCACGTCCGCCAGCCGGGTCAGCATCTCGGCCTCGCGGTGCAGCCGGGTCACCGCGTCGGTGCCGGTGGAGTCCAGCCCGGCGTGCGGGCGGGCCTCCTTCAACACCACCCGCTCATCGGTGCGGGTGTCCCGGGCCTCGTACAGCCCGCCGCCGTTGGAGAAGTGGATGACCTTCTCGATCCGGTACGGCAGGTCGCCGGTGGTGGTGGCGTTGCGGGCGGCCAGGTGCGGGGCGAGGAAGTCCGGCAGGGTGACCCACTCGGGCACGTGGAACACCGGATCGCGCCGGTCCGGGACGAGCCGGCCGTGCTGGTCCTCGATCGCCGGGACGACCTGGCCGTCGGGGGAGAGGCAGTACCGGGCGGCGAAACCGCCGTAGCGCAGGTGCACGGGGCCGGCGCCGTAGCGCAGGTCGCTGAGCACGTACGGCCCCGGCTCGCCGTCGAGCAGGTCGGCCAGCTCCTTCGCGGTCAGCTCCAGCTCGGCGTCGTCGCGCGGGTAGACGGTGATGAACTTGCCGCTGCTGCCGCGCCGGGCGTACTTGCTGTTGCGCATCAGGAGCAGCCGCGGACCGCGCAGGTGCTTGACCGGGATGTCCCGGGCCTGGCAGTAGTCGAGAACCCGGGTGAGCACCCGTTCGGCGTTGTCGAGCCGAGCGGAGATGTGGATCTTCCAGCCCTGCTGGGGGAGGGTGCCGCCGACCGGCCCGTACACCAGCCAGTCGTCCTTGGTCTCGCGCTCCCAGCCGGCGGGCAGCGGGCGGTCGGCCGCGTATCGGGGCGCCGTCGACGCCGCCGTCGACAGCGAGTCGTAGAAGAGCGGGTCGACCGCACAGTACGAGTCGTACCGATCATCCATCCTGCTCGCCTCCGCCACCTGGTTGGTGACGTCAATCCTGCGAGTGGCCGATCCGTGTTCATAGTGTGATGAGTCATGACGGCACGGTGATAATCACACCGGCAAATGGTGACATTGGCGGAGTTTGAGGCGATGAACAATGCCTGACCTGCGGCTCTGGTCAGGCGAGTGGAATGCCCGGCCGGCGAACATGAGGCCTGCGCCGGTTTCGGGGCGGATTCAGGCCGGTTCGGCGGGCCGCCGTCGTGCGGCCCTTCGGAGGCGCCGGCAGGCTCATTGGCGCAGCCCCGCCGCCGGTCCCGTCGCCGCGTCGCGGGCAGGCTGGTGCCGTGGGTACCACCCGGGCTTCCCGGAACGCCATTCGGACCCTGCGGAACAGTGCTTGAATCCGGGAAGGCAGTCACACGGGGCGCGGAGGGCCGAGAGATGCAGTTGACCGCTACGGACAACCACGCGGTGGCGCAGGCGGTACACGACGTCGGGTCGGCGCTCTGGTTCGGCGGCACGGTGATGGGCGTCGCGGGAGTCAACAAGTCCGGCAGCGACCTGCAGCAGGGCATCGACCGGATCCGCGTCGCGGAGTCGGCCTGGGGTCGCTTCAGCCCCGCGCAGTGGCTCGGTATCGGCGCGACCCTGCTCGGCGGGCTCCAGCTCGCCCGGGTCGGTGGTCGGCGGATGGCCCTGCAGAAGGGCTTCGGAACGGTCGGCGCGGTGAAGGCCGGCATCGCCGTGGCCGGCGCGGCCGCCAGCGCCTACTCGGCGTACTGCGGCAAGCGGATCGGCCAGGTGGCCGAGGAGGCGCACCGGCGCGGTGATCAGGTGGAGGTGCGGGACGCCACCCTGTCCACCGAGCGGACCCCTGCCGATCTCGCGATGTGGCAGCGGAGGCAGCGGATCGCCCAGTACGCGGTGCCCCTGCTCGCCGGCGCGAACATCGTCTGCGGTTCGTACCTCGTGCAGTCCTACCGGGTCGGCGCCACCAGCAAGGGCGTGCTGCGACGTCTGCTGCCGGACTGACCCGTCCCGGTGAACAGCAGTCTCTGAAGCGGCCTGACAGCTCGCGGCCCGCCGTCGGTCGGTCGGGTCGGCCTCACGCCGACCAGCCTGGAGATCCTCCGGTACGGCGGCGTGACCGCCACCTACGCCACCGGTGCGGCCGAGCCGCGCATCCCGACCTGACCGCCGCGCTGGGCGCCGGTGGCCTGCGCTGTCCAATCG
The DNA here is from genome assembly GCF_003172955.1 of Micromonospora acroterricola. GTDB lineage: Bacteria > Actinomycetota > Actinomycetes > Mycobacteriales > Micromonosporaceae > Micromonospora > Micromonospora acroterricola. The sequence goes on along the minus strand of NZ_QGKR01000149.1, from coordinate 35,362 downwards.
CCGCCCGGCTGCCGTTGGGGGAGATCGCATCAGGCACACGACCTGACCGAACACAGCGCGGCCCGGGGCCGGTTCGTCCTGGACATCGACGGGCCATCCTGATCGTCGGCGCGAACGGGGTGTCTCCGGCGCGCCGCCGCGTGCCCCGACGGCGCCATTGAGATCATCAGGCTCGATCGCGCCCGTTGGGTGCCATCCGGCACGTGCGGGTCGGGGATCCAGGAAAACTTGATCCATTCCAAAAGAGTGGGCTATGTTCAGCACATGACGTCCGGCCTTGAGGCGCAGCTGCGAGCCGTCTCGTTGCGCGTGACCCGGCCCCGGTTGGCGGTGCTCGCCGCGCTGCGGGACCACCCGCACGTCGACACCGACACGGTGATCCGGCTGGTACGGACCGACCTCCCCACGGTCTCCCACCAGGCGGTCTACGACGTCCTGCGTGCGCTCACCGACGCGGGTCTGGTGCGGCGCATCCAGCCGGCCGGTGCCACCGCCCGCTACGAAGCGCGCGTGGCGGACAACCACCACCACGTCGTGTGCCGCTCCTGCGGCGTCATCGCCGACATCGACTGCGCCGTCGGCGACGCCCCCTGTCTCACCGCCTCGGACGATCACGGCTTCGTGATCGACGAGGCGGAGGTCGTGTACTGGGGCACCTGCCCCGACTGCGCGACCGAACGCACCGCCCAGCGATCCGCCAGCTCGGAAGGAAGTACATGAGCGACACCCAGGACCAGGCCCCGGCCAGTGCACAGGGCGTGGACAAGAAGGCAGCGGCCGGTTGCCCGGTCGCGCACGACTCGGTGACCTCGCACGGCAGCGAGAGCGAGAACCCGGCGATCGACTCGCCGACCCCGAAGACCGGCGGTCGCCCGCGCACCAACCGGGACTGGTGGCCCAACCAGCTCGACCTGTCGGTGCTGCACGCCCACTCCGCCAAGGGCAACCCGCTGGGGGAGAACTTCAGCTACGCCAAGGAGTTCGCCAAGCTCGACGTCGAGGCGCTCAAGCAGGACATCGTGCAGGTGCTCACCACCTCGCAGGACTGGTGGCCGGCCGACTTCGGCCACTACGGCGGTCTGATGATCCGGATGAGCTGGCACTCCGCCGGCACCTACCGCATCCACGACGGTCGTGGCGGCGCCGGCGACGGCGGGCAGCGTTTCGCGCCGCTCAACAGCTGGCCGGACAACGCCAACCTCGACAAGGCGCGACGCCTGCTGTGGCCGGTGAAGCAGAAGTACGGCCAGAAGATCTCGTGGGCCGACCTGCTCGTGCTCGCCGGCAACGTCTCCCTGGAGTCGATGGGCTTCAAGACGTTCGGCTTCGGCTTCGGCCGGGAGGACGTCTGGGAGCCCGAGGAGATCTTCTGGGGTCCCGAGGACACCTGGCTGGGTGACGAGCGTTACGTCAGCGAGGCCGAGATGGCGCCCGAGGTCGGCGCGACCGAGATGGGCCTCATCTACGTCAACCCGGAGGGCCCGAACGGCAACGCGGACCCGCGGGCGGCGGCGTACTTCATCCGGGAGACCTTCGGCCGGATGGCGATGAACGACGAGGAGACCGTCGCCCTCATCGCCGGCGGCCACACCTTCGGCAAGGCCCACGGCGCGGCCCCCGCCGACAACACCGTGGGCCCGGAGCCCGAGGGCGCCCCGCTGGAGGCGCAGGGCCTGGGCTGGCTGAGCAGCCACGGCACCGGCAAGGGCCGGGACACGATCACCAGCGGCCTCGAGGTGACGTGGACCGACGTGCCGACGCAGTGGAGCAACCGCTTCTTCGAGATCCTCTTCGGTTTCGAGTGGGAGCTCACCACGAGCCCCGCCGGCGCGAAGCAGTGGGTCGCCAAGGACGCTCCGGAGATCATCCCGGACCCGTTCGACGCGTCCAAGAAGTACAAGCCGACGATGCTGACGACCGACCTGGCGCTGCGTTTCGATCCGGCGTACGAGAAGATCTCGCGCCGCTTCCTGGAGAACCCGGACCAGTTCGCGCTGGCCTTCGCCAAGGCCTGGTACAAGCTGCTGCACCGCGACATGGGTCCGATCAGCCGCTTCCTCGGGCCGTGGGTGGCCGAGCCCCAGCTGTGGCAGGACCCGGTGCCGGCCGTCGACCACGAGCTCGTGGGTGACGCGGACGTCGCCGCCCTCAAGGCGAAGGTCCTGGAGTCCGGGCTCACGACCGCCCAGCTGGTCTCCACCGCCTGGGCCTCCGCCGCGAGCTTCCGGTCGACGGACAAGCGCGGCGGCGCCAACGGCGCACGCATCCGTCTCGAGCCGCAGCGTAGCTGGGAGGTCAACCAGCCCGAGCAGCTCGCGACGGTCCTGGAGGCACTGGAGGGCATCCAGCGGGAGTTCAACGAGGCTGGCGGCGCGAAAGTCTCGCTCGCGGACCTGATCGTGCTGGCCGGTGCGGCCGCGGTGGAGAAGGCGGCGCGCGACGCCGGCGTCGAGGTGACCGTGCCATTCCGCCCGGGCCGCACCGACGCCTCTCAGGAGCAGACCGACGTCGAGTCCTTCCGGGTCCTCGAGCCGCGCGCCGACGGGTTCCGCAACTACCTGCGGCCGGGCGAGAAGACTCAGCCGGAGGTGCTGCTCCTCGACCGTGCGTACATGCTGAGCCTGTCCGCGCCCGAGATGACCGTCCTCATCGGCGGCCTGCGCGCCCTCGGAGGCAACGTTGGCGGCTCGCCGCACGGCGTCCTCACCGACCGGCCCGGCGTGCTCAGCAACGACTTCTTCGCCAACCTGCTCTCCCCGGGCACCCGGTGGAAGGCGTCGGAGTCCGACGAGCACGTGTACGAGATCCGGGACCTGGCCACCGACGAGGTGAAGTGGACCGCCACCGCGGTCGACCTCATCTTCGGCTCCAACTCCCAGCTGCGTGCCCTCGCCGAGGTCTACGCCAGCGACGACGCCCGCGAGAAGTTCGTCGCCGACTTCGTCGCGGCCTGGACCAAGGTCATGGAACTCGACCGGTTCGACGTCGCCTGATTCGGCGCCAACCCGCGAGCCCCGGTCGATCCACCTGCGATCGACCGGGGCTCGCCCCGTTGTGTGGTCGGGCGGACGGCGCCCGGGTTCGCCGCCCTCGTGCCGGGCCGCGACGCTGTCAGCCCGCCGACCGGGTGATGATCACGATCCGGACGCGGGCCCGGGCCTGCGGAAGGTGCGACGGTAGGCGTCCGGAGACACACCGACCGTGCGGTGGAAGTGTCGACGCAGCGTCGTGGCGGTGCCCATGCCCGCCGCCTGCGCGATCACGTCGATGCTGGTGTCGGTGTTCTCCAGCAGCTCCTGCGCCCGGCGGATCCGCTGCGTCGACAGCCACTGCAACGGGGTGGTGCCCGCCACCGCCCTGAAGTGGCGGGCCAGGTTGCGGGAGCTCATGTTCGCCTGCCGGGCCAGGTCCTCCACGGTCAGCGGGCAGTCCAGCCGTTCCATCGCCCAGGGAAACAGGTGGGCGAGGGGATGGTCGTCGCGGGCCGGCACCGGGGTGGTGACGAACTGGGCCTGACCGCCGGCGCGATGCGGGGGCACGACCAGGCGGCGGGCGACGGCGTTGGCGACCGTCGAGCCGTGGTCGCGGCGGATCAGGTGCAGGCACAGGTCGATCGCGGCGGCCTTGCCGGCGGAGGCGAGCACGGTGCCGTTGTCGACGTAGAGCACGTCCGGGTCGACCGTCACCCGGGGATAGCGGGCGGCCAGCGCCTCGGTGTGGGCCCAGTGCGTGGTCGCGCGCAGCCCGTCCAGCACCCCGGCGGCGGCCAGCACGAACGCACCGGTGCACAGCGAGACCATCCGAGCGCCCGCCTGGTGGGCCGCGCGGACGGCGTCGAGCAGGTCGGGTGGCACGTCGGCGTCGATGTCGTCAACGGCCGGGATGATCACGGTGTCGGCGTGGGCGAGTCGGTCCAGCCCGTCGTCCGGCTCCACGCGGAACGCGCCGACCCGGACCGGCCCCGGACCGCAGACCACGAGGTCATACCACGGGTCCGCCAGGCCGGAGGGGTCGCGGACGAAGACCTCGCAGGCCATGGCGAGCTCGAAGTGCAGCATTCCGTCGGTGGCGGCGAGCGCGATGGTGGCCATGTCCGAAACTGTACGGGGGATGGCGTTCCAGACACTGGTTCAGGCCGGCCACCGCGGAGAGGATCGTCTCAGTCGATCTTTCGAGGAGTACGGAGGAACTGCGGATGGGTTCGAACCAGGCGGTGGCGGTGTTCGGGGCGTACGGACACACCGGGCGGTTCGTGGTCACGGAGTTGCGCGACCGCGGGTTCGTCCCGCTGCTCCTCGGCCGCGACGGGGGCAAGCTCCAGGCGCTGGCGGCGTCGCACGAGGGGCTCGAACACCGGGTGGTGTCGGTCGACGATCCGGCCTCGCTCGACCAGGCGTTGAAGGGCGCCGCCGCCGTCATCAACTGCGCCGGCCCGTTCGTCTCGACGGCGGCCCCCGTGATCGAGGCCGCCCTGCGCGCCGGAGTCCCCTACGTGGATGTGGCGGCCGAGATCGAGGCCAACGTCGACACGTTCACGCAGTTCAGCGACCGCGCCCGGAGCGCGGGCGTCGCGGTGGTCCCGGCGATGGCCTTCTTCGGCGGCCTCGGCGATCTGCTGGTCACGACCGCGATGGGCGACTGGGCGGCGGCCGACGAGGCACACGTCGCGTACGGACTGAGCAGTTGGCACCCCACGGCGGGGACCCTCGCCTCCGGCGCCGTCTCCCGGCAACGGCGCGACGGCCAACGGGTCCGCTACACCGGTGGCCGGCTGGAGTACCACGCCGACGAGCGTGACCTGCCAACCGTGCAGTGGGACTTCCCCGCCCCGACGGGCCCCCGGGCCGTTCTCGGCGACTTCGCGATGGCCGACGTCGTCACCGTCCCCAGCCACCTGTCCATCCCCGAGGTGCGGACGTACATGGCCACCGACGCGGCGAGGGAACTGGCCGCGCCAGGCACGCCCGCACCGACGGCGGTCGACGAGCGCGGCCGGTCCGCGCAGACGTTCACGGTCGACGTCATCGTGCGCTCCGGCGACACGCAGCGACGCGTCGTCGCCAGAGGCCAGGACATCTACGCCAGCAGCGCACCGCTGGCGGTCGAAGCGGTCCAACGCATCCTCGACGGTCGGACGAGGACGAGCGGGGTCGCCTCCGCCGGCGCGATCTTCGACGCGCCCGACTTCCTCCGCGCGCTGTCCGCGTGCATCTCGCTCGGACCGTGCCACGAGTCGCGCGCGCCACGGTCCGCCTGACCCTCGGCCGCGATGCTGGGCGGCCCAGGTGCGGTGCCCCCTCGCCTCGCCGGTTGTTCGGCAGAATGTGGCGGCGACACAGGCGACCCGTAGGAGACCGACGTGCGGAAGTTGATCGCGGACGAATGGATGACCCTCGACGGGGTCGTACAGGCCCCGGGCTACGACGGGGAGGACAGCGACGGTGGCTTCCGCCACGGCGGCTGGCACATGCCCCACATGGACGACATGACGACGAACTGGGTCACCAGGACCACGGTCGAGACCGGCGCCTTCCTGTTCGGCCGGCGTACGTACGAGATCTTCGCGTCGTTCTGGCCGACCGCTCCCGACGAGCTCGCGACGCTCGCCGAGGTGCTCAACAACCGGCCGAAGTACGTCGTGTCGACGACGCTCACCGAGCCGCTCGCCTGGCACAACTCGACGGTCCTCGACGGCGACGTCGCCAAGGCCGTGGAGTCGCTGAAGCAGGAGGACGGCGGAGACCTCCACGTCGTCGGCAGTTCCCGGCTGACCCAGACCCTCATCGAGAACGACCTCGTCGACGAGCTCCGACTCTTCATCGAGCCGGTCCTCGTCGGCGGCGGCAAGCGGATCTTCCCTGACGACGGCGCCCAGCGGCGGCTGCGGCTCAGCGGAAGCCAGGTGACGACCACCGGCGTCATCATCGCGACCTACACCAGAGCCGAGTCCTGAAGCACACCGGGGAAGCGGGCGGGCACCGAGAGTCCGTGCCCGCCCGCGCGACACCCCAACGACGACGGCCATCGACGATGCCGCACGGCGGTTCCTTCATCGGATAGCTTCGACAGCGGTTGCAGCGCTCCGACTGAAGGGGACACCTCTCATGACGGCCAGTGTCGACAATCCCCGCTCCCGCACCGACACCTCGCACACACTCGGCACGGTGCTCGACGACGTGATCCGTCCCCAGGCGGCGACCGTCGACCGGAACGGGGCCTTTCCCCGGCAGGGCATCGACGCTCTCGGCGCGGCTGGCCTGCTCGGCCTGGCCTCCTCGACGGAGGTCGGCGGCGCCGGCCAGGGCATGCGCGAGGTCGCCCAGGTCATCGAGCGGTTGGCCGCCGAGTGCGGGTCGACGGCGATGGTCGTTCTCATGCACTACGCGGCGACCGCCGTCATCGAGGCGCACGGCCCGCGCGAGGTCCGCGAGGCCATCGCCGCCGGTGACCACCTGACCACGCTGGCCTTCTCCGAGTACGGCTCGCGCAGCCATTTCTGGTCGCCGACCGGCACCGCGGCGGCGGCCGACGACGGCACGGTCCGGCTCGACGCCAGGAAGAGCTGGGTCACCTCGGCCGGCGAGGCGAACAGCTACGTATGGTCGAGTCTCCCCCTCTCCCCGGGGGCCGGCCCGATGACCCTGTGGCTCGTCCGGCCGACAGCGTCGGCCTCAGCGTCACCGGCGACTTCGACGGGCTCGGCCTGCGCGGCAACGGCTCCCGACCGATGACGGCCGACGGGCTCCGGGTCTCCACCGGCGCCATGCTGGCCGCCGACGGCGCTGGCCTCGACACCGCGCTCGGCGCGGTCCTGCCCTGGTTCCTGGTGTTGAACGCCGCGTTCTGCCTCGGCCTCGCGGACAGCGCGGTCGCCGAGGCTGGCCGCCACCTCACGAGGACCACACTGACGCACACCGGCGCGGCCCTCCGCGACGCGCCGGTCACCCGGCGTGGCTTCGCCCAGCTGAAGATCCGCGCCGACGCCCTGCGCGCCTTCCTCGGCGACACCCTCACCGCGCTGGAGACCGGCCGGGACGACGCGATGCTGCGGGTGTTGCAGGTCAAGGCGCTCGCTGGCGAGACCGCCGCCGAGGTGACCGACGGCGCGATGCAGCTCTGCGGCGGCAGCGCGTTCCGCAAGGAGTTGGGGCTCGAACGCCGGTTCCGCGACTCCCGGGCGGCCCGGGTGATGGCACCGACCACCGACGCCCTGCACGACTTCGTCGGCCGCGTCGCCACCGGGCTGCCGCTGTTCGACGAGGCCAACCGCTGATGCCGGCGCCAACGGTCCTGATGGGCGCCGTCGCGTACGACCCCAAGGTCGTGACCATCTGGGAGGGCTTCCGCGCCTGGCTGCGGGGCAACGGCCTGGACTTCGACTTCGTCCTCTACTCCCACTACGAGCGGCAGGTCGAGGACCTGGTCGCCGGCCGGATCGACGCGGCGTGGAACTCACCCCTCGCCTGGTTGCGGGCCGAACGGCTGGCGGCGGCCAGCGGCAGCGCCGTGCACGCGCTCACCATGCGCGACACCGACCGGGACCTCACCTCCGTCGTGGTGGTGCGCGCCGACTCGCCGGTGCGGCAGGTCGAGGACCTCGCCGGGCTGGTGGTCGCCGTCGGTGCCGTGGACAGCCCACAGGCGACGCTGATCCCGCTCGGCCACCTCGCGGCGGCCGGCGTGCCGGTCGACGTCCGCCGGTTCGACGTGGGCGTCGGTCTGCACGGCGACCACATCGGCGGTGAGCGCGACGCGGCCCGGGCCCTCATCGCCAAGGAGGTGGACGCCGCCTGCATGATCGACGCCAATCACCTGGCGTTCGTCCAGGAGGGCACGCTGCCGCCGGAGGGCACCCGGATCGTCGCGCAGACCGCGCGATACGACCACTGCAACATGACGGTCCGCGACCCCGCGTCGGCCGGGGTCCGGCTCTTCGGCACGCTTCTGCGCGGCATGTCGTACGCCGATTCGCAGGTGCGGCCACTGCTCGACCTGGAGGGACTGACGGCCTGGGAGGACAGCCGGACCTCGGGGTACGACGCGCTCGCCCGCGCGGTCGACGCGAGCGGGTTCTACGCCGCCGACGGGCGGGTGACGGCCGCCGGCTACCGGCCGTGAACGCCGTACCCGCCGCCGAGATCCACCTCGGCGGCCTGGGCTTCGGCCGGGGAGCGCACCTGCTGGTGCAGCGCGCCCTCGCCGGGCTGCCGCCCGGTGGCCGGCTGGCGGTCTCCGGCCGCGACCCGGCCCTGCCCGTGCACCTGCCCGCGTGGTGCCGGAGCCGGGGGCACCGGGTCGAATGGCCGGATCCCGCCGATCGGAGCGAGCTGGTGGCGGTGGTCGTCCGGGGCACGGCCGATGACGACCGCTGGTTCGGCGCGGAACGGGCCGGCCCGGCCCTGCCCACGGCGCTCAGCAGCCGCCCGCCGCCACGGTGGGGGCTCGGCGCCCGCGGCGCGCTGCTGGAGGCCGGCGGCCCCGAGGCCCGGTTCGACCTGGACGAGCGCGATCTGGTGTGGGCCGACGTGGCGCCCAAGCTGTACGCCCAGGCCGCCGCCCGACAGTGGGACCCGGAGAGCGAGGTCCCGTGGGACGACGCGTTCACGCTGCCGGCCGACGTGGAGGCGGCGGTGGTGCAGGTGATGACCTACCTCGTCGAGAACGAGCAGGCCGCGCTCGTCGTGCCGGCGCGCTTCGTCGGGCGCATCCACCCGCACTTCCGCGAGGTGACGCAGCTTCTCGCGGTGCAGATGGCCGACGAGGCCCGGCACATGGAGGTGTTCAGCCGGCGTGCGCTGCTGCGGGGCGCGGAGCTGGGCACGTCGTCGGCCGGCGGCCGACAGTCGCTCTTCACGCTCGTCGCGGAGTCCGACTTCGCCCTGGCCTCGTTCCTGCTGTCCGTGCTCGGCGAGGGCAGCTTCGTGGACCTGCTCTCGTTCCTGGAGCGGAACGCCCCGGACCCGGTGACCCGCCGGATCTGCTGGCTGGCGATGCAGGACGAGCGCCGGCACGTGGTGTTCGGCATGGCGCACCTGGAGCACCAGGCGACGGTGGACCCGCGGCTGCGGGACCGGCTGCGCGCGGCCATCCACCGGCGACACGACGCGCTCATCGACACCGCCGGCCTCAACGCGGACGTCTTCGACGCGCTCGTCGTGCTCGCGGCGGGAAGCTGGCGTCCCGATGACGTGTCCGCCGGCTTCCAGCGGGTGCAGGAGCTCCAGCACGCGATGGACCAGGGTCGGCAGCGCCGGCTGGTACGACTGGGCTTCCGCCCCGACGAGGCCGCCGAGCTCTCCGCCCTGCACACCCGCAACTTCATGTAGGCCGCCGGCCTGCTCGCCGTGGCCGAGTGGAGTCAGAGGGTGGTTTCGTTGGGTAGGCCGAAGAAGTCGTGCCATTTCGCGCCGCCGCCGAAGGCGGTGCCGGTCGAGAGGCCGACGTAGACGTCGTTGAGGCTGCCCTTGGTGAAGGCGATGATGTCGTCCCTGCCGTCGCCGTCGTAGTCACCCAGATAGGGGAACTCGCCGGCGAGGCAGAAGAAGTCGTTCCACTTCACGGTGGTGCCGACGAAGGAGGTGCCGGTGGAGACGGCCGCGTAGACGTCGGCGTCGGCGTTGCAGGTGAACGTGACGATGTCGTCCTTGCCGTCTCCGTTGATGTCCCCGACGCGGGGCTGTTCCGTGCCCACGGCGAACAGGTCGTGCCACGTCTGGGCGGCGCCGAACGACGACCCCGTGGACAGGGCGACGATGACGTCCGACGCCGTGACCGGACCCTGCGTGAACGTGATGATGTCGTCCCGGCCGTCGCCGTTGACGTCACCGAGGGCCGGGTACTCGCCTCCGATCGAGAAGTACTCGTGCCACTTCAGCGCCGTACCGGCGAACGACGACCCGGTGGACAGGGCGACGTGAACGTCCCCGGCGTCGTTGTGGGTGAAGGCGACGATGTCGTCGAGGCTGTCGCCGTTGACGTCGCCGACCGCGGCCACCTCGGCGCCCGGCGCGAACCAGTCGTGCCATCGGGTGGCGCCCGCGAACGACGACCCGGTCGACAACGCCACGTGGACGTCGGCGAGCGAGCCGTGCGTGAAGGCCACGATGTCGTCGCGGCCGTCACCGTTGAAGTCCCCGGACAGCAGCGTCTCGTCGTTCAGGCCGAAGAAGTCGTTCCACTTCGCCGACGTTCCGGCGAACGAGGTCCCGGTGGACGACGACACGTACACGTCGTTGAGCGATCCCCGGGTGAACGCGACGATGTCGTCGCGGCCGTCGCCGGTGAAGTCGGTGGGCGAGCCGGCCAGGTACCGGCCGCCGGCCGACGACCCGCCGCAGTTGTCACTGACCAGGTACTTCTGGTGGTACTGCGCCGGGTACGGCGCCAGTGAGACGCCGTTGATGACGATCGTCTGGCCGACGCCGTTGTAGAGCTGCTCGTAGTGGACGTGCGGTCCGGAGGAGTTGCCCGTGCTGCCGGTGATGCCGATCTGCTGGCCCTGCTGCACGTACGCGCCGTTGGCGACCGAGTAGGCGCTGAGATGGAAGTAGTAGGTCGTCCAGCCGCCACCGTGGTCGATGACGATGTAGTTGCCGGCGCCGCTGGGCTGGGAGTAGTGCCGGGCCACACCCGCGGCGGAGGCGACCTGCGGGGTGCCTCCGGTCGTCCCGCCGTCGGCGCGGACGAAGTCCAGCGCCTGCCGTACCTCCGCGCTGTGGTGGTCGTAGGTCCACCGTTGCCCGCACGGGAACGGCGCCTTGAAGTTCGGTGCGGCGAACGCGGGCGAGGGTGTCGCCACCACGGCTGTCAGAACCGCCGCAGCCAGGGTGAGCAGCGCGACCAGGGAGCGGCGCAGAGGGGTACGCGAGTGCCGGAACATGGCGTGGCTCCTGTCGGGATGGTGCCCGGGGGGGACGGCCGGCACGGGTCGGCCGCCCACCACCGCGACGCCTCGGGACGTGCTCAGAGGGTGGTTTCGCCGTCGAGGCCGAAGAAGTCGTGCCATTTGGTGGCGCCGAGGAAGCCGGTGCCGGTGGAGAGGCCGACGTGGATGTCGTTGGTGGCGCCCTTGGTGAAGACGATGATGTCGTCGCGGCCGTCGCCGTTGGCGTCGCCGAGGTAGGGGAATTCGCCGGCGAGGCAGAAGAAGTCGTTCCACTTGACGGTTGTTCCGGTGAAGCCGGTGCCGGTGGAGACGGCGGCGTAGACGTCGGCGTCGGTGTTGCAGGTGAACGTGACGATGTCGTCTTTGCCGTCGCCGTTGATGTCGCCGACGCGGGGTTGTTCGGCGCCGACGGCGAACAGGTCGTGCCATTTCTGTGGGGCGCCGAACGCGCTGCCGGTCGACAGGGCGACGATGACGTCGGCGGCGGTGGCGGGGCCCTGGGTGAAGGTGATGATGTCGTCGCGTCCGTCGCCGTCGACGTCACCGAGGGCCGGGAACTCGCCGGGGATCGAGAAGTAGTCGTGCCACTTGAGGCCGGGGCCGAACCCGGCGCCGGTGGACAAGGCCACGTACACGTCGGCGTTCGTGTCGTGGGTGAACGTGACGATGTCGTCGCGGCCGTCGCCGTTGACGTCGCCGACCGCGCCGACCTCGGCGCCCGGTGCGAACCAGTCGTGCCACTTCTGGCCGCCGCCGAAGCTGGCGCCGGTGGAGAGGGCCACGTAGACGTCGGCGAGGGTGCCGTGGGTGAAGGCGATGACGTCGTCGCGGCCGTCGCCGTTGACGTCGCCGCTGAGCAGGGTCTCACCGGTGAGGCCGAAGAAGTCGTTCCACTTGACGGAGGTGCCGGCGAAGGCGCTGCCGGTGGAGGCGGCCACGTAGACGTCGTTGAGGCTGCCCTGGGTGAAGGCGACCACGTCGTCCCGGCCGTCGCCGGTGAAGTCCGTCGGTGACCCCGCCAGGTAGCGACCGCCGGAGCTGCCGGCGTTGACCAGCGAGATGTAGTAGTTCCAGTTCCAGTTGGGACCGGGGTCCGTGTGATCGTTGCCGGGCAGCTCGTTGTGCCCCTTGATCGCCGTGCGGTTCTTCGGCAGCCCGTACTTGTCGCACAGGTAGCGGGTCAGCGCTGCCGAGGACCGGTACATGGCGTCGGTGAACCAGGCCGGATTGTCCACGAACCCCTCGTGCTCGATGCCCACCGAGTACGGGTTGGCCGAGCGCGCGTGGTAGGCCGTGTCTCCCTCGCGCACCATCTGGGTGATCTCACCGTTGCTCGACTTCACGACGTAGTGCGCGCTCACTCCCGCGGACGGGTTCTGGAACCAGCTCACCGTGCCGGCGTACGAGCCCTGGGTCACGTGCACCACCACCGTGGTGATTCGTGACGACCGGCCGACCTGGTAGTTGCCGCCGTAGGCCGACACCCACCGCGCCGGCCCGTACTCCGGCACCGCGGCCGCGGCGGCGTTCGGACCGGCGGCGGCGCCCGCGGGGGCGACCCGCGCGTAGCGGCCGAGTTCGGGTCGGAGCGGCTGCGGCGCGACCCGCACCGAACGGGCCGCGATTCCGGTACGCAGGAGGTCGTAGACGTGGTCGGCGTAGAGCCGGGCCGTCGGGTCGTCGACGGCGGCGCTGTAGCGCGCCACGACCGGATACCAGGCGGAGAGCCGGTCCCGCGCACCGCTCGTCAGTCCCTCCCTGTCGGCCAGGTCGCGCAGCACCGCCGCACCACCCCGGACATTGGCCGAGGTGACCGAGCGCAGGCGGGCGACCGGCTCGCCGGTGAGCGTGGCCGCACGTTCGAGGCTGTGCTGGGTGGGGTTGCTGACCAGGTGCATGACCCCGTAACCGTTGGCCTGGCTGGGCAGACCGTCGTGCCCGTCCAGCCGCGACTCACCGTAGGCGACGGCGACCAGCAGGTCCCGAGGTACGTCGAACTCGGCGGCGGCGCGCACGAAGGCCGTGCCGAGCGAACCGGGTGCCGCGGGCCGGGCCGCGACGGCCGGCGTGGCCGTGGCCTGGGCGACGAGCGCCGCCGTCAGGAGGAGGGCGCAGGCGCGCCACGAGGGCCGGGTCAGTCGCATCGGGGCCTCCAGTTCGCCGTTCACAGGGTGGTTTCGCCGTTGAGGCCGAAGAAGTCGTGCCATTTGGTGGCGCCGAGGAAGCCGGTGCCGGTGGAGAGGCCGACGTGGATGTCGTTGGTGGCGCCCTTGGTGAAGACGATGATGTCGTCGCGGCCGTCGCCGTTGGCGTCGCCGAGGTAGGGGAATTCGCCGGCGAGGCAGAAGAAGTCGTTCCACTTCACGGTCGTTCCGGTGAAGCCGGTGCCGGTGGAGACGGCGGCGTAGACGTCGGCGTCGGTGTTGCAGGTGAACGTGACGATGTCGTCTTTGCCGTCGCCGTTGATGTCGCCGACGCGGGGTTGTTCGGCGCCGACGGCGAACAGGTCGTGCCATTTCTGTGGGGCGCCGAACGCGCTGCCGGTCGACAGGGCGACGATGACGTCGGCGGCGGTGGCGGGGCCCTGGGTGAAGGTGATGATGTCGTCGCGTCCGTCGCCGTCGACGTCACCGAGCGCCGGGAACTCGCCGAACGGGCTGAAGTACTCGTGCCACTTGAGGCCGGGGCCGAACCCGGCGCCGGTGGAGAGCGCCACGTACACGTCGCCGGCGGGGTTGTGGGTGAAGGCGACGATGTCGTCGCGGCCGTCGCCGTTGACGTCGCCGACCGCGCCGATCTCCGCGCCCGGCGCGAACCAGTCGTGCCACTTCCCGCCGCCGCCGAACGAGGTGCCGTTGGAGAGCGCGACGTACACGTCGCCGGTGTTGCTGTGCGCGAAGGTGACGATGTCGTCCCTGCCGTCGCCGTTGACGTCGCCGGTCGAGGCGGTCTCCCCGCCGATGGAGAAGAAGTCGTTCCACTTGACCGAGGTGCCGGTGAAGGAACCACCGGTGGAGGCGCCCACGTAGACGTCGGCGAGGGCGTTCTGCGTGAAGGCCACGACGTCGTCGCGGCCGTCGCCGGTGACGTCGGTGGCGGACCCGCCGGCGATGGCGTGGGTACGGGCCGCCTCGTTGAGCTGGGCCCGGGCGGTGGCGGCCACCTGGTCGTACCGGTCCGGGAAGCCCGACCGTTGCACGCACTGGGCGACCTGTCCCGCGCTGTAGGCGGGGTTGTTGCGGTCGCAGACGATCGCCCGGGTGACGTACTGGGTGCTGGCGTAGACCGGGTCCATGATCTGTTCCGGAGTGCCCCAGCCGTAGTCCCAGCGCTGCTGGAACACCCCGAGCGACGACTTGTCGCCACACGGCAGGTTGTTCATGTGTGACTCGACCCAGCCCGCCTCGAATGCGGAGAGCATCACCTTGTCGTTGGCGTTGTGGGCGCGGGCGACCCGGTAGACCACCAGGGTCACCGCGGGGTCGCGGTTGGCGGGGATGGAGGGGCAGGCCAGGATGCCGACCGGGTCGGCATGAGCCGGTGCTGCCGTGACGGCCGCCGCCGCGGTGCCGAGGGCGACCAACAGGGCCAGGAGAGTACGTCTCACGATGCTCCTCGCGAGGTCGGTGGGTCATCCCGGCGGCGTCGTGCTGCTGCCTCTGACGCCGGTTCGATTGCTGAGAGTGTCATCAGGGCGATGACGGCTGTCAATGTAACCTGAAGATTTCCTTCACAGTGCTCGCTGATGCGGGCAGGTATTGACATGGACGGTGCCTGCGGGTTTACTCTCGGCAATCGATGTCTCGGAGAGGACAGCCATGGGCCTGCCTCGTCGCTCGCTCCTCGGTCGCGCCGCCGCGATAGGCGCCGCCAGCGCCGCCGGTGTCATCGGGGGTGTCCTGACAACGGCCGGTCCGGCCCAGGCGGCGGTCTGGAAGAAGCGGTTGACCGGAGCGGACCTCGACACCAACAGCCGATGGCGGGTGGCCGGCACCGATCTGGGCATTCCCTACGTGCTGGAGAACGCGTCGATCGGCTACCTCTTCGGTGACACCTTCAACACCCCGTGGCCCGAGGGCCCGCCCCTGCCGAACGACTGGCGGTCACCGGTCATGTTGCGGTCCGCCATCCACCCGGGCGCGCCGGGCGGAGTGGTCTTCGACAGCGCGGCGCGGGTCGCCGGCAACGGACGCGCGCCCGAACTGATGCACAACGGCCACCACGGCATCGGCATCGACGGGCTCCCGGAGGTGACCGTCATCCCCAACGACGGCATCAGCTTCCCCGAGACCGGTCGCCAGCTCATCTCCTACATGAGCATCGAGAACTGGAACTCGGCCGGCCCGGCGGGACCGCAGTGGAAGTCCCGCTACGCGGGCCTGGCCTACTCCGACAACGGCAACGACTTCATCCGTACGCCGCTGAAGTGGTGGAACAGCCCGGACAACAAGGACCCGTTCCAAATGTGGACGATGCAGCGCGACGGCGACCACGTCTACGTCTTCTCGGTGCGCTCCGGCCGGCAGGACGGGCCGATGATGCTGCGTCGCGTCCGGTGGGACCGGCTGTTCTACCCCGAGTCCTACGAGGGGTGGGGCTGGAACGGCGCGAACTGGGGCTGGGGGAGACCCTGCACACCCATCCTCACCGGCCGCTTCGGCGAGCCGTCCGTACGCCGCCTGGGCGACGGGACCTGGGTCATGTCGTACCTGAACTGCCAGAACGGTTGTGTGGTCACCCGGACGGCGCCGGGACCGGACCGCGCGTGGACGGCGGAGAAGGTCCAGGTCACGAGCTGGCAGGAGCCGGGACTCTACGGTGGGTTCATCCATCCCTGGTCGAGCCGCGACGCCAACGATCTGCATCTCATGGTCTCGAAGTGGACCCGTACGCCGGACGGCCGCAGCACCGCCTACCACGTCAGCCAGTTCGTCGGGTCGGTGTGACGGGGCCTCCGCGCCCACCCTGGCCGCCAGGTCCAGCCCGCGGAGGTCGAGCCGGCGGACACCCGTAACGATGCGCCAACCCGGAGCAGTACCGGGTTGAGCCGGCCCCGCCGCGACGGGGCCGGCTCGACCGTGCGCTGCCTGGTCAGCTGTTGAGCGTGGCCAGCAGAGCGGTGGCCATGCCCTGCTCGCCCCGTGCGTTCGGGTGGAACGGGGCGGCCGAGTTCTGCGGCACCAGTCCCTCGACCCACCGGGTGCCGCTGCTCTTGCACGTGTCGCGGCCGATCGACGGGGTGTAGACGTCGGCGTAGGTGGCGCCGTTCGCCGCGGCGGTGCGGGCCAGGGTGGCGTTGAGCGACTTCGCGACGCCCCGCAGGTACGGCACGTCCTGGTAGGCGATCGGGACCACCGGCCAGCAGCCGTAACCGGTGTCCGGCAGGATCGCCGGGTACCCGAGCACCACGACCCGGGCGCCCGGCGCGGCCCGGCGGACCGCCTGGAGCACGGCGGTCACCTTCGGGGCGGCGGCGGCGATCCTGGCCTGCAACTGGTCGGTGCCGCCGGCGGTGAACCGGTCCTTGCACGGCGAACCGAGCGGGCTGCTGAGGCTCGCCTCCGCGCAGTCGCTGATGATGCCGGAGAAGCCGATGTCGTTGCCGCCGATCTGCACCGTCACCAGCGCCGTGGTCGACGTGACCGCGTTGAGCTGTGGTGGCACCGCGATGCCCAGCTGTCCGCTCCCGCCGTAGAGGATGTCGTCGGTGGTGGCCCCGGAGCAGCTCACGTCGACGAACGGCGACGAGCCGGCGGACGCGGCGACCAGGGACGGGTAGTTGCGGTTGGAGCGGAGGCAGTTCAGGTCGACCTGGGTGGGGATCAGCGGACCGGCGGTGTACGAGTCGCCCAGTGCGACGTAGCGTCCGGTCGGCACGGCGGCGTTCGCCGGCGTGGTGACGGCGAGCAGCACGGCGGCGGTCGCCGCGGCGAGTGCGGCCAACCGGGTGGCTGCCCGCAGGAGCGGCAGGCGGGGACGGGTCATGGCGCCTCCCAGAGGGGGTGCTGGTGGTGGTGCCGAGAGTCTGTCGACGGCCACGACGAGCGTCAATATAGATAGGGCTCACTATCTACTGGTCCGAGCTGTGGGCCGGGGCTACCTGGCTGGGGCCACGTCGGTCCGGGCGGTCGCGGAGCGGGAGTGTGGCCCCGGCGGGCCGGGCGTTGGCACGGTGGGGCCAGCGGAGCGGGAAGACGCGGGGCGCGCCGCCTCGTGACGGCGTCCCGTACGTCTGATCGGAGGACCCGTGTTCCGCCACGACCGACACCTTCAGTTCAAGGCCAGGCCGGAGAAGCCCGACGCGCTGTTCGCGATGAAGTTGCAAGAGATCCTCGGCGGCCAGTTCGGCGAGATGACCGTGATGATGCAGTACCTCTGGCAGGGGTGGACCTGCCGCGTGCCCGGCAAGTACAAAGACATGATCATGGACATCGGCACCGAGGAGATCGGCCACGTCGAGATGCTCACCACGATGCTGGCCCGGCTCCTGGAGGGGGCCCCGGCCGAGACGACGGAGAAGGCGGTCGCGGCCAACCCCGTCCTCGCCGCGGTGCTCGGCGGCATGAACCCGCAGCACGCCATCGTCGGCGGCGGCGGCCCGCTGCCCCGCGACAGCCAGGGTGTCCCGTGGAACGCCGGCTACATCGTCGCGAGTGGCAACCTCCTCGCGGACTTCCGTTCCAACGTCGCCGCGGAGGCGCAGAGCCGCCTACAGACCAGCCGGGTGTTGAACATGACCGACGACCCCGGTGTCAAGGAGATGCTCGGCTTCAACCTGGCCCGGGACACCTACCACCAGCAGCAGTGGCTGCTCGGCATCGAGCAGCTCATCGCCGACGGCTACGTCGAGCACGGCATCGAGCGCTCCAACAGCGACATCGAGAACGCGGATCACAACCACACGTTCTGGAGTTTCGGTACGGACAGCCGCGCCGGAGAGGGTCGTTGGGCACAGGGACCGAGCCTCATCGGCGGGGAGGATCTGACCTACCGGCCCGAGCCGGTCGCGCTGACCGACGACACGGCCCTGCCCCCGCCGCCCGACCCGAAGCTGTACGCCACCTACGACGGCTCCCGCGGCCCCGGCAAGCCCGGCGACGCGGCCGGAGCCCACGCGCAGGGCGTCACCAACGTGGTCCGCAAGGTCAAGGACGCCCTCGACTGACACGACAGCGGAGCCGCGTCAGGGGTCCGGGTGACCCGCCCCGCCACAGAGGACGACGGGCCACCCGGACTCGAACCACACCACACGCCTCGCTCACTCCCGGACGACGGTCTGCGCGTCGGAATCGGTCTCCTGGGAGGCCGCCCAGGAGGCGAGCAGGCGTAGCGCGTCCTCGGACGGGGAGGCGGGCTCGGCGGTGTAGATCGTGAGCGTGAGGCCCGGTTCCGCGGCCATCTCCAGCCCTTCGTAGGCGAGGGTCAGGTCGCCGACGACGTGGTGGCGGTACTTCTTGACGCCGGTGCCGTGGTGCCGCACGTTGTGGGCGCCCCAGCGTGTCCGGAACTCGTCGCTGCGGGTGGAGAGTTCACCCACGAGGTCGTGGAGATCCTTGTCGTGGGGGTCGCGGCCCGCCTCCGTGCGCAGGATGGCGACGCAGATGTCGGCGGCGAGGTCCCACTCGGGATAGAAGCGGTGCGCCTTCTCGTCGAGGAAGGTGAAGCGGGCGATGTTGGCGGGGCGCTGCGGGTCGGCGTACACCTCGGCGTAGAACGCTCGGGCGAGCCGGTTGGCCGCGAGCAGGTCCATCCGGCCGTTGCGCACGAACGCGGGGCCCTGGGTCACCGCGTCGAGGGCCCATTGCAGGCTGGGGCGGACCGACCACTGCCGCGCGGTGCGACGGCGGGGCCGCATGAGGGCGCCGCTGCCGTCGGCGGCCCGGGCGAGGTCAAACAGGTGCGCCCGCTCCGCGTCGTCGAGTTGGAGCGCCCGGGCGACGGCGTTGAGCACGCTCGGCGACACGCCAGCGACCGTGCCGCGTTCGAGCTTCGAGTAGTACTCGATACTCACACCGGCCAGCGACGCGACCTCGCTGCGGCGCAGCCCCGGCACCCGTCGCCTGGTGCCGGCGGGCAGGCCGGCCTGCTCCGGCCGGAGCTTGGCGCGCCGCGAGACGAGGAACTCGCGGACCTCAGTGCGGTTGTCCACGTCTGGACCGTACGTCGCACGGCTGGTCGTTGGGGTGCTCTGTCAGTACACCTCCGGAGAGGAACTCCCTGCGGGGGCGCTGCCGGGGTTAGCTGGAGACCGATGAGCGTGGTGCGAGTGACGGTCGTTGTCCGGGATGTGCCCGGATGGCGGCATCATCACGACCCGCTCGGGTAGGCGGAAGAGAACACGGGCCGGATCGTGGCCGGTCCTTCGGAAAGGAAGAGCCTGTGCGTGGTGTTGTGATGCATGCTCCCGGCGACGTCCGGGTGGAGACGCGGGAGGATCCCGAGATCCTGCTCCCGACCGACGCGATCATCCGTCTCTCCGCCACCTGCGTCTGCGGCTCGGACCTGTGGCCGTACCGGGGCGTCGAAGCGGTCAAGGGGCCGTCCCCGATGGGCCACGAGTACGTCGGCATCGTCGAGGAGGTCGGCGGCGAGGTCAGGAACATCAAGCCGGGCCAGTTCGTGATCGGCTCGTTCTTCGCCTCCGACAACACCTGCGCGATCTGCCGTGCCGGCTACCAGTCGTCGTGCGTCCACCGGGAGCCGGTCGGCGGGCTCGGTGCCCAGGCCGAGTACCTGCGCGTACCGCTGGCGGACGGCACCCTGGTCGCCACGCCGGACGTCCCCTCGGACGACCTGATCCCGAGCTACCTCGCCGCCTCCGACGTGCTCGGCACCGGCTGGTTCGGCGCCGTGGCGGCCGAGGTCGGCCCGGGCAAGACCGTCGCGGTGGTCGGCGACGGCGCCGTCGGTCTGCTGGCCGTGCTGGCCGCCAAGCGGCTCGGCGCGGAACGCGTCATCGCGATGAGCCGGCACGAGCCGCGCCAGAAGCTGGCCGCGCACTACGGCGCGACCCACATCGTCACCGAGCGCGGCGACGACGGCGTCGCACGGATCAAGGACCTCACCGACGGCCTCGGGGCACACTCGGTCATCGAGGCGGTCGGCACCCAGGAGTCGATGATGCAGGCCATCCGGGCCACCCGTGCCGGCGGCCACGTCGGGTACGTCGGAGTCGCCCACGACGTCGAGCTGCCCGGCGAGGAGCTGTTCTTCTCCCACGTGCACCTGCACGGCGGCCCCGCCCCGGTACGCCGTTTCCTGCCCGAGCTGATCGACCTCATCGCGACCCGGCAGATCGACCCCGGCAGGGTCTTCGACCTCACCCTTCCCCTCGACGAGGCCGCCGAGGGGTACCGGGCGATGGACGAGCGCCGCGCCATCAAGGTCCTTCTCAATCCCTGACGAGACAACGAGCCAGGCGTACCGCACGGAGGACACGTGGAGATCATGACCAAGCTGCCGTCGGTCAAGGGACCGGCCGACTGGTTCACCGGAGACGTCTGGTTCGACCAGATCGTTCCGATGAACGGAACGACCATCGGCCGGTGCAACGCCGTGCACTTCGCCCCCGCCGCCCGCACCGCCTGGCACCGGCACGTCAACGGCCAACTGCTGCACGTCACCGAGGGCGTCGGGCTGACCCAGTCGCGCGGTGGCGACGTCGTCGTCATCCGCCCGGGCGACGCCGTCTGGTGTCCGCCCGGTGAGTGGCACTGGCACGGGGCCGCCCCCGACCACTTCATGACCCATCTGGCGATCTGGGACGGCCTCACGGCGGGGCAGGACGGGCCGGAGACCGAGTGGGGCGAGCACGTGACCGACGACGAGTACGGCCGCCGGCCCGCGTGACCACCTACCCGACGGTCTCCGGCAGGTCCTGAGTTCGCGCGATCAGTGCCCCGCCAGTCGCGGGTGGACCGCACTGACGGGGCACTGATCACTGGGAGGGGCGCTACTTCTTGACGATCGTGATCGTCGCCGTGCGGTAGTTGTTGCGCTTGTCGCTCTTCGTCGGGTCGTAGTTCTTCTCGATGTTGCCGGCGCTGTCGACCGAGAACCAGCGGAACGTCGTCGTCTCGGTCACGTGGAACACCTGCCCCGGCTCACGGAACTCGGTCGCCGCATAGCGTGGCGACTGGAGCGTGGGACGGCTGCCGTCCGTCGTGTAGTAGATGGTGGCCGGCTCGCTCGTCTCGAAGCGCACGTCGACGGGCCCGCGGTATTTCCCGCTGCCGGGGATGAGCCGGGACGTCGGGTCCTTCCGGTCCCTGCCCCAGTCCGCCGCGACCCGGAACATCTCCATGATCCCGTTGGCGTACTCCATCGTCTCGGCGTGACCGCTGACGAGCTCGGGATTCCCCGCCCATTCTGGCTGGAACGAACCGCCCTGCCAGTCGCCGGTGGCCGGGTTGTAGACGGAACCGCCGACCTCCCAGCCGAACGCGTAGATCCCGTAGGTGTAGTACAGGTCCTCGCGCACGTTGCCCGACGAGGAGTAGAGGACGTCGGACGAGCCGCCGACGTTCTCCGGCGTGACGACGGTCTCCCGGTGCGCCTTGACCTGCGACAGGATCCGGGCGGCCGACTGCCAGTAGAACGCCTCGTCACCCAACGGCGGGCGCGGCGTGGTGATCCGGCCGTCCGCGATGTAGGCGCCGGGCTGCCAGAAGAGCTGGCCGCCGTTGGAGTGCACCGACATCATGAACTTGATGTTCGAGTACTTCTCGACCAGCCAGATGATGTTCTTCGACTCCGGCTCGGACAGCTCCTCCGGCCCCTGGTAGGTGCCACTGACGCAGCTGGTCGACCCTCCGGCGTAGCCGTCGTGGCCCGACCCGACCCGGTAGTTCCGGTTCAGGTCGACGCCCCAGGAGTTCCGCTGCGCCGGATCGGCGTTCGCGTCCGGGCAGTGGTTCGTCATGTTCTTCCGCTGCGAGGCGAAGTTGTAGAAGCTGTAGTTCGCCCCGTCCGGGTTGTTGGAGAGGATGAAGAAGACGTCGGTGTTCTCGACGATCTTCTTCGTCTCCCGGTCGGACCGGTAGTTGTGCACCAGACGCTCGGCCGACTCCAGGCTGGTCGTCGCCGGCACCCACTCGCGGGCGTGGTCCTGCGCCTGGATCAGGACACCGGGCTTACTGCCGTCACGGTGCTTGCCGACCCGCAGGACGGGGATCGTGGCCGGGCCTCGCGGCACCTCGCCCGCCGGTGCGCCGGCGCGCTTCTGGTCGAGGAAGTCGGTCAGCGCGACCGGGCCGGCCGTCGGCGCGACGATGCCGGTGCCCTCGTTGGCGCGGTACGGGTGCGCCCGGTCGATGAGGCCCTGCGACCCGGTCCGCAGTGCCTCCGCCACCTCGGTGGCCGTACTCGCCGGCCCGCCGGAGGCGTCCTTGGCGAGGAGCACGCGGACCGCCTTGCCCGCGACCTCCACCGCGAGCGGGAGGTCCGCACCCGGCCGGTCCACGAACTCGACCGTGATGTCGTTGCCGCCCTCGTGGCCCCACGCCGCCGAGGTGACGACGACCGCCGCCTGCCCCGTACCGCCGATCTGGGCCTGCGCCTTGCGCTGGTACCCGTTCGTCTCGTTCGGCAGGTAGACGATCTCGGCGATGTCCGGGTACTGGCGGGCGATCTCCTTGGCGCGGCTGTAGAGCTGCTGCGGGTGCTTGTAGCCGTCCACGAAGTCGGACTTGTAGGACGGGTTCGCCGTCAACGGCGGCGGCGCGTCCTCGAGCCAGTTGGAGACGACGCCGGTGGCGACGCCACCGGTGGAGCTCGTCACCTGGATCTTGCTGGGGCGCGCGTCGAGCTTGAACAGGTTGCGGTGGAACATGTACTGCCCGGAGTCGACGAACCGGCTCATCGTCCGGGCGAAGCCGAACGGCGTGCCCTTGCCCGAGTCGTTCTCGAGCTGCATCCCGACGATCGGGTCCGCCTGCTGCCCCTCGGTGGTCCGCGCCTCGACGTAGAGGAAGCCCTGGCCCTTGGTGGTGAACCAGTCGGCGCGGGCGATGCGTACCGTCGCCTCGTGGTTCAACGGCTGGACGGCCCGCGCGCCGGCGGCGATGCCGATGCCGCCGTCGGCCTCGTCGCTCCAGGCGAAGCCCGCGTCGTCGCCGAGCACGTCGACGCCCATCGCCTCGAGCTCGGCGACCTGCCCGGCGGTCACCACCGCCTCGCCTTCGATGCCGGTCGGCACGCGCCGGAGGCCGTGCTCGAGGTCGAAGCCGGCGGCGGCCACCTTGTCCAGCATGTCGGCGCCGGTCAGCCTGATGTGTACGAGGCGTACCGCCTCCCGATCCTCAAGCTGGGATCGGCTGGCGGTGGCTGACGACCCCGTGGGATCCGCGCCCGCGGGCCCGGTCGCCACGAGGATGCTACCCACCAGGGCGGGCAGCGCGAGAAGCGCGATGCGCCGTTGTGTGCGCCGCATTCCCCCTCCTTCTACTAACGACGTGTGGTTGAGGTGGTGGCAGGTCCCCGTGCGCGTCGCCCCCATGTAGGACAGCCATGCCGAACGCGCGGTGAGCCTGCGAGAAGGAACGGGGAGGGCGTGAGCGGGGCTGGGTCCGGTGAGCGTATGTGCGTTTGCGGCGTCAGCGGTTCACGTCGATCGAATTTGAGCATTCCTTGAGGCGACCGCGGCACCGTTCACCGGGGTGCTGGTGAGGATGACGAGTTGCTGGGTGGCTCGGGTCATCGCGACGTAGCGGTCGACCGCGCCCTCGATGCCGTCGCCGAACGCCTCGGGGTCGACGAGGACCACCAGGTCGAACTCGAGTCCCTTCGACAGCACCGGGGTGAGCGACCGGACGCGGGTCATCTCCTGGAAGGCCGGATCACCGATGACGCAGGCGACGCCTTCGGCGTGCTCGTCGAGCCAGGAGTCGAGGATGGAGCGCAGGTCCGAGGTGGACCCGTGCACGACGGGGATGGCGCTGCTGCGGATGGAGGTCGGCACGTTGGCGTCCGGGAGCGCTGCCCGGATGACCGGCTCGGCTTCCGTCATGACCTCTTCCGGCGTGCGGTAGTTGATGCTCAGGGAGGCCAGGTTGATGTGGTCGAGCCCGACCCGCTCGAGCCGTTCCTGCCACGACTCCGTGAAGCCGTGCCGTGCCTGGGCGCGGTCACCCACGATGGTGAAGCTCCGGGACGGGCATCGGAGCAGCAACATCTGCCACTCCGCGTCGGTCAGCTCCTGGGCCTCGTCCACCACGATGTGCGCGAACGGGCCCGCGAGCAGGTCCGGTTCGATGCTGGGCAGCGCGGCCTCGTCGACCAGGGCGTCCTGGAGGTCCGGTTGGCGCAGGCTCGACAGCACACCTTCACCGTCGTCATAGGTGTCGGCCGCGATCAGATCGTCGACGACCCGGGACATGCGCGTGCGCTCGGCGGCGACAGTTGCGTCGTGCCGGCGCTTGCGCCCGGACGCCTCCGCGTCGCCGAGCCGCTGTCGTGCGGCGTCCAGGAGCGGCAGGTCGGACACCGTCCAGGCCTGGGGGTCGTCGCGCTGCAGCTTCCGGACCTCGTCCGGGCTGAGCCAGGGAGCGCACCGGCGCAGGTAGGCGGGAACCGACCACAGGTCTCCGACCAGGTCGGCCGCGTCGAGCAGTGGCCAGGCCCGGGTGAAGGCCGCCCGCAGCTCGCTGTTTCGCAGCAGCGACGCGCGGACCAGATCCGCCGGGGCGTCGCCGTCGTACTTCTCCACAAGGATCGTGAGCAGTTCCTCCCAGACCTCGTCGCGCGCCTCGTTGTGCGGGGTGCCGGGCCCCGGCGCCTCGAACGCCTGAGCCCAGTCGTCGGCGCTCAGCCGGATGTCGGAGTCGTCCGTGGCGACCGTCATCGATCTCGTCGGCGGCTCCTCGTAGAACCGGACGGCCGCCTCGACCGCCGTCACCAGGCCCGCGGACGACTTCAGCAGGGCCACGTCCGGGTCGCTCTCGATCGTGGCCGTGGCTCCCTCGGCGACGAGGTCCCGCAGGGTGCAGATCTGCACGTCCTCCTCGCCGAGGCTGGGCAGGACGTCGGCGACGTACGTCAGGTAGGGCTGGTGCGGGCCGACGAACAGCACGCCGCCCCGGCGGTGACCGAGACGGGGGTCCGAGTAGAGGAGGTAGGCGGTGCGGTGCAGGGCGACGACGGTCTTCCCCGTGCCCGGCCCGCCGTCGACGACGAGAGCGCCGCGGGATCCGGCGCGGATGATGGCGTCCTGGTCGGCCTGGATGGTGCTGAGGACGTCCCGCATCCGGGTCGACCTGCTGCTGCCCAGGCTGGCGATGAAGGCGGACTGGTCGTCGAGCGCGGCGCGCCCTTCCAGCCCGTCCGCGGTGAACACCTCGTCCCAGTAGTCGCTGATCCGGCCGCGGGTCCAGCGATACCTGCGACGGCTCGCCAGGCCCATCGGGTTGGCGTGGGTCGCTCCGAAGAACGGCTCGGCTGCGGGGGAGCGCCAGTCGAGCAGCAGCTGACGACCCGAGCTGTCGATGAGGCCACGTCGTCCGACGTACACGGTCTCGGAGGTGTCGGCGTCGACCATGTGGCCGAGGCACAGGTCGAGACCGAAGCGGCGCAGGGTGCGAAGGCGCCCCGCCAGTCGGCGGATCTCCTGGTCCCGGTCCACCGCCTGCCGGCCCTTGCCACCGGGCGCCCGGCGCGCGGCGTCGAGGCGTGCGGACAGGTCGGCGAACACCTGCTCAAGGTTCTCCGCGATGGCCGCGAAGTGCTGCTCGTCGCGGGCGATCAACGTCGGGTCGGCCTTGTGGGAGAGGCGGTCGGGAAGGTCGAACACACCGGTCGTCAGCGGGTTCACGTCAACAGCTCCGATCTGGGTTTCGGTGCGGGGAGACGGGTGCGCGGTGGCCCGCGCGCGAACCGTCTCCACCGGGTCCGCCGCCGGCGACGGGTCGTCGGTGCGGCGCGGCTCCATCGGGTACGCCCTCGCGGGGCCCGACCCGACGGGCCGGGCCCCGCACGACTCAGTGCGGCGCCGCCGCCTCCCGCGCGCGACGCTCGTCGCCGGTGAGGGTGGACAGCGGCTTCTCCCTGATGAAGAGCACCGCGAGCACGGCGAGGACCGCGATCGGCGTCGCCACCAGGAACAGGTCCGAGGTCGCGGTGCCGTAGATGTCGCGGATCACGGCGAGGACCGGCGCGGGCAGCGTCGCGAGGTCGGGCACCTTGGCGCTGCCGCCGCCGGTCGCCTCCGCGCCGAAGTGGTCGGCGACGAGCGAGGTCACCCGACTGCTGAGCACCGCGCCCAGAGCGCTCACCCCGATCGCGCCGCCCATGCTGCGGAAGAAGGTGAGCGTCGAGGTGGCCGCACCCAACTGGGCGGCGGGCACGTCGTTCTGTGCGGCGAGGACGAGGTTCTGCATGAGCATGCCGACCCCGATCCCGAGCACCACCATGTATGTCGCCAGTGGCACCACGCCGGTCGTCGCGTCGATCGTGCTGAGCAACAGGAAGCCGCCGGTCATCACGAGCGAGCCGACCACGAGGTACGCCTTCCAGCGCCCGTACCGCGTGATGAGCTGTCCGGCCACCGTCGAGGACACCAGCAGGCCGAGGATCATCGGCAGGCTCATCAGGCCGGCCACCGTCGGTGACTT
Organism: Micromonospora acroterricola; assembly: GCF_003172955.1. Classification (GTDB taxonomy): domain Bacteria; phylum Actinomycetota; class Actinomycetes; order Mycobacteriales; family Micromonosporaceae; genus Micromonospora; species Micromonospora acroterricola. Next base: position 8,872 of record NZ_QGKR01000149.1, on the reverse strand, counting down.
ACCGAGCGCCACCTGGAAGTACTGCGACAGGAACACCGTGCTGCCGAACAGCGCCACGCCCACCAGCGTGCTGGCCACCACGGTCAGCGCGACCGTGCGGTTGCGGAAGATGCCGAGCGGGATGATCGGCTCCGCGGCCCGCGACTCGGTCCGCACCGCGAGGGCCAGCAGGAGCACGCCGCCCACGACGAACGCCGCGGTCTGCCACGAGCCCCAGGGGAAGTGGTGACCGGCCAGGCTGGACCAGACCAGCAGCGTGGAGACGCCCGCCATGATCAGCAGTGCGCCCAGCCAGTCGACCGTCACGGGCCGGCGGACGACCGGCAGGTGCAGCGTCCTCTGCAGCAGGGCGATCGCGGCCAGCGAGAACGGGATGCCGATGAAGAAGCACCAGCGCCAGCCCAGCCACGAGGTGTCCACCAGCACGCCGCCGATCAGCGGGCCAGCGATCGTGCCGACGCCGAACACCGCGCCGAAGACGCCGGAGTAGCGGCCCAGCTCGCGCGGCGGGATCATCGCGGCCATCACGATCATCGCGAGGGCACCCATGCCGCCGGCGCCCACGCCCTGCGCGATGCGGCTGACCAGCAGCAGCGTGACGTTCGGCGCGAAGCCGGCGATGAGGGAGCCGACCACGAACAGGCTCAGCGAGAGCTGGATCAGCAGCTTCCTGCTGTAGAGGTCGGCCATCTTGCCCCAGAGCGGCACCGTCGCGGTCATCGCCAGCAACTCGGTGGTGACCACCCAGGTGTAGACCGACTGGGTGCCGCCGAGGTCGGCGATGATGCGCGGCAGCGCGTTGGAGACGATCGTCGACGCCAGGATCGTGACGAACATGCCGAGCATGAGGCCGGACAGCGCCTGGATCACCTCGCCGTGCGACATCCGCCCCGCCTGCTCGGCCGGCACCTCGTCGGGGGCCGCCGCCCGGGCGGCCACGGGCACGCCGGCCACGGCCAGGTCGTCCGACGCGAGCGCGGCAGGGGTCCCGGCCGCGGCCGGCTCGGGTTGAACGGTCATGAAATCTCCTCGGTGTCGGAACTGAAGATGGCCGGGGTGGTTGACGAGCGCCTCGGCCACCGGTGGGCGATTGGGCCGCGCCGTGACGCGGCGGGATGCGGCAGCCGGCATGGCAGCGATGACCTGCGTGTCGGCTCGGGCGTCCCAGCCGTCAGCGGTGGGTGGTACGGCGACGGCAGCAGGATCCACGACCCCATCCGCCGTCCAACCGGTCCAGGCGCCCCCAGCAGGGCGGACGGACGACGTTCTACCTCGCCACCCCGGATCGGGCCCGGGTAGGTGGGCCCTGAAGAAGCGGCACGGACGGCTCGCTCACGGCGAGTCCCGCGCCCCGCGAGGCGATCTTGTTCGGGGCGTCAGACCCGATACCCGCCGGGGCCCGACCGTCGACAACAGCACACGCATCTCACGACTCATTTCCGCAGGTACTGGGCTTCGGCCGGCAATTCTGCGGCATGACCCGGGTCTTGCGGCAAGCCCCCAGGTGCGGTATATGTTGAGAGTGGCAGGGAATGGGTGTTTGCCTTCCCCATGATCATCCGGCCGACGAATCACCTTCACACGCAGCGGCACCCTGCTGCCTGGGGCGCTGTCGCGGCGTCTCCGGCGACGTCGCCGCCGGTTGCTCAGCGGGTGTCACGCCGTCGAGGCCCCGCCAGGTCAGCCACCCCCTGTGCCGCCGCGGCCAGTGCCGCCGGCGTGTATCCCGGCGTCGTACCCGGTTCGACCTCGGCCGACGTGTCGCGCCGCAGGACATCCACCGCGTGCCCGTAACAACCGTGGAGCACGGTGTCGCCGTCGCGTACGTGGATCAGGTCGAGGGGCCCCTCGCACCGCCGGTCGTCGTCGGCCGTCGGGGCGCACTGGCATCGCTGCCGCTGCCAGGCCGCGATGTCCTCGGCGGTGGGGGCAGCGGCATCCTGCGCTTCCCGGCTGCCGGCGAGATCCACCAGAAACTCGGGGCCCTCGGCTCCCACAGCGAGGTCCCGTCCACCCACCCGCTGAGACAACAGCCAGGTCACGTCGTCCGTTCCGTGGAAGGCCGGGTCCAGCCTCCGCTGCTCGGCCCGGCCCGGCACCAGCGGGTGCGTGGCAAACCAGACGCGCGGTCGTACGACGACCTGCCGGCGATCCTCCCCTGCGGCGGGCAGGGTTGGCGTCACGCTGATGGTGCCGCCGAAGGTGTAGTCGACGTCGGCCCACTCGGAGGCCCGCTCCAGCGTCCCTCGGGCACCGCCGGCACCGAGGGCGCGCAGGTCGTCCAGAAGGTCTGTCAGGTCTCGGTGGAACTGGGACGCGACGCTGCCTGCGTAGATCCACATCCTGTACCTCCCGGACTTTGTCGCACCGCCGGCACACCACCAGTATCCAACTCCGCGCCACCCGGCGTACCACGCCGAACACGGACAGTCGATGGTGTGGAGTGAACGAGGTCATCGGTACCGGGCGCGGATCGGCCCGTCATGGGCACAATGGACAGGTGGTGAGTGACAGCGGAGACCGGTGACCTGGCGCTCGCCCTGGCCCGCAGTGTGGCGCCGTGGACGACGACCGCCGTCCGCAGGCCCTGCTTCGCGCGCCGGCGGTTGGATCTCCAGCACGAGAAGCGTCACGGCGATGGCGAGGGCAGCGTCGCTGAGAGCCGCCAACCGGCCCGGCTGACGCGCGAGCCCCCGCCATCAGGACCGCGCCTGGCATAGGTGCCGCGCGGACGGGTAGCGCGGTCAGGACCATGCCCACCAGCGAGGGGACGACCATGACGATCACCATGTCGATGCTGGAGACCTACCCGAAGTCGATCAACCTCGACCGGGCGAAGCTGGCCGCGACGATTGACGCGCTCAACGCCTGCGCGCAGGCGTGCACGGCGTGCGCGGACGCCTGCCTGAGCGAGGACAGCGTGGCTGAGTTGACCAAGTGTGTGCGTACCGACCTGGACTGCGCCGACATCTGCACCACCACCGCCCGGGTGCTGTCCCGGCACACCGGCTACGACGCCAACGTCAGCCGTACGCTGCTGGAGGCCTGCGCCACCGCCTGCAAGGCCTGTGGTGACGAGTGCGCCCGGCACGCGCAGATGCACGAACACTGCCGGGTCTGCGCTGACGCCTGCCGGGCCTGCGAGCAGGCGTGCCGCGACCTGCTGGCCACCATCAGCTGAGCCGACCGCCGGCACGTCCGACCGCGCGATGCCGTCGCGCCCGGTCGTCAGCCGGGCAGGGTGATGCCGCCGATCGGGGCGAGCACCTCGCCGGTGTAGTACGACGACAGCTGATCGCTGGCGAAGAACACGTACGAGGGTGCGATCTCGTCCGGTTGGGCGGCGCGTCCCATCGGCACCTGCTGGCCGAACTCCTGGACCTTGTCGGCGGGGAACGTGGCGGGGATCAGGGGCGTCCAGACCGGGCCGGGAGCGACGCAGTTGACCCGGATGCGTTTCTGGATCAGGGACTGGGCGAGGGAGTAGGTGAGGGCGATGATCGCGCCCTTGGTGGCCGAGTAGTCGATCAGGTGGCTGTTGCCCTTGAGCCCGTTGATCGAGGCAGTGTTGATGATCGCCGAGTTCTCCGGCAGATGCTCCAGCGCCGCCCTGGTGACCCGGTAGTAGCTGTGGATGTTGACGGCGAAGGTGTGCTGCCACTGTTCCTCGGTGATCTCGGTCAACGAGTTGGCGTTCTGTTGGTAGGCGATGTTGTTGACCAGCAGGTCCAGGCCCCCGAGCTCTCGCGCCGCCTGGGCGACCACGTCGGCGCAGTGTCGGGCATCGGCCAGGTCGCCGGGGAGCAGTATGCAGCGTCGTCCCGTCGCCTGGACCAGCTCCGCGGTGTGTCGGGCGTCGTCGTCCTCGTTGAGGTAGGCCACCGCGACGTCCGCGCCCTCCTTCGCGAAGGCCACCGTGACGGCCCGCCCGATGCCCGAGTCGCCACCGGTCACCAGGGCCCGTCTGCCTCGGAGCAGGTCGCGGCCGGTGTAGTCGGCCATCTCGTCGCGGGGCCGAGGGTTCATGCCGGCGGTCTCGCCGGGGTAGGGCTGCTCCTGTGGACGAGGATCGGGCATACGATCAAAATCAGACATACCGGGCCGTTACCCCTTGGTTGTCGGATGATTCCCACGGACCCTGACCCGAACGGTTGCGGATCAGGCGAGGGCGGCGAGCAGCGCCTGGCGAGTCCCGACGCTCGCCAACTCGCTGTCGAGGGCACGGTCCAGCAGTTCGGCGAGGCGGGGCACGAGAGCGCGCGCCACCGCGACGGTGCTCGGGTGGGCGGTGGTGGTGCTGAGGCCGGGCGGCATTCGGCACCAGTTCCACCACACCTGATCACCGGCGGGGTTGGCCGGGTCGGCCCAGGCGGTGACGGTCCGGTGGAGGGCGGCGTACTCACCGGGCCGCAGCTGGACGACTGCCGGCCGGTCGTCGGCCTGCCCGAACAGGCGCATGAGGTCGAGTTCGGTGACCGGCCCGCCGTGCAGCACCGCGACCGCGCCGTCCACCGCGCCCTGGTTGGTGTGCTCGCTGGCGAGGACGAGCCCGGCGTCCGCCCCGCTGCTGTCGCGGGCGACCCGAGCGATGAGACCGGGAAGGTAGTGCCGGGCGCCGGTGCGGCTCAACCAGGTGTGTCGGCTCTGCCCGAGGACGTTCGCGGCCGCGGCGTCGAGGGCGCGGACGGCCGGATCGCGGTGCTGCGGTCGCCGGACGGGCGCCGGGTGGACGCCACGGACGTCGGCCCGGCCGCCATTGGACGGCAGGTCCACCACCAGGACGGACGCCGCGAAGATGTGCGGGTGCCCGAAGGGGACGCCGCCGAGCGTGCCGATCCAGGAGGCGGGAGTGTGCCCGCCGAGGACGAGGTCGACGCTGGTGATCCACGGCTCGGTGAGCGTGGTCAGCCGTTCGGTACGGGCGCCCACGACGGCGGCGTCCGGCTGCTGCGGCCACCAGTCCACGCCGTCGTGCAGCAGGACGACCACCCACCGGGCGCCGTCCGCACGTAGGTCGGCGCTCAGTTCGGCGACCCGGTGTGGCCAACCGTCCAACGGCGGCGGGGCGGCAGCGAACCGGTGGCTGAAGGGGTGGGTCAACCCGATCACACCGACGGGACCACCGGCGGTCTCGATGATGGTGGACGCCGGTAGGCCGACGTCGACGTTCGCGCACAGAACCGGATAGGGCAGCAGTCCGGCGGCCGCCCGCAGCGCCGGTACTCCCTCGTCGAACTCGTGGTTGCCGGCCGCGGCCGCGTCGATGGGCAGGTGCGCCAACTCCTGCCACGGGCGGCGGCCGAGCAGCGGCTGGACCGGCCCGACGGCGAGGTCTCCCGCGTCCAGCCAGATGGTCGCTTGCGCCTCTCGCTCCCGCTCCAGCAGGTCCGCGAGGCCGGCGCAGGTGCCGGCGGTGCCGAAACTCGTCCGCAGCGGCACGAATGCCGCGCCCAGGTCGGTGGTGGCCAGGATCCGCACGGCGGTCCCCGGACGGGCGGTCGGCAGAGCATTCATCACTCCCAACATAGGACAGGTGGCGGGCAGGCGTAACCCTGTTTGCCCGGGTTCGTCGCTCCGCAGGGCCGTGGTCGGCGGGGGATCCAGCCGCCGAATCTCCACACGGGACCGACGCCGCAAAGAAGTCGATGATCTACAGGTTGGGCCGGATGCGCGGGGGTAGAGGTCTCCACATGCGCGTTCTTGGCATCAATGCGATCTTCCACGATCCCGCGGCCGCCCTGGTGGTCGACGGCCGGGTGGTGGCCGCCGCCGAGGAGGAGCGGTTCAGCCGCCGCAAGCACGGCAAGCGTCCCGTGCCCTTCTCCGCCTGGGAGCTGCCCGAGTTGTCCGCGGCGTGGTGCCTGGCCTCGGCGGGCATCGACGTCCACAGCCTCGACGCGGTGGCGTACTCCTTCGATCCCGGCCTGTGCGGCGACCTCACCGGGCTGGGACTCGACGACCCGTGGGACTGGTTGCGCGTCGACTACGCGAAGCGGGCGCCGCAGTTCCTCGCCGCCGCCCTGCCCGGGCTCGACCCGGAGAAGGTGCGGTTCGTGCCGCACCACGTGGCGCACGCCGCCTCCGCCGGGTTGGCCGCTCCGACGGCCGGCGACGACACCGCGGTGCTGGTTCTCGACGGACGCGGCGAGGTGGCTAGCCACCTGGCCGGCGTCTACCGCGACGGACGGTTGTCGCCCCTGCACTCGCAGCAGCTCCCGCACTCGCTCGGCCTGCTCTACGAGGACCTGACCCGTCACCTCGGCTTCCTGCACTCCAGCGACGAGTACAAGGTGATGGCGTTGGCGTCGTACGGCCAGCCACGACACCTGGGGACGCTCCGTGAGCTGGTCCGGGTCACCGACGACGGCGGCTTCCACGTCGAACGGATCGACTGGGCCAGCCTGGCCAAGGCGCGCACCGGCGAGGGCGAGCTCAGCGACGACCACGCCGACCTGGCCGCCAGCGTGCAGGCCCGGTTGGAGGAGGTCATTCTCGATCTGTCCCGCTGGCTGTACGACGCCTCCGGCGGCGCCACCACCCTCGCGATGGCCGGCGGAGTCGCCCTGAACTGCGTGGCCAACGCCCGGCTCGCTGCCGAGGGGCCGTACCGGGACGTGTGGGTGCAGCCGGCGGCCGGCGACGCGGGCACCGCGCTGGGAGCGGCCCTGCACGTGGCGGGCGACCTGGGCGACCGTTCCACGCCCCTGAACGGGGTGGATCTGGGCCGGGGCTGGTCCGACGAGGAGTTGGAGGCGGAGCTGCGGAGGGCGGCGCTGCCGTACACCCGGCCGGAGTCGATCGCCGCAGAGGCGGCCCGGGTGCTCGCCGACAACGGGATCGTCGCCTGGTATCAGGGGCGCAGCGAGTACGGCCCCCGGGCACTGGGCCACCGGTCGCTGCTCGCTCACCCCGGTGACCCGGCGACCACCGCGCGGATGAACGACGTCAAGGGGCGCGAGCAGTTCCGGCCGATCGCGCCGATGGTCCGCGCGGAACGCTTCGCGGAGATCTTCGAGGGGGTGTTTCCCAGCCCCTACATGCTCTTCGTGCACCGGGTGAAGCCGGAGTGGCGCGACCGGATCCCGGCCGTCACGCACGTCGACGGCACGGCCCGCGTGCAGACCGTCCAGGCGGACACCGAGCCGGTGCTCGCCGAGATGCTGGCCGGGTTCGAGCGTCTCACCGGTCTGCCGGTCGTGGTGAACACCTCGCTGAACACCGCCGGTCGCCCCATGGTGGACACACCGCGCGAGGCGATGGAGCTGTTCGGCTCCGCACCGGTCGACCTGCTCGCCCTCGGCCCGTTCGCGGTGCACCGGCGCGCGCTGGCCGGCAGCCGATGATTAGCATCGTCGTTCCCACGCTCGGCCGGCCCAGCCTCGCCACCCTGCTCGACGCGCTCTCCGGCCAGCTCGCCGAGCTGCCCGAGGTCGAGCTGCTGCTCGTCGACGATCGTCCCGACGACACCGGCGAGCTGGCGGTGCCGGGCACGCTGGCGGCGTACACGAAGGTGCTGACCGGGCGGGGCGCGGGCCCGGCGGCGGCCCGCAACCTGGGCTGGCGGGAGGCCCGTGGCCGGTGGGTGGCCTTCCTCGACGACGACGTGGTGCCGGCCCCGGACTGGGCCCGGCGGCTGCGCGACGACCTCGGTGTGGCCGACCGGGTGGGGGGCGTGCAGGGCGCGGTGGTGGTCCCGCTGCCGGCGGGCCGCCGCCCGACCGACTGGGAACGCGCCACCGCGGGCCTGGCCGAGGGGCGATGGATCACCGCGGACATGGCCTACCGGCGGGCGGCGCTGGCCGCCGTGGGCGGCTTCGACGAGCGCTTCCCCCGTGCCTACCGGGAGGACGCCGAGCTGGCCCACCGGGTCCGTCTCGCCGGCTGGGACCTGGTCCGGGGTCGGCGCCAGGTGACCCATCCGGTACGCCCGGAAAGCCGCTGGGTCAGCCTGCGCACCCAGCGTGGCAACGCCGACGACGCGCTGCTGCGCCGGCTGTACGGGCGTACCTGGCGCACACAGCTCGACCTGCCCCCCGGCCGGCGGACGCGGCACGTCGCGGTCACCGCGGCCGGAGTGATCGCGCTGGCCGGCCTGGCGCTGCGCGCGGTGGACCGTTCCCGCCGTCGTCGGCGCGTCCTCGGTGTGGTGGCCGGCGCGGCCGCGCTGGGCTGGGCGGCCGGCACCGCGGAGTTCACCCGCGTCCGCGTCGCGCCCGGCCCCCGCAGCCCGGACGAGGTGTCCACCATGCTGGCCACCAGCGCGCTCATCCCGCCGCTCGCGGTCGTCCACTGGGTGGGCGGCTGGTGGCGAACCCGCACGGTGCCCACTGGCGCGCCGGTCACGGCGGATGGGCTGGCGACGACGGGTGGAGGGTCACCCCGCTCGCCGCGGACCCCGGAGCCGGCATGACCGCGCCCGGTTCCGCCCTCTACGACGCGGTGCTGCTCGACCGGGACGGCACGCTCGTGGAGGACGTGCCCTACAACGGCGACCCGGAGAAGGTCCGCCCGGTGCCGGGCGCCCGACCGGCCCTCGACCGGCTGCGCGCCGAGGGGCTCCGCCTCGCCGTGGTCACCAACCAGTCCGGCCTGGCCCGTGACCTGTTCACCGAGCGGCAGATGCACGCGGTCAACGCCCGGATCGAGGAACTGCTCGGCCCGTTCGACGACTGGGCGATCTGCCCACACGACGAGACCGACGGCTGCGCCTGCCGGAAGCCGGCCCCGGGCCTGGTGCACGCCGCCGCCCGGTCGCTCGGCACCACTCCCCACCGCTGCGTCATGGTCGGCGACATCGGCCGCGACATGACCGCCGCGCTCGCCGCCGGCGCCACCGGCATCCTGGTACCCACCCCGGTCACCCGCCCCGAGG
>NZ_QGKR01000202.1 GCF_003172955.1 Micromonospora acroterricola | reverse complement strand
GAGCCGGTCGGCGTCCTCGATGACCACCACCTGCCAGCGCCCGCCGGAGGGGGTGCTGGCCGCGCGGAGCACCAGCGCACGCATCTCGCCGACGCCGATGGAGAGCCCCTCCGGCACCACCATCCGGACGTCCGCGTGGGTCCCACCCAGCGTGGTGTGGCAGCCGGGGCACTCGCCGCAGCCGGTGCCGTGGACGCACTGCAGGGCGGCGGCGAAGGCCCGCGCCGCGACCGAGCGGCCGGAGCCGGGCGGGCCGGTGAAGATCCAGGCGTGGGTCATCCCGGCACTGGAATCGGTTCCGGTCAGCGGGGCGTCGCCGTCGTCCCCGCCGGTCGGGCCGGCGGCGATCAGCGCGGGCTCCCGGTCTGTCGCGCCCACGCGCAGCACGGCCGCCGCCGCCGCGGCGGCCCGGCGCAGCTCGACGACCGCCTCGTCCTGGCCGACCAGGTCGGCGAAGACGTCCGACATCAGGTCTTGTGCTCCATCGTCACCAGCTCCGCGTCGGATAACTCGGGCTGCACCGAGGTGTCCGGGCCCTGCGCCGGGCGGGGGTGCACGATGCCGCCCGGGTGGCCGAGCATCTCCTCGATCCGCCGGGCCACCTGCGCGGTGATCTCCTCGGCGGGCCGGGACGCGTCGAGCACCAGGTAGCGCTTCGGGTCGGCGGCGGCCAGATCGAGGAAGGCGTACCGGACGCGCTCGTGGAACGCGATCGACTCGGCCTCCAGTCGGTCCGCGCCCTCGTTGCGCGAGGCCACCCGGGACAGGCCGGTGCGCGGCTCGACGTCCAGCAGCACCACCAGGTCGGGCTTGAGCCCGCCGGTGGCCCAGGAGGAGAGCCAGGAGACCTCGTCGACGGGGAGCGTCCGGCCGGCGCCCTGGTAGGCCAGGGACGAGTCGACGTACCGGTCGCTGATCACCACGCCACCCCGGACCAGCGCGGGCCGGACGACGGTGGCCACGTGATGTGCCCGGTCGGCGGCGTAGAGCAGCGCCTCGGCGCGCGGTGACGGCGCATCGTCGCCGGAGGTGTCCAGCACCAGCGACCGGATCCGCCGGCCGACGCCGGTGGCCCCTGGCTCGCGGGTGACCACGACGTCGCGACCCTGGCCGCGCAGCCGCTCGGCGAGCGCGGTGAGCTGGGTGGACTTCCCCGCACCCTCGCCGCCCTCGAAGACCACGAAGAGCCCGGCGGAGACGAACGGCTCGGAGGGCATCAGCGGACGACCTCGGATGGAGCCCCAGAGGTCGGCGAGGACCGGTACGCCCTTCTTGTCGTCCATCTGGCCGAACGCGCTGATCCCGGCGAAGATGCCGGCGGCACCGGCGGCCAGCAGCAGCAGTCGGGTGGAGGAGACGGAGATGCCGAGGTCGGCGATCTCCAGCTTGCGCGAGCCACCAACACCGACCAACACGCTGCTCAGCCCGATGGCCAGGATCAGCACCAGCCGGGTGCCGATCTGCACCACCGCGAAGACCCGGCCGCGCACCTCGTCGGCCACCTCCCCACCAAGCAGGGTGGTGCCGGCCAGGAAGGCCATCCCGGCGCCGGCGCCGACCAGCACCGCGCCGACGATCGCCATGGACAGGTGGATGGCGAAGGCGAGGGTCATCACGGCGGCGCTGGCCAGCACGATGCTCATGCCGAACCAGCGACGCCGGGACATCTCCTTGACGACCATCGGGCCGAGCCCGATGCCGAGCGCCAGACCGACGAAGATCGCGCCGAAGAGCAGCGAGAACGCGGCGTCACCGGCGCCCAGCGAGTTGGCGAAGAACTTGGCCGTGCCGACCACGATGCCGCCGCCAGCGAACGCGCCGAAGATGCCCAGCACCAGGCCACGGACGAGCGGGGTCTGGCCGATGTACTTCCAGCCCTCGGAGAACTGCCGGAACATGCTCTGCTCGGCACGCTCCGTCTCGCCGCGCTGCGCCTCGCTGATCTCCTTGATCCCGAACGCCACCACCAACGCGGTGGCGAGCCGGGAGAAGGAGTTGAACCAGAGTGCGAGCTGGGCCGGCTCGGCCCAGGAGGGTAGGTCGCCGCCCACAGCGCCTCTGACACCACGGTCGAGCACGGCAAGGCCGATGGCCGCGGCCACCGGGGTGAGGCCGTACGTGGTGATCAGGGTGAGCTGGTTGGCGGCCTCCAGCCGGGCCCGCGGGATCAGGTTGGGGACCGCGGCCTCCTTGGCCGGGATCCAGAGCAGGGTGAGCGACTCGATCAGGAAGGTGGCGATCAGCGCCCAGCCGACCACCAGGCCGCCTGGGGCGCCGCTGAGGGCGTAGAGCGGAATGGAGGCGAAGAGCACGAAGCGCAGCAGGTCGCAGATGACCATCGTCCAGCGTCGGTCGAACCGGTCGGCGAAGACACCGGCCACCGGGCCGAGCACCAGCGCGGGCAGCAGCCGGATCGCGGTGACCCCGCCGAACGCGGCGCCCTGGGCGGTGCTGCCCTGCACCTGCGAGGCGGCGAAGAGGGCGGTGGCCAGCAGGCCGAGCCAGTCACCGAAGGAGGCCGCGCCGAGCACGATCCAGAGCCTCCGGAACGGCCGGATGCGCAGGACCGAGCGGATCGCGGCATAACCGGACGGATCAGCCTGGCCGCCATTGGGCTGCGTGGCGGCGTTGCCCGACTGGTCGCCCGAGCGCGACACGCCGGGCGACTCGCCGCTGTTCTGGCTTTCGATGGCCGTACCTCCACGTGCCGGCCCATCGCTGGGCACCTCCGGTGGAACACTCTAGACCCGGTGGGGAGCCACCCCACCGGCGACATTCTCCTGCTCGCTGAGCCTAGGCCGCCGGAGCCGCCGACCGCAGCCCGGACGTACGCGAGGGTATTTCGCATTCATCGTCGGACAGTTAGCGTGCACACGTGGCCATCGAAAGCGACAAACTTCGCGAGCGCCTGGACCGGGCGACCGCCCACCTCGACCCGCCGTACGCGGTGGTCGACCTCACGGCCTTCGACGGCAACTCGGCCGCCCTGGCCGAGCGCGCCGCCGGCAAACCGGTCCGACTGGCCAGCAAGTCGGTCCGCAGCCGGGAGCTGATCAGCCGGGCGCTCGCCCGGCCCGGCTGGCGGGGCGTGATGGCGTTCACGCTGCCCGAGGCGATCTGGCTGGTCCGTGCCGGGGTGAGCGACGACGTGCTGGTCGCGTACCCCAGCGCGGACCGGGCCGCCCTCGCCGAGCTGGCCGCCGATCCGACGCTGGCCTCCGCGATCACCCTGATGATCGACGGCACCGGGCAGCTCGACCTCATCGACGCCGTACGGGCCCCCGGGCAGCGCGCCGAGCTGCGGCTCTGCCTGGACCTGGACGCCTCCTGGCGACCGCTGCGCGGCCGGGTGCACGTCGGCGTCCGGCGCTCGCCCGTGCACAGCGCCCGAGCGGCGGGAGCGCTCGCCGCCACCGTCGCCGGGCGCGCCGGCTTCCGGCTGGTCGGCCTCATGTCGTACGAGGCACAGATCGCCGGCCTGGGCGACGCGCCGCCGGGGCAGACGCTGCTGGCCGGCGCGATCCGGCTGGCCCAGCGCGGGTCGTACCGCGAGTTGCTGGCCCGCCGGGGCGCGGCGGTGGCCGCGGTCCGCGAGCACGCCGACCTGGAGTTCGTCAACGGCGGCGGCACCGGCAGCGTGGCCGCGACCAGCGCCGATCCCGCGGTCACCGAGGTCACCGCGGGATCCGGCCTGTACGGGCCGACGCTGTTCGACGCCTACCGGGCCTGGCGGCCCACCCCGGCGGCGTTCTTCGCCTGCGCGGTGGTCCGTCGGCCGACGCCGGAGCTGGCGACCGTGCTCGGCGGAGGCTGGATCGCCTCCGGTCCGGCCGCCGACAGCCGGCTGCCCCGACCGTGGCTGCCGGCCGGCCTGAAGCTGGTCGGCACCGAGGGCGCCGGCGAGGTGCAGACCCCGCTGTCCGGCGCGGCGGCGGCCACCCTGCGCATCGGCGACCGGGTGTGGTTCCGGCACGCCAAGGCCGGTGAGCTGTGCGAGCGGGTCAACGAGCTGCACCTCGTCGACGGGGACGGAATCGTGGCGACCGTGCCCACGTACCGGGGCGAGGGGCAGGCGTTCCTCTGAGGCCACCCCTGCCCGCCGCCCCGGCGAACCGGGTCAGGCGGGCTGTACGGCCGCGGCCTGCTGCTCCGCGGTCGACCGGTCGCTCTCGCTGCCGTCGACCTGGCGGTGCAGGTACTCCCGGATCAGCGCCTTGGCCTCGAGCAGCACCCGGTCGTCGCCGTCGGACTTCCGCCGGAACGCGAGCTTGATCAGCGCGTCGGCCGCCTCCACCGCGATCTCCAGCACGAAGCGGAGCTTCGGCACGTCGGTCAGCCCGAAGCGCTCGGTGAGCACCCGGGCCAACTGGTCGGCGATCACGCCGTTGTTGTCCCGCTGCTCATCGAGCAGGTGCAGGTCGACCACGTCGCCGAAGTGCAGGGTACGGAAGCCGGGAACGGTGCGGTGCATCGTGATGTACTCATCGATCCCCGCGTCGACGCCGTCCCACCAGTGGGTCATCTCGTCGGAGGCGAACCGCTCGTCGAGCCGCTGGAGGTAGGACTCCATCGTGCGCAGCGTCAGCGCCTGCACGATCGCCCGCTTGTCCGGGAAGAACTGGTAGACCGACCCGATCGCCACCTCGGCGCGCTCGGCGAGCAGGGTGGTGGTCAGCCCCTCGTACCCCACCTCGTCGACGAGTTCGGCGCAGGCGTCCAACATGCGCTGTACCCGCGCGACACTTCGACCCTGCACCGGTACGCGGCGCAGCGGACCGGTCGTGGCGGCTGGTGTGGACACTCGGCGCCACCCCCCTTCGACGGATGAACATATCTCCACGTCACGAGTCCGTGACTACCGGTACAACGAGCGGACTGCAATTGCGGTATTTACCAGGAACAACGTTCCTGATATGAAGTCAGTTCATATTCATCTCCGAGGAGCGCGCATGGTCGGCACCGCACCGCTCACCGCCCGCTGGTCCAACTGGGCCGGCAACCAGCGTGGCAGCGCCACCGCCATCCTGCGCCCCGGCTCGCCGACCGACGTCGCCGAGGCTGTCCGAACCGCCGCCGCGACCGGCAGCCGGATCCGGGTGGCCGGCAGCGGCCACTCCTTCACCGGCATCGCGCTCGCCGACGACCAACGGATGGAACTGTCCGAGCTGGACAGCACCGTCAGCGTCGACGTCACGCGCCGGCTCGTCACCGTACCGGCGGGGATGACCCTGCACACCCTCAACGGCCTGCTCGCCCGACACTGCCTCGCCCTGCCCAACCTGGGCGACATCGACGCCCAGACGGTCGCCGGGGCGATCTCCACGGGCACCCACGGCACCGGCGCGGGCTACGGCTGCCTGTCCACCTTCGTCGAGGCGATCACCCTGGTCACCGGCACCGGTGAGGTGCTGCGCTGCTCGGCGGACGAGCACCCCGACGTCTTCGCCGCCGCCCGGGTGTCGCTCGGCGCGCTCGGCGTGCTGGTCGAGGTGACCCTGCGCTGCGTGGACGCCTTCGTGCTGCACGCCCACGAACGTCCGGCCGCGCTGGCCGACGTGCTCGACGACCTGCCCTCGCTCATCGCCAGCCACGACCACGTCGACTTCTACTGGTTCCCCTACACCAGCCGGGTCCAGGTCAAGACCAACGACCGGGCACCCGCCAACGACCGCCCGCTGCCCCGGTGGCGCGGCTGGCTGGACGACGACTTCCTGGCCAACACCGTCTTCGCCGGCGCCTGCCGGCTCGGCCGGGCCGTGCCGGCGCTGGCCCCGGGGATCAGCGCGGTGTCCGCCCGTGCGCTCACCGAACGCCGGTACACCGGCCGTTCCGACCGGGTCTTCTGCACCCCGCGCCGGGTCCGCTTCGTGGAGATGGAGTACGGCCTGCCCCGCGAGGCGCTGCCCGAGGCGCTGGGCGCGCTCCAGCGCATCGTGGAAGGGCTGCCGTTCAAGGTGCTCTTCCCGGTGGAGGTGCGGTTCACCGCCGCCGACGACATCTGGCTGTCGCACGGCTACGGCCGGGACTCCGCGTACATCGCCGTGCACCAGTACGTCGGCATGCCGTACGAGCCGTACTTCCGGGCCTTCGAGGAGGTGGCCGCCGGGCTGGGCGGCCGCCCGCACTGGGGCAAGCTGCACTACCGCGACGCCGCGTCGCTGGCCACCGCCTACCCGCGCTTCGCCGACTTCCTGGCCCTCCGCGACCGCCTGGACCCGGACCGGGTCTTCACCAACCCCCACCTCACCCACATCCTCGGCGCCTGACGGCGGGTGCGCCTGGCAGCCGCACCTTCGACGCCGACGCTCGGCCCTGACACCGGCCCTAAAGCGCGAGGTCGTCCAGGTTGACGGCGTCGGCCATTGCCTCGGCGCCCTTGTCATTCAGGTGCATGCCGTCGCCGCTGTCCAGCGCGGGGTGGATGTGGTCGAGGGCGCGTGGGTTCGCGACCGCACGCGCCACGTCAAAGACGGAGTCGAAGGCGTCGGTCGTGCGGATCCAGTCGTTCACCTCGCGTCGGGTGGCGAGGCCTTCCGGCGTGCTGATTCCGGAGCCAGCGCCCCCGAAGGGACCGATGGTGGCGGCGAGGATCTTCAGACCGGCGCTGTGGGCGCGGTCAGCCAGAGCTCCGAAGCCTTCGATGAGGGCGTCGGCGGTGGTGGGAGGTTCGCCCAGCATGCCGGGAAGACCGAGGTCGTTGATGCCGAAGTGGACCAGGACGTGGGTCAGGGCCGGTATCGAGAGGACGT
Organism: Micromonospora acroterricola; assembly: GCF_003172955.1. Lineage (GTDB taxonomy): Bacteria > Actinomycetota > Actinomycetes > Mycobacteriales > Micromonosporaceae > Micromonospora > Micromonospora acroterricola. The sequence goes on along the minus strand of NZ_QGKR01000202.1, from coordinate 39,348 downwards.
CACGGTCGAAGCGCGCCAGCGCGTGTTCGCCGACCCCGTCGCGCAGGAGGCGGTTTCCGGCGATGCCCTGGTTGACGACCCACCCTCTCCTGAGGCGCCGGTTGAGAAAGTCGACGGAGCGATGGTTCGCGCTGGTCGTGGTGCCGACTCCTTCGAACCAGGAGTCGCCGAAGGCCACAGCGATCGCGGTGTCCTGCGGGGCGAGCACGTCGACACCCGAGATGTAGAACCTGGCTTCGACCTGTTCGGTCCACGGAAGCGCAGGAGACGTGACGTGGTTCCCGCCAGCTATTAGAGCGACTTCCGCCGGTTTGTGCGAATGGGTGGCCAGACCGGTCTTCTCGGGGAGATAGAGGCTCACGACCAGATCCGCACCGGCGGCAACCGGAAGATCGACCGGGTCGGCGACGGCCTCTTCGCCCGCCGGGATGACACACCTCTCGACGCCGTCGAAGGTGAGGACAGCCTGCCGGTGACCGACAGCGACGGTCGCGGCTGCGATGGTCAACGGAGTGCGGCCGTAACGGTTCGTCAGGCGCACACGGAGCGCCTCCCCGCCGCCCGCCATGTGCAGCACCTGACGAATGGTCTGGTCGACGAAGCCACGGGGCTCGCTGAACTGGAGCTGCTCGTAGGGACTGATCACTGCGGTACGGAAACCGGCTGTCCAGATCATGGTCGTGCCGAGCCCTCCGCCGGTTCGGTCGTGGTGCCCTCCTCGACGCTGATCACCTCGTCGATCAGCGAGAAGAACGTCTGGATGCCGGGCCGATCGCCGCCCCGGCGCCGGGATTCGGCGAAGTCCTCGGACGATCCCCAGAAGACGATGTCCAGCCATTCGCCGTTCGTCAGCCGAATCAGTCGCGCGTTGAGGAAGCCGGCACGATCGGTCTGGAAGTCCCGCAGCATCGCTGGTCGCGCGGCCAGCAGAGCGTCGGCGCGCTCCGCGGGCGCCCGGAAGCGGGTGATCTCGACGGTGGTCATCGTTTCCTCAATCCGTTCGGGTACTGGGCTCTGAGTCCTGGACGCCCAGCATCAGCCTGAGCTGGGTCAGCAAAACGTCACGAAAGTCCGCGGGTGACGGCGTGGGATGGCGCTGGACGCGAGAGATGATCAGACCGGCCAGAGCCGAGAGCAGAAGATCCGTCATCGCCTCGGCGTCGTGGGCCAGCGTGAACGCACCCCGCTCAGCGCCCTCCCGTACGGCGGCCAGGAAGGGGGCCCGGTAGCGCGTCTGCACTTCGGCGCTGTAGGCGCGGAGTTCGTCGTCGCGCATCGCGGATCGCCAGAATTCGACCAGGACCTGCCGGGTGCTCTCCGAGTTGTGCAGACTGCGGTCCATCAACGCGACCAGTCGTCGCCACGGATCGGCTTCGGCGGCGGACACCGCTTGCAGGGCATCCACTTCCCGGTCGGTGAACACCTGCATGGCCTCGATGACCATGTCCTCGCGCGAACCGAAGTAGGTCTGCAGGGTGCTGATCGCGACGCCGCCGGCCGCCGACACGTCCGCGAACCGCGTGTTCTCGTATCCACGGGCAGCGAGCACGCCTGCCACGGCGTCGAGAACGGCATTCCGCTTCTCCCCGCCCGCACGTCTCTTCCGCATCGCCGGCATGGTCATACGGTACGGCGGTACCGGTGAATTCTGAAAGGCTTCACCTGTGACGCGAGGCACCCGAATGTGGTCCGTTTACCCAGCACGGCGATGCCAAGGCATTGGATCTTGGACAGTTTCCGTTCCGCGTGAACGGAAACTGTCCAAGATCTGCGGGACCGGACACGCCGCTGGCCGGCGCGCCCCGTTACGGGGGTGCCGGCCAGCGGGTTGAGTGGTGCTGAAGGTCAGCTGTGGAGCAGGATCACTCCGTGCTGGTGGCGGCCTTGCGGGGGGCCGCCTTCTTCGCCGGGGTCTTCTTGGCCGCGGTGGTCGTCTTGGCCGTGGTGGTCTTCTTCGCGGCGGTGGACTTGCTGGCGGCGGCCGTCTTCTTGGTCGCCGTGGCCTTCTTCGCCGGAGCCTTCTTCGCCGCCGCCTTCTTCTTCGGCGCCGGCCCCTTCGCCCGCTTCTCGGCCAGCATCTCGGAGGCTTCCTCGATGCTCAGCGCCTCCGGCGTCTGCCCACGCCGCAGCGACGCGTTGAACTCCCCGTCGGTGACGTACGGGCCGAACCGGCCGTCCTTGATCACCAGTGGCTTCTCGGTCAGCGGGTCGACGCCCATCTCCCGCAGCGGCGGCGCCGCGGCCCGCCGTCCGCGCGTCTTCGGGGCGGCCAGCAGCGCCAGCGCCTCGTCGAGGCCGACCGTGAACATCTGGTCCTCGGACTCGAGCGACCGGAACTCCTCGCCCCGCTTGACGTACGGGCCGTAGCGACCGTTGTTGGCGAACACCTCGACCCCGTCCGGCGCGACGCCGACCAGCCGGGGCAGGCTGAGCAGCTTGAGCGCCTCCTCCAGGGTCAGCGAGTCCGGTGTCTGCGAACGCAGCAGCGAGGACTTCCGCTCGCCGCTGGACACGTACGGGCCGAACCGGCCGGACTTGAGCACGATCGGCTCGCCGGTCGCCGGGTCGTCGCCGAGCTTGCGCTCGCCGCTGCCGCCGAGGAACAGCTCGTGCACCTTCTCCGGGGTCAGCTCGTCCGGGGCCAGGCCCTCGGGGATCGGCGCCCGGTCGCCCTGGGCGCCGCCCTCCTCGCCCTCGGCGGGCGCAGCCGGCTGCTCTCCGCCGGGCAGCTCCCGCTGGAGGTACGGCCCGTACCGGCCGACCCGGACCACGACCTCCCGGCCGTCGTCGTCGGTGAAGAGCGGGATGGAGTTGACGCTGCGGGCGTCGATGTCGCTGAGGTTCTCGGTGACCAGCTTCTTGAGCCCACCCGAGCGGGCGATGCCCTGGTCGCCGGCGCCGTTGGAGCTGCCGAAGTAGAAGGCGGTGAGGAAGTCGACCGCGGCGTGGTCACCGCCGGCGATCTCGTCCAGCTCGTTCTCCATCGTGGCGGTGAAGTCGTAGTCGATGAGGCGCGGGTAGTGCCGCTCCATCAGCCCGATCACCGCGAAGGCCAGGAAGGTCGGGATCATCGCCTGGCCGCGCTTGGTGACGTACCCCCGGTCCTGGATCGTCTGCATGATCGACGCGTACGTCGACGGGCGGCCGATGCCCAGCTCCTCCAGTGCCTTGACCAGCGACGCTTCCGTGTAGCGCGACGGCGGCTGGGTGTGGTGCCCCTGGGCGGCCAGCTCGTCGGCGGTCAGCGGCTGGTCCTTGACCAGGGTGGGCAGCCGGCGCTCGGCGTCCTCGGCCTCGGCGTTCTCGTCGTCGCTGGACTCGACGTACGCCCGCAGGAAGCCCGGGTCGGTGATGGTCTTGCCGGTGGCGCCGAAGTCGGCTTCCTCCTGGGAGGTGGAGACCGCGCGGATGCGCACCGAGACGCTGGAGCCGACCGCGTCGGTCATCTGCGAGGCGATGGTGCGGCGCCAGATCAGCTCGTAGAGCTTGAACTCCTCGGCGGACAGCTCCTTGGCCACCTCGCCCGGGGTGCGGAAGTTGTCCCCCGCCGGGCGGATCGCCTCGTGCGCCTCCTGCGCGTTCTTCACCTTGCCGGTGTAGCGACGCGGCTCCGGCGGCACGCTGCGCTCGCCGTACAACTCGACGATCTGCCGGCGGGCCGCCGAGATGGCGGTCTCCGACAGGTTGACCGAGTCGGTACGCATATAGGTGATGTAGCCGTTCTCGTACAGCCGCTGCGCGGTGCGCATCGTCTGCTGCGACGACAGGCGCAGCTTGCGGGCCGCCTCCTGCTGGAGCGTCGAGGTGATGAACGGCGCGTACGGGCGGCGGCGGTAGGGCTTCTCCTCGACCCGGGTGACCGTGAACGGCCGTCCCTCGAGCCGGGCCGCCAGCCCACGGGCGCCGCCCTCGTCCAGGTGCACGACGCCGGCTCCGGGCCTCACCCGGCCGGTGGTCGGCTCGAAGTCCTTGCCGGTGGCGATCCGGTCGCCGTTCAGCGCGATCAGGGTGGCGTTGAAGGCACGCGGCCCCTCGCCGGCGTTCGCCACGGCGAGAGTGGCCAGGATGTCCCAGTACTCGGCGGTGCGGAAGGCCATCCGCTGCCGCTCCCGCTCGACCACGATGCGGGTCGCCACGGACTGCACCCGGCCGGCCGACAGCTTCGGCATGACCTTCTTCCACAGCACCGGGGAGACCTCGTAGCCGTAGAGCCGGTCGAGGATGCGCCGGGCCTCCTGCGCGTCGACCAGGTCGCGGTCGATCTCGCGGGGGTTGGCCACCGCCGCCTGGATCGCCGGCTTGGTGATCTCGTGGAAGACCATCCGCTTGACCGGCACCTTGGGCTTGAGCGTCTCCACCAGGTGCCAGGCGATCGCCTCGCCCTCGCGGTCCTCATCCGTCGCCAGGAAGATCTCGTCGACCTCCTTGGCCAGCTTCACCAGCTTGCTGATCTGCTGCTTGCGGTCGGCGGAGACGACGTAGAGCGCGTGGAAGCCGTTGTCCACGTCCACCCCGAGCCGGGCCCACGCCTCGCCCTTGTACTTGGCCGGCACGTCGGCGGCGTTGCGCGGCAGGTCGCGGACGTGACCGAAGCTGGCCTCCACGACGTACCCCGGGCCGAGGTAGCCCGAGATCGTCTTGGCCTTCGCCGGTGACTCGACGATGACCAGACGGGTGGTTCCAGCGTTGCTCGGCACGTCTCTCCCCGACCTCACTCCTGCTCGTGGTCTGCCGGCGCCCGGACAGCGACCGCTCTCGACCCCGCCGTCGCACCGGCGGTCCGGATGTCCAACGTAACGCGCCGTCCGCGTTTCGGGTTTCGCGGGCGGCAATCCGCTCCGGCGCGGCGGTCTGCTCCCGCCCCGTCGCGCTCGGCACTGCCGGACGGCGCCACCGTACACCGTGGGTAGGGCTCGAAGCGGGTCACTGTGACGATGGCGGGCCCTCGGCCGAGGTCCGACCCGCCCGTTTTCTGCCCGGATCGGCCCCGGGGCTGTCCGGGACCGGACAGCCGGCGGCCGGCCCGACTCCACGTCCGGACTGGGCGGATTGACCGGTTCGTCTCCCGGTCAGGGTCGCGTCGGCCAGGCCTCGGCCGGTGCCGCTCGCGGCGGCCCGCCGACCAGCTCGGCGAGCCGGGCCAACCGGCGTCGACCGGTGATCCGGTACCCCGGGCCGCCCTCGTCCGGGCCGAGCAGCGTGCCGGCCAGCCCGGCGGCGGCGAGCGCCCGGCCGACCGGTTCCCACGACTCCTGGTCGCCCTCGCCGAGCCGCAGCAGGAAGCCGGCGGGCGGCTCCGGCGTCCCGGCGGCGGCGAGCCAGAGCCGCAACCGACGGCCGGTCAGGTGGAACGTGGCCGGCGGGCGTTTCGCCGTGCCGTGCAGCCAGGCGACCGCGAGCGGTTTCAGAACCCGGGTGTACGACGTACGCACGGCGTGTCGCGCGTCACCGGTCGGCTCCCAGCTCGCCGCCAGCCCGCGCAGTGCCAGCTCCGCGACCAGCACGTGCACCCGCCAGGCGGCGTCCACCTGCACCGAGAGGCGGGCGGTGCCGCCCATCCGCACCACCTCGCCCGGCCCGGCGAGCAGCCCGGCCAGGTCGGCGACCGTCGGTTCGGCCGCCTCCGCGCCGAAGAAGACCAGCTGCCGCCCCGCCTCGTCGGTTGGGGACGGCCCGGACGACGGGACACCCGACCCGGGGCGGGTCACCCCGCTCCGCCGCCGCGCGGGCTCGGGCGCCGACGCGTCGGGCTCGGGTGCCGGGAACAGCGCCGGCAGCGGCTGCGCCGCTCCGGTGTCGCCGAGCCCGCTCAGCGACACTCCGGCACCTCGTCGAAGGCCTGTTTCAGCTCCTCGGAGTTGAGCTGGCTGGTGTCCAGCGCGCTGGCGTCGTACTCCTTGTTGAGCGTCTCGACCGCGGCCCGCACGCCGTCGTAGAAGACGGTCGGCTCGCCGGTGCCCAACCCGTCGATGGTGTCCCGGGCCCGGCCGTACGCGTCCCGCATCTTCTCCAGCGAGCCGCGGAAACCGGCGGAGATCGCGGCGCCGTTGTCGGTCTCCGGGACGCCGGCCTGCTCCACCTTGTGGCGCGCGGTCTCGCTGGCCTGCTCCGCCCCGGCGAAGAGCCGCACCAGATTCTCCTTGGCCTGTGCCGGCGTGGTCTGCGCGGTCATCTGCTCATCGGTGCTGCTGGTCAACTTGCTGATCTCGGAACGCCACGGGGTGAGGGCTCCGCAGACCGTGGCGGCCCAGGCACGCGGGCTGGGACCGCCGCCGCAGCCGGAAAGGAGGACGACGAACGTGGCCAGAACCACCGTGAGCTTTCCGGCGGCAGACGCCTGGCACGTACGCATGCGTTGCAGCGTACGACCTCCGGCCAGGTGTGGCACCGGTCAGACGGTCCGGACCGGACCCGACGGTCCCCGGCCGGCGCGGTACGCCGACCGGGGACCCGGTGCCGAGGGAGGTCAGGCGCTGACCGTCTCCGGCCGTTGGTCCGTGCTGCCCGCACCGGTGTCGGAGTCGTCCATCGCGATGCCCTTGCGCTTGCTGAACACCACCGACGCCACGATGATCAGCGTGGCCACCACCGCGATGGCCACCCGGACGGGGGTGTTCCGGTCGTCGCCGATGCTGAACGCCACCACGGCCGGCGCGATCAGCAGCGAGACCAGGTTCATCACCTTGAGCAGCGGGTTGATGGCCGGGCCGGCGGTGTCCTTGAACGGGTCACCGACGGTGTCACCGATGACCGTCGCGGCGTGCGCCTCGGAGCCCTTGCCCCCGTACGCGCCGTCCTCCACCAGCTTCTTGGCGTTGTCCCAGGCGCCACCGGAGTTGGCCAGGAAGACCGCCATCAGCGTGCCGGCCCCGATCGCCCCGGCCAGGTACGCGGCGAGCGCGCCGGGCCCCAGACCGAAGCCGACCGCGATCGGCGCCAGGATGGCGAGCAGGCCGGGGGTCATCAGCTCGCGCTGCGCGTCCCGGGTGCAGATGTCGACGACCTTGCCGTACTCCGGGCGCTGGGTGCGGTCCATGATGCCGGGCAGCTCACGGAACTGACGGCGGACCTCCATCACCACGGCGCCGGCCGAGCGGGACACCGCGTTGATGGCCAGCCCGGAGAAGAGGAAGACGACCGCCGCGCCGATGATCAGGCCGACCAGGTTGCGCGGGTTGGCCACGTTCAGCGAGTTGAGGATCTCGTTCCCGACGTCGCCCACACCCGCGTCCGCGTACGCGGTGCGCAGCGAGTCGGTGTACGAGCCGAACAGCGCGGTCGCGGCGAGCACCGCGGTGGCGATCGCGATGCCCTTGGTGATCGCCTTGGTGGTGTTGCCGACCGCGTCCAGCTCGGTGAGCGTCCGGGCGCCGTGCTCGTCGATGTCACCGGACATCTCGGCGATGCCCTGCGCGTTGTCGGAGATCGGCCCGAAGGTGTCCATGGCGACGATCACGCCGACGGTGGTGAGCAGGCCGGTGCCGGCCAGCGCCACCGCGAACAGCGACAGCGTGATGGAGGTGCCGCCGAGCAGGAACGCCCCGAAGACGCCGGCGCCGATCAGCAGTGCCGAGTAGACCGCCGACTCCAGCCCGATGCTGATGCCGGCCAGGATGACGGTGGCCGCACCGGTCTGCGAGCTCTTGCCGATGTCCTGCACCGGGCGCCGGTTGGTCTCGGTGAAGTAGCCGGTCAGCGCCTGGATCGCGGCGGCCAGCACGATGCCGATCACCACCGCTCCGATGGCCACCAGCCGCGGGTTGCGGTCGACGTCGGTGAGACCGCCCTCGAACTCGGCGAAGGTCGCCGGCAGGTAGGCGTAGGCGGCGATCGCCACCAGCACCGCGGAGAGCACCGCCGAGACGTAGAAGGCCCGGTTGATCGCGGTCAGGGCGTTGCGGTCGGAGGCGCGCAGCCGGGTGATGAAGACGCCGAAGATCGCGACCAGCACACCGATGGTGGAGATGATCAGCGGGAAGACCAGGCCGTCCTCGCCGAACGCGGCGCGACCCAGGATCAGTGCGGCGACCAGCGTGACCGCGTACGACTCGAACAGGTCCGCGGCCATGCCGGCGCAGTCGCCGACGTTGTCGCCCACGTTGTCGGCGATGGTCGCGGCGTTGCGCGGGTCGTCCTCGGGAATGCCCTGCTCGACCTTGCCGACCAGGTCGGCGCCGACGTCGGCGGCCTTGGTGAAGATGCCGCCGCCGACCCGCATGAACATCGCGAGCAGCGCGGCGCCGAAGCCGAAGCCCTCCAGCACGGTCGGCGCGTCGCCCCGGTACACCAGGACGACCAGCGCGGCGCCGAAGAGGCCGAGGCCCACGGTGAGGAAGCCGACCACGCCGCCGGTGCGGAAGGCGATCTTCATGGCCGCCTCGCGGCCACCCTGTCGCTCCCGGGCGGCGGCGGCCACGCGCAGGTTGGCGCGGGTGGCCAGCCACATGCCGGCGCCACCGATGGACGCGCTGAACAGGGCGCCCACCACGAAGAAGAGCGAGCGGCCGAACTTCACCGCGTTCTCGCTGCCGTCGGTGTCGTGCACCGGCAGCAGGAAGAGCAGCACGACGGCGATGACGACGAAGATCGCCAGGGTACGGAACTGGCGGAGCAGGTAGGCCGAGGCGCCCTCCTGGACCGCCCCCGAGATCTCCTGCATGTTGGTGGTGCCCTTGCCGGCTGCCAGCACCGCCTTCGTCAGGGCGGCGGCGAAGACGAGCGCCACCAGCGCGATGACCGCGGCGATGACGACGTACGTGACATTGCTACCGGTAAGGGAAAGCCCGCCGCCGTCGGCGGCCAAGGTCTCGGACATCTGTGTCCTCCTGTTACCGAACACTCGCACCGGTGAGTGGAGACGCACCGACCGGCGCCTGAACGCGGACTCGCAAGCGCGCGCCAACCCACCCCAGCGGACCAGCGATGACCACCCATACCCGCTGGCTGCGGGATGGATCACTTGCTGACAACCCGGGTACTGTAGCCCTCCACCGTGTCGGAGGTCACACCGAGGTGGCACCGTGTCTCGATGATCTTCGTCGCTGTGTTATGAAACGAAATCTGATATAGGACGCCGTCCATGACAGTGAGGCCGCACCCCCAGGTGGGGATGCGGCCTGCGGAACAGAACGGGTCAGCGGCCGACCGGCCACACCATCCGCACCTCGGTGCCGATGCCCTCGTCGACGGGACGCACCTGAAGGTCCTCGACGAACCCGGCGAGCAGCGCGAAGCCGACGCCCGTGGTCAGCGCCTCGTCGGTGAGCGACTCGTTGGCCAGCTCGTCCGGCGGCAGCGCGGCCAGCCCGATGCCGGCCTCGATCGGTGCCCGGTCCACCACCCGCACCGCGTACGAGCCGGCGTCGGACATCTCCACCAGCACCGGGTCGGCCAGGCCGTACTGACGGTGCAGGGCGACCGCACGGGTACACGCCTCGCCGATGGCCAGGCGCACCTCGTCCAGCAGGTCCTCGCGGACCCCTGCGCGCCGGGCGACGGCGACGCCGACCAGGCGGGCGGTGCGCACGTGCACCGGCGCCGGGGAGAAGGAGAGCCGGACTGTCGCCATCACGCGCTGGCGCCGGTTGGTTCCGCGCCGACCGCCGCGTCGACCGTGGGGTGCAGCGGGAACACCTGGTCCAGTGCCGTGATCCGGAAGATCTTGAGCAGCGGCTCCTTGTCGCAGACCAGGGCGAACGAGCCGCCCGCCGTGCGCAGCCGCTTGAGGGCGCCCACCAGCACGCCCAGCCCGGTGGAGTCGAGGAAGTCCACCCGACCGAGGTCGACGACCACGTGACGAGCGCCACCGTCGATCAGTTCGAGGAGTCGTTCGCGGAGCCGGGGCGCGGTGTAGACGTCCACCTCACCGCCGACCTCGAGCACCGTGTGCTCGCCCACGGTGCGGGTCGCCAGTGACAGCTCCATCGGTCCTCCTCGCCAGAGCCGTAAACTCTCCTGGGCATCTAACCATCACCGCCGGGACACCCTGCGGTCGCCGGCGGAGGCTATCCCTTACCCCCCGGCCCGACTTTTCATCTCCGAACACCAGTGCGAGAGTGCAGGCGTGACTGACGACAGCTTCGGCTCGGCGCGCCTCTCGGCGCGCGACGACCTGGAGCCGTCGTCCGCAGCCACCGTATCCGCAGGCAGCGGTCCCGGGCCATCGCCGGTCGACCTGCTGGGCCGGCTGCGCGGCCGGGGCGCCGGTGACCCGGTCACCCACGTCGAGCGGGTGCCGGCCCGCACCGGGGTGCCCGCGCCGTGGCCGCCGTGGGCGCCCGCGGAGCTGCGCGCGGCGTTCGCCCGCCGCGGCGTGGTCGCGCCCTGGCAGCACCAGGCCGAGGCCGCCAACCTGGCGTACGACGGCGGCCACGTCGTCGTCGCCACCGGCACCGCGTCCGGCAAGTCGCTGGCGTACCAGCTCCCGTCGCTGGCCACGCTGCTCGCCGACCCCCGGGCCACCGTGCTCTACCTGGCGCCGACCAAGGCGCTCGCCGCCGACCAGCTGCGGGCGGTCGCCGGGCTGGAGCTGGAGGGGGTACGCCCCGCCTGCTACGACGGCGACACGCCGCGCGCCGAACGGGAGTGGATCCGCCGGCACTCCCGGTTCGTGCTGACCAACCCCGACATGCTGCACCACGGCATCCTGCCCGGGCACGCCCAGTGGTCCGGCTTCCTGCGCCGGCTCGCGTACGTGGTGATCGACGAGTGCCACACCTACCGTGGGGTGTTCGGCTCGCACGTGGCGCACGTGCTGCGCCGGCTGCGCCGGCAGTGCGCGCGCTTCGGTGCCACCCCGGTGTTCGTGCTCGCCTCGGCGACCTCCGGCGACCCGGCGACCGCGGCCGGGCGGCTGACCGGCCTGCCGGTGACGGCGGTCACCGAGGACTCCTCACCGCGCGGCGGGGTGACCTTCGCGCTCTGGGAGCCGCCGCTGCTGCCACCCGACTCGTCGGCGTCCTCGGCCGTGGCGCCCGCCCAGCCGGCGGGCGGGCACGACGACATGCCGGACCTCGTCCAGGTCCGCCGGTCGGCGCTGCGGGAGACCGCGGACCTGCTCGCCGACACGGTCGCCGAGGGGGTACGCACGCTCGCGTTCGTCCGGTCCCGCAAGGGCGCCGAGGTGGTGGCCGCCAGCGCACGCCGGGCGTTGGACGACGCGGTGCCGGGGCTCGGCAAGCGGGTGGCCGCCTACCGGGGCGGCTACCTGCGCGAGGAGCGCCGTGAGTTGGAGCGGGCGTTGCTGCACGGCGACCTGCTCGGCCTGGCCTCCACCAACGCGCTGGAGCTGGGCGTGGACCTGATCGGGCTGGACGCGGTGCTGATCTGCGGATACCCGGGCACCCGCGCCTCCCTCTGGCAGCAGGCGGGTCGTGCCGGGCGCTCCGGGCAGGAGGCCCTCGCCGTGCTGGTGGCCCGGGACGACCCGCTGGACACCTATCTGGTGCACCACCCGGAGGCGATCTTCGGGGCACCGGTGGAGGCGACCGTCCTCGACCCGGCCAACCCGTACGTGCTGGCCCCGCAACTCGCCTGCGCCGCGGCCGAGGCCCCGCTCACCCCGGCCGACCTGGCGCTCTTCGGCGACGGCGCCAAGGAGGCGATCGACGAGCTGGTCGCCGCCGGGGCGCTGCGGCAGCGGCCCACCGGCTGGTACTGGCGGCACCGGGAGCGGCCCGAGGTCGATCTGCGCGGTGAGGGCGGCGCCCCGGTCTGCGTGGTGGAGTCGGCCACCGGCCGGCTGCTCGGCACGGTCGACGGCGGCTCCTCACACTTCCTGCTCCACCCCGGCGCGGTCTACCTGCACCAGGGCGTGTCGTACGTGGTGGACGAGCTCGATCTCGCCGACGGCTGCGCGCTGGTGCACGTGGAGGAGCCGGACTGGTCCACCCACGCCCGGGACGTCACCGACCTGTCCGTGGTGTCGGTGCGCTCGTACGTGGACGCCGGGCCGGTCGGCATGTTCCTCGGCGAGGTGGACGTGACCAGCCAGGTGGTGTCGTACCAGCGCCGCCGCATCGCCACCGGCGAGGTGATCGACACCCGTCCGCTGGACCTGCCCACCCGCGAGCTGCGCACGGTGGCGGTCTGGTTCACCCTGTCGCCGCGGTCGCTGACTCTTGCGGGGGTCCAGCCGGCCGACGTGCCGGGCGCGCTGCACGCCGCCGAACACGCCGCGATCGGTCTGCTGCCGCTGATGGCCACCTGCGACCGGTGGGACATCGGCGGGCTCTCCACCGCGCTGCACCCGGACACGGAGGCGCCGACCGTCTTCGTCTACGACGGGCACCCGGGCGGCGCCGGCTTCGCCGAGCGGGCGTACGGCACGGCGTCGGCGTGGCTGCGAGCCACCCGGGACGCGATCGCGGAGTGCGGCTGCGAGACGGGCTGCCCGTCCTGCGTGCAGTCACCGAAGTGCGGCAATGGCAACAACCCGCTCTCCAAGCCGGACGCGATCCGGGTGCTCGACGTGGTGCTGGCGAACCTGCCCGCCTGAGCCGCCTTGCATGATTCCGCGCCGCGCGGGGCACAATGATGGGAGCGCTTCCATCGATGTCTGCCTTTCGTTCACCCCCGTGCCCAAGGAGGAGCCGTGGCCGACACCATCGCCGAGACCGTCGACCTGCTCTACACCATCGACCAGGAAAGACTCACCCTCGATCAGCAGATCGCGCTCGGATCGGCGCTGGCCGCCCTGGCCCAGGCCGAACGGCTGGAGCAGATCAACGAACGGCTGCGGGACATCCACCAGGTCCTCAACGGCTGGGCGCTGCGCGTCACCGTCGACGGCCGCTGACCTCCGCCGCGATCGACCGCACCGGGTGGACCGAGCACAGGTGGGAGCGCCCGGGGCGCGGGCCGACGGTGGTTGCCGGGCTGTGCGAGACTCCGGCGCACCAACCCCCTGAGGAGATTCCATGCAGCTCGACAACTTGCAGACCCTGCGGCAGTTCCACATCCGGCAGCGGTTGCGAATGATGGTCAACCAGTACGAGGTGCGGGCGGTCGCGGCGGACGGCACGGAGGGTGAGCTGCTGGCCTTCGCACAGCAGAAGCGGCTCGCCTTCAAGGAGCAGGTGACGATCTACACCGACGACTCCAAGCAGCAGCCCCTGCTCGGCTTCAAGGCCCGCCAGCGCATCGACCTGGGCGCCACGTACGACGTGACCGACGCGGCCGGCAACCCGATCGGCCTGTTCCGCAAGGACTTCGCCCAGTCGCTGCTCCGCTCCACCTGGCACGTCGAGCAGGCCGGCCTGCCGCAGGTCACGGGCCAGGAGCGCAGCATGCCGGTGGCGCTGCTACGCCGGTTCGTCGACTCGCTGTCCTGGCTGCCGTACCACTTCGACTTCACCGCCGGCGGTCAGCCGGTCTTCTCGGTGGTGAAGAAGTGGGGCCTGCGCGACAAGTACGTCGTCGAGGTGCACAACCCGCAGATCGACCGGCGCCTGGTCATCGCGATGGCCGTCGCCCTCGACGCGCTCCAGGCCCGCTGACGCACCCGGCCGCCCCGGCCACCCACGCCGTCGGCCGCTGGCCGGGACACGGGCCCGTCGGCCCACGTCCCGGCCAGCAGGCTCCCGGCAGCCTGGATCCGGCCGCACGCCGGATTTCCTCCGGACCGGCTCCCGCTGGTGGCTGGATCCACTGCGGGCCCGCCCCGCTGCCGACTCGGTCAGTGCGGCTGCTCCGCCGAGGACCCAGTCGGCGGACCCTTTGGAGCTGATGTCGCAAACGCATCGGGACTGATGTCGTCAGCGATTCAGCTCCACAGCTCCCGTCGGACCGCACCCGGCCCGACCCTCGCCCGGTGCGGAACCTGACCTACGCGTCCAATACCACCAGGTCATGACGATGACCGATCGGCAGCGCGGCTCCCGATGTCCCCGCCTAGGTGTTGCGGGCCGAGCGGCGTTCAGCCGCGCACCGGGCCGGCGCGGGCCGTCGACGACGTGACCCGGGTCAGGCCGGGCAGAGGAGTGATCACCACCTCCACGGTCACCAGCACGTCCAGCCCGTCGAGACGGCAGTCGACCAGACGGCCACCGTTGCGACCGGCGATGTCGGCAGCGGACGCGCAGGCCACCCCGTCGCCGTCGAACGCCCTGGCCGCCCCGGCCAGCGCACCCAGGTCGGCCGCCACCGCCGCCCGTTGAGCCGCCATTCCGGCTGCGGCGACGGCGGCACCGAACGTCCCCGCCAACACAAAGACCAACCCCAGCGCGAGCAGCAGGACAGTCGCTCCACCACGCTCAGGATCCGGTGGCTCAGCACCGAGTCGCTTGGCGCCACATCGCTCGGTGCCGAGTCGCTCGGCGCCACATCGCTCGGTGCCGAGTCGCTCGGCGCCCGGTCGTTCAGCGTGGGGCCGTGCGGCAGCGGGCCGCTCTCCGTTCACCGGTTCTCCTCCGTGGCCCCCGGTTCCATGGCCGCGACGGCGGTGGCGACCACGGTGAGCCGCGGGAGCCGACCGCCCAGCGCGCGCACGGGTGCCCGTACCGTCGCCTGCGCCCGGTCGCCCTCGATCGTCACCGACATCTCCGCCCCCGGTGGCGGGGTGGGCCGACCGTCGGCGTTGCCGTCCGAGCCCCGGGCGGCGGCCAGCGCCGCCTCCCGGGCCGCATGCAGGCAACTCGCCCGCGTGCTGACGGCGTTGACCGCGGTCAGGCCGGCGAGCAGGAGCAGGAGAAGCGCCGGCAGGCCGGCCGCCAGTTCGGCGGTGAAGGAACCCCGGTCCCCACCGGTCACCCAGGCGACGAGGCGGGATCTCCGTCCGCCGCCGGCTGCCCACCCTGCGGCGCCGAACCGCCGACCACGGCCGGCCTGCCGGCGCCCGATCACTTGAGCGCCCGGTCGATGACGGCGGTCAGCGCCGACTGGACGTTGCCGGAGGTCAACACCTTCAGCAGGATCCCCGCGAAGGCAACGGCGGCGAGAGTGCCGACGGCGTACTCGGCGGTGTTCATCCCGTCGTCGCCGTGCAGGCGGGCGATGAGTTTGCGCATTTCTGGTCCCTTCTCGATGGGTCAGAGCACGTCGCCGAGGACGGCGACGATCACCGGCACCAGGCCGGCGAGAATGAACGCCGGCAGGAAGCAGAGCCCCAGCGGCAGGACGATGAGCACGCCAGCCCGGCGGGCCGACGCTTCGGCGGCGGTGGCCCGGTCGGCGCGCAGGTCGTCGGCGAGCCGGGTCAGCGCCCCAGCGAGGGCGGCGCCGCTGTTGGCCGAGCGGAACGCGGCGGCGGTCAACCGTTCCGCGCCCGGCACCCCGTCCAGCGCGGACCACGCCTCGGTCGGGTCACCGCCGAGCAGGAGGGTGCGGCCGACCCGGGCGAGCCGGTCAGCGAGCGGGCCGTCCAACGCGTCGGCCACAGCCAGCACCGAGCGGTCCACCGGCGCGCCGGCCCGCATGGCCGCGGCCAGCAGGTCGGCGGCGAGCGGCAGGTCCGCGGCCTCCCGAAGCCGGCGCCTGCGCACGGCCGGCGACTCGATCCGCCTCAGCAGCAGGTCCAGCAGGAACGCGGTCGGCACCGCGCCAAGCAGCCCGAACCAGCCTCCGACGACCACGGCCACGGCGAGCCCGCCCATACCGGCGGCAAGCCGGATCGCGTCGGGCCGTCGCCGGCCGCCCGCTGCGCTCGCTCGCGCGCTGATCGACGAGCCGGTCCGCGCCCTCCCTCGGGAGTCCGCCACCGTCCCGGACATCAGGCGGTCCGCCCCGGCGTCGCGCCCAGCCGCTCAGCCCACAACAGGCCGATGACCTGCAGGACGACCGCGAGAACCGCGCAGACCCCGCCGACCGTGCTGTGCAGGAGCACCGCCACGGGATCCACGCCGATCCCGTAACCGAGCCCGATACCGCCGATCGGCAGGGCCGCCAACAGCCAGGCCGTGGCCCGAGCGCCGGCCGCCTGCGCCTCGGCGGCGGCCAGGCCCCGGTCGGTCGCCCGGGCGTCCGCCTCGATGCGTTCGACGAGCTCCGCCAGCGGCGCGCCGGTCCGGTCCGCGAGCCGCACCGCGGCCGAGGTCAGCTGGCCCAGCCGGTCAGAACCGTCCCGCCCACCGGCGGTGACGATCTCGACGGCCGGCGGGACGGGCAGCCCCGCCCGGAGGTCCGCCGCGAGACCGCAGAGCTGGTCCAACGCGCGCCGCCGGATCCGCTCGGCGTGCCGGTTCGCCTGCCGGCGCAGCAGAGCGCGCACGGTCAATGTGCCGTAACCGGCCACCGCGGTCGCGGCCACCGGGCCGGCGAGCGCGGCACCGACGCCGCCACCCAGCAGGCCGACCAGCACCAGCAAGCGTGCCGGCGTTCGCCGAGCGCGCGCCGAGATGCCTCGCTCCCCACCAGGCGCGTCCGCGGTCGTCATCGGGCCGACAGCTTGGTTTCCACCGCTGTCCACATCCTCGCGACCGTCGACCGTCGCCACGGTGGACGCCGCAGCGTCCCGAGCCAGCACGTCCGCTTCGATCACTGTTGCGGAGGCGGACGGGACAGCGTGACGTTCGACGTCCGCGGCTACCGCCACTGGCCGGGTGGTACCGGCCGGACCGCGGGGGTCGCGCCGAGCAGGCGGACGTGCCGCACCCGCGGGTCGCGTGGAGCCCACCGAGCCGCCCCCCGATCTGGGCCAGGGCGGACCGGCGCTGACGTCCCTGGTGGACCACCTGACGCGCGTCCGCCCGCCATAGCCCGGGGGCGCGGGCGGCTGGTGGCCCGAGGAGGACGGACTGCCGGCCCCGTCGACCGGGCCGTCCAGCTCACGACCGAGGTCCCTGACCCAGTCCACCAGCGCGTCGTCCGGATCGGCACCGGCATCCCGACTGCCCGCTGGCATCAGCACCCGACGGCGGCGAGCCCGGATGGTCTGCACCGGCCAGGCCACCAGGGTCGCGGCCGCCAGCAGCAGCGCTGCAACCAGCAGCGTCCCGCCGCTCATGCCGGACCCGCCGATCCGGGCCACGGCTCGCTGAGAATCGGCGGTGCCGCCACGCCACGGTCCCGCAACAGCGCCCCGAGCGTACGGGCGGCCAGCCCGAGCCCTCGGCCACGGATCCAGGCGGGCACCACGGAGAGCACCCGGTCGGGTCCCTCCGGCAGCAGCAGGCAGATCGACTCCAGGACACGCCCCCGGTCGCCGCGTCGTACCTGGAACAGCACCTGCAACGCGGCGACCACCTGGGCGTGCAGCGCGGCGCGGGGCAGCCCGCCCAGCATGCCGAGCGCCTCGAGCCGGGCGGGTACGTCGGAGGGGGTGTTGGCGTGCAGCGTGCCCGCGCCCCCGTCGTGGCCGGTGTTCAGCGCGGCGAGCAGGTCGACCACCTCACCGCCCCGGCACTCCCCGACCACCAGCCGGTCCGGGCGCATTCGCAGCGCCTGCCGGACCAGGTCGCCGAGGCTGACCACACCCGTACCCTCCACATTGGCGGTACGCACCTGGAGTCCCACCACGTGCGGGTGCCCCGGGCGCAGCTCGGCCGCGTCCTCCACCAGCACGATCCGCTCGGTGGCCGGCACCAACCCGAGCAGCGTGTTGAGCAAGGTTGTCTTGCCGGACCCGGTCCCGCCGGTGACCAGGTACGCCAGCCGGGCCGCCACGACGGCGGCGAGCAGTGGCGCCACCGGTCGCGGCACGGTCCCCTGGTGCACCAGCTCGTCGAGGGTGAACGGGCGGTGCCGGAAGGTCCGCAGGGACAGGTAGGGGCCCTCGGTCGCCACCGGTGGCAGAACCGCATGCAGTCGGGTGCCGTCGGGGAGCCGGGCGTCCGCGTACGGGGAGCCGTCGTCGAGCCGCCGCCCGGCGCTGGCGATCAGTCGCTGCGCCAACCGGCGGACGTCCTCGACCGCGCCCACCGGCACCGCGACCTGGTGCAGTCCCGCTCCTCGGTCGACCCAGACCCGGGTGCCGTTGACCAGGACGTCGGTCACCTCCGGGTCGGCCAGCAGCGGCGCCAACGGCCCCGCGCCGACGAGGTCGTCGTGCACGCGGTCGGCGATCCGCAGCACGGCGGTGTCACCGAGCACGGCGGCGGTGGGCTCGGCCCGTACCGCGGAGACGATCGCCGCCGGGGTGACGGGGGTGGTGGCGGCGGCGATCCGCTGTCGCACCCGGGCGGCGAGAGTGCCGTCCTCCGGTCGGCCGGTCATGCCGCACCCGTCGCCGGCAGACCGGTGAGGTCGGTGACGATCCGCTGGCAGAGGGCGGCCAGCGGGCCCTTGCCGGCGGCGGCCGGAGCCTCACCGCGTTCCAGGCCGCGGCAGAGCCCCGGCTCGGGACGCAGCGTGCCGGCGAGGGGCAGCCCCAGTGCCCGTGCCACCTCCGTCGCGCGCAAATGGCCCGGGGCGGGCCCGCGCACCACCACCGAGAGCGCGGCGCAGTGCGGGGCCGCGGCAGCGACCACCCGCGCGGCGGCCGCGGTGGCCCGCAGCTCGGCCGGAACGACGACGAACGCCTGATCGGCCGCCTGCAACGCGATGACGGCGGCGTCGTCCAACTGCCGAGGCAGGTCGACGACCACGAAGTCCCGGCCGCGGCGGGCGGCGTCGACGGTCGCCGCCATGGCCGCCGCGGGCAGCGCCAGCAGATCGCCGCGATCCCAGGAGAGCACCACCAGGTCGCCCCGGCTGGGCAGGGCCTGGACCAGTGCCGGGGCGTCCACCCGCCCGTCGGCACCGGTGAGCGACGGCCAGCGCAGCCCTTCCAGCTGCTCCCAGCCCAGCACGAGGTCGAGGCCACCGCCGAGCGGGTCGGCGTCGACGAGCAGGGTACGCAGCCGTGCCCGAGCAGCGGTGACGGCGAGCCCGCCGGCCAGCACACTCGCCCCGGCGCCGCCGCGACCACCGAGCAGCGCGACGATCCGGGCGCCGGCACCGCCCGGACGGTCCTGGCCCTGCTCGGCGAACTGGTCCACCAGCCACGGCTCCGCCGCGGGCAGCGTGGCGACGTGCTCGGCGCCGACCAGCTCGGCGATCTGCCAGCCGGGGTCGAGCTGGTCGGTCCGGCCGACCAGCACCAGCCGCGGTCGGTGCGGCAGCCGGGCCCGCAGACACGGCTGCGCCTGGTCGGCGCCGAGCAGCACCAACGGGGCGGGAAGCCAACGCGTACGCGCGGCGGCCGGGTCGGTGGCGAGCTCCACCTCGGTCCCGCCGGCGGCGGCGAGCCGGAGCAGGTCGTCGAGCAGATCGTCGTCGCCTGTGACGACCAGCGGTCGCCTGCGGATTGGCGGAACGGAGGTACGGGGTGGCATCGCGGCCTCCAGCGGTCGAGCTCGGATATGCCGCCGACCCTGCTCGGGATCCGCCCCGAAAACCGCCCCGACCACGCTGCCTGTGGACAACCACGCGGGCTGTGGACAACGCCCGGCGAGGCAGTTGATCTGCTACGCGCGCGGCCTGTCCGACCGGTGCTCCGCCGCCTCGATGAAACGCCAAGCGGGGCCGCTCCCGAGGGAGCGGCCCCGCTGCCCTCGGGTCAGCCGAGTCGGTTGGTCCAGGCGGTAGCGATGATCACCTTGTACGAGCTGATCCGGACGGGCGCGAGCGTCAGCCGCTCGTGGGCGAGCAGTCCACCCGTCTTCGGGTCGAAGATCAGCAGAGACTGCGCGTCGTGCGGGCGGTCGTCGAAGGTGACCGCGACGCCCTTCCGGCCTCGTCGCGTCTCTCCGGTGGACCCACCCGAACCCCCACTGCCTCGGCGACTCTCACCCTGACTTGTGTCGCGAGCGGTCCGAGGATTACGCAGGACGGTCGGTCGAAGTCGCTGTGGCGGCCCTTCTACCGGCTGCCAGGAGCAACCTGGAGGAGAACGAGGACGACCTGTGACCAACGATGGAGCGTTTCCAGCAGAAAGGGACGACCCCCGTCGGGGGGAGACGGGGGTCGTCGAAAGGTTCGGCTCCGGGGGGGTCGAGCCGAACCACTCAGCGGTCACGGGGGGTGCAACCGCCGAGGGTCTGTCTGTTGTCGGAGATATGAAAGCTCGTCGTGCGAACAAGTCTGCCTGAGCGGGACCGTCACGTCGAGTGGTGTCGACTCCACTCACTGCGAAAATCTCCTCGCAGAGTGTGAGCGCGGTCACGCCGAGCGGAGGTGGTGGTGCCGGCCCGCAGGTCCGAGGGGTGGCCTGACCCCGGGCACCCGCCGACGATAGACCATCCGGCTAGACTTTCGCGCCGTGGGCCGAAGTGCCGCTTTCTTCGATCTGGACAAGACCGTCATCGCCAAGTCGAGCGCCCTGGCGTTCGGTCGGCCGTTCTACCGGGACGGGCTGATCACCCGGCGTGACGTGGTCAAGTCGGCGTACGCGCAGCTGATGTTCCGGCTGGGCGGCACCGACGAGCAGACCATGGCTCGAACACGGGACTACCTGGCCGCGCTCTGCAAGGGCTGGCAGGTGGAGCAGGTCCGCCAGATCGTCGCGGAGACGCTCCACGAGCTGATCAACCCCTACGTGTACGCCGAAGCCGCCGCGCTGATCGTGGAGCACCAGGCGGCCGGCCGGGACGTGGTGCTGGTCTCCGCCTCCGGGGAGGAGATGGTCCGCCCGATCGGCGAGCTGCTCGGGGTGACCGACGTGATCGCGACCCGCATGACGGTGCAGGACGGCCGGTACAGCGGCGAGGTCGAGTTCTACGCGGCCGGCCCGAGCAAGGTCGAGGCGGTCAGCGAGCTGGCCACCGCCCGGGGCTACGACCTGGCCGACTCGTACGCCTACTCCGACTCGTACAGCGACCGGCCCCTGCTGGAGTGCGTCGGCCATCCGAGCGTGGTCAACCCGGACCGGCAGCTGCGCAAGCTGGCCTCGGAGAACGCCTGGCCGGTGCTGGAGTTCCGGCACCCGATCCCGCTGGGCCGTCGGCTGCGGGAGCGGCCCGCCGTCCCGGTGGCCGCGGCGGCGCTGGGTGTCGGGGTGGGCGTGGCCATCGGCATCGCCTGGTACGGCCGGCACCGCCGTACCCGCGCGGCGGCCACCGCCTGACCTAGCCCGGCCGCGCACCACATTCACGGCACACACCCACTCAAGCACTCGCTCGCCGAACGGTGGACGCCGCCCCGTCATCGCGGCTTTCGTGCCTTCGACAGCACTATTGAGCGAACGCTCAAAAGCCCGTAGTCTCCGCTTGAGCGACCGCTCAAAACGGGGAGGTGGCATGGCTCTCGAGGATGACGCACGCCCACAGCGGACGGCGGCCAACTGGATCCTGGCCGGATTGATCCTGCTCAGCGGAGCACTGGTGTTCGTCGCCGCGGTCCTCGGGGGCCGTACCGACAGCGCCCTGTTCTTCGTGGCGCTTCCGGTGCTGCTGGCGGCGGCCCTCGCGCTCACACCGAGCCGGACGGCGCACGGCAGGGTCTTCGTCATCACCACGATGGCCCTGCTGCTGGCGTCAGTGGTGTTGCACGAGGGCGCGGTCTGCGTCATCCTCGCCGCCCCGCTCGTGTACGCCGTCGCCCACGGCACCACCGCGCTGATCCGCGCGCTACAGGACGCCAACCGGGTGTACGCGCTGGCGACCGTGCCGCTGCTGCTCCTGCCCGGCCTGGAGGGCAGCGGCGTCGCGCCCCGGATCGACCCCGAGCAGACGGTGGAGGTGGCCCGGGTCGTCGCGCTCCCGGTCGACCTGGTGGCCGGACGCCTCGCCGCCGGTCCACGGCCCACCCCGGTCCGGTCGGTGCCGCTACGGCTGCTGGGCGTTCCCACCCCGGGACAGGTCAGTGGCGACGGGCTCGCCCCCGGCGACCGGTGGATGTTCGGCTACCACGGCAGCGCGCACGGCCCGGGCGGCCACCTGCTCGCGCAGGTGGAGAGCGTCGAGCCGGAGCGCGTCCGCTTCGACTTCGTCGAGGACACCTCGATCACCGCGCGCTGGTTCACGTGGGAGCACGCGGAACTGAGCTGGCGGGCGATCGACCCGGGACACACCGAGGTCCGGATCGTCGTGGACTACCGACGCGGTCTCGATCCGTCCTGGTACTTCGGTCCCCTGCAGCAGGTGCTGCTCGGGGCCGGGGTGGGACACCTGCTCGACATGCTGGCGCTGCCGTGATCGCGTCCCGCTGGCTGAGCCTGGCGCTGCCGTTGCTCGCCGTGCTGGTCGTGGGCGGGCGAGAGCGGGCACGGACCGTGCGAGCAGCGGCGCTGCTGACCTTTGTGGCGGCAGGGGTCGGCATCGCCGCCCTGCACGAGGTGGCTCGACTGACCGGCTGGTATGCCTTCGCGCCAGTCATCGGGGCGTACCGGGGGATGCCCGTCGACCTGTGGATCGGATGGGCGGCCCTGTGGGGCCCGCTGCCGGTGCTGCTGCGCCGGGTGCTGCCGCTGCCGGTGGCGATGGGCCTGCTGCTCTGGGTGGACGCCGTGGCGATGCCGGCGCTGCACCCGCTGGTTCGCCTCGGTCCACACTGGCTGGTCGGCGAAGCGGTCGGGCTGCTGACAGTGGCACTGCCCGCGCAACTGCTCGGCCGGTTCTGCGCGGACCGCCGGCACCTCCGCGCGCGGACACTCCTCCAGGTGGCCGTCTTTGCCGCCCTGGTGCTCTGGTTCGTGCCCACCCTGGCCTTCGAGGTCGGCGACGGATCCTGGGCCACTCTGACCGGCCTCGGCAGCACGGGCGCGCTGGTGGTGGCGCAGCTCGCCCTGCTGGCGGCGGCCCCGGCGCTGGCCGCGGTCGCCGAGTTCGCAGTTCGGGGCGGCGGCACCCCGTACCCGTGGGACCCGCCTCGCCGGCTGGTCACCACGGGCCCGTTCGCCTATGTGGCCAACCCGATGCAGCTCGGCACAGTGTCGTTGCTGCTGCTCGCCGCCGCCGCCACCCGCAGTGGCGCCCTGATCCTGGCGGCGGTGTCGGCGGTCGCCTTCGGGGCGGCGGTGGCCGGGCCGCACGAGGAACACGACCTGCGCGCACGCCACGGCGACTCCTGGAGGTCGTACCGGCGACAGGTACGCGACTGGTGGCCGCGTTGGCGGCCGTACTCCGCCGGCCCGGCCGCGGTTCTCTGGCTGGACGACGACTGCGGGCCCTGCGCGGCGACCTGGCGGCTGCTGGCCCGGCGGCACCCGGTCGGGCTGCGAATCCGGCCGGCCCGGGAGCACGAACGGGTGCTGTGGCGGGCGGAGTACGTGGGCGGCGACGGTCACACGGAACGGGGGGTGGCCGCCGTCGCCCGCGCACTCGACCACGTCCACCTCGGTTGGGCGATGCTCGGCTGGACGCTGCGGCTGCCCGGGGTCACCCGGCTCGCCCAACTGGTCACCGATGCGATGATCGCAGCGCCGCACCCGGCCGGCTCGCGAGGAGAAGCATGTCCGACACCAAGCAGCGTCTCCTTGACGGCGCCATCGCCGCCATCCGCGAGCACGGCATCGCCGGCGTCTCCGCCCGCACCATCGCCGCCTCCGCCGGGGTGAACCAGGCGCTGGTCTTCTACCACTACGGCAGCGTCGACGAGCTGCTGACGGCGGCCTGCCGGACCAGCACGGCCGAGCGGGTAGCGCGCTGGTCGGCGCCGCTGGCCTCGGTCGGGTCGCTGCGCGAGCTGCTCTCCGTCGGACGGGCGCTGCACGAGGAGGAACGCCAGCTCGGCAACGTCTCCTTCCTGGCCCAGATGCTGGCCGGCGCGCAGGCCGACGAGCGGCTGGCGCCCCCCACGGCGGCCGCCCTTCAGCTCTGGGTGGACGAGATCGACGGGGTGTTGCGGCGGCTGCTTGCGGGTTCGCCGTTCATCGAGGTCGCCGACGTTCCCGGGCTGGCCCGGGCGGTCTCGGCCGCGTTCATCGGGCTGGAGCTCTACGACGGGGTGGACCGGGACGGCGCCGACCGGGCGATGGCCGCCCTCGACCAGCTCGCGTTGCTGTTGGAGATCGTCGACGACCTGGGGCCGATCGCCCGTCGGGCCCTCCAGGCCAAGGTGAACCGGGCGGTACGGCGAGACTGAGCTGCCTTCAGGCGGCGGCGAGGATCTCGTCGCCGATGAGGGTGAGCTGGTCGGCGCCGACCTCGACGGCCGACATGTAGTGGCGCAGCCAGGAGCGCAGTCCGTCCGGGGTGCCGGTGGCGAAGGCTCCGGCCGAGCCGACGTACTCCGGTTCCCTCTCGCGGTGGCCGACGTCGACGGCGAGCAGGCCGCGCGGGTCGAGGCCGCTGGCGAGCAGCACCAGGCGCGCGGCGCCCCGGGCCACCACGCCGGACGGCCCGGCGAACGGGCGCAGGTTGAGCAGTTCCCCGTGGACGACGGCGGCGAGCACCAGCGGGGACACCTTCGTGCCTCCGGCGACCAGCCCGGCGAGCCCGTCGAGTCGGGCGGCGACGACGGGGTCGGCCACCGGGCGACCCAGCTCGGCCTCCGCGACCATGTCCCTGGCGGCGAGCACGTGCAGCTTCGCGAGGGCCTGTCGGGGCGCCTTCGGCCAGAGTTCGCTGAGGCCGGGCAGTGCCCCGGCGACCCGCAGCGCCCCCTGGAGCACGGGGTCGGTGACGGTGCCGGCGCGGACCGCGTCGCGCTCGTGGTCGGCCCCCTCCAGGGCGGCGCTCGCCACGGCGGACCGGAGGCTGACCTCGGCCGCGACCTGGCCGCCGTGCCGGCGGAGCGCGCGGTGCCCGAGTGCCTGGTCGAACCGCTCGCGGGCCCCCTCGACGGCGGGGGCGATGTCGGCGAGCGCGAGCAGCGGGGCGAGCGGGTCGGTGGTCACCCCGCCACGCTAGCGACCCGGCCATGCCTGTCGGGTCGCACCCGGCCGTAACGCGACCCCGGCCACCGACCGCGCCCCGGGGCGCGGCGAGCCGGTCCACGGGGCATGGTCAACACGAGGTCGCTGATACCGGGCGTCCCACCCGCCCGGATACCGCGACGTCCCGGAACTCGTGGTGATCGAGCTGCGCGGGAGAGACCGCGGCCGGGCTGGGACGGCCGTCGGGCGCGCGACGGGGGCCGCTGGGCGCGACGGACCGGGCAGCTCTCGCCGGCCGGGAACCCCACGACTACCCTCGTGCCCAGCGAGACGCAGGTCACCCGAGGACGAGGAGTCACGGCATGAGCGAGGCATTGGCCAATCTGCTGAACGAGACGCGCCAGTTCCCCCCGCCGGCCGAACTCGCCGCGCACGCCAACGT
Organism: Micromonospora acroterricola; assembly: GCF_003172955.1. Taxonomy (GTDB): domain Bacteria; phylum Actinomycetota; class Actinomycetes; order Mycobacteriales; family Micromonosporaceae; genus Micromonospora; species Micromonospora acroterricola. Next base: position 14,239 of record NZ_QGKR01000202.1, on the reverse strand, counting down.
CACCGTCGACGCGTACGCCGAGGCGAGCGCCGACCGGCTCGCCTTCTGGGCGAAGCAGGCGGACCGCCTGGCCTGGTCGAAGAAGTGGGACGAGGTGCTCGACTGGTCGAACCCGCCGTTCGCGAAGTGGTTCGTCGGTGGGCAGCTCAACGTGGCGTACAACTGCCTGGACCGGCACGTCGAGGCGGGCCGGGGCGACAAGGTGGCCATCCACTGGGAGGGCGAGCCGGGCGACACCCGGACCATCACGTACGCCGACCTGCACGAGCTGACCTGCCGGGCGGCGAACGCGCTGACCGAGCTGGGCGTGACCGCCGGTGACCGGGTGGCCATCTACCTGCCGATGATCCCGGAGGCGGCGGTCGCGATGCTGGCCTGCGCCCGGATCGGCGCCGCGCACAGCGTGGTCTTCGGTGGCTTCTCCGCCGACTCGCTGAGCAACCGCATCCAGGACGCCAGCGCCAAGGTGGTGATCACCGCGGACGGTGGCTACCGGCGGGGCAAGCCGTCGGCGCTGAAGCCGACGGTGGACGAGGCGGTGGCGAGCTGCCCGTCCGTGGAGCACGTGCTGGTGGTCCGCCGCACCGGCGAGGACGTGGCCTGGTCGGCGAAGGACCTCTGGTGGCACGAGACGGTGGAGACCGCCTCGGCCGAGCACACCGCGCAGCCGTTCGACGCCGAGCACCCGCTGTTCATCCTGTACACGAGCGGCACGACGGCACGGCCGAAGGGCATCCTGCACACCACCGGCGGCTACCTCACGCAGACGTCGTACACGACGCACGCGGTCTTCGACCTGAAGCCGGAGACGGACGTCTACTGGTGCACCGCCGACATCGGCTGGGTGACCGGCCACTCCTACATCGTGTACGGGCCGCTCTCGAACGGCGCCACCCAGGTGATGTACGAGGGCACCCCGGACACCCCGAACAAGGGCCGGTTCTGGGAGATCGTCGACAGGTACGGCGTGAGCATCCTCTACACCGCCCCCACCCTCATCCGGACGATGATGAAGTGGGGCGACGACATCCCGGCCGGCTTCGACCTGTCCTCACTGCGGCTGCTGGGCAGCGTCGGCGAGCCGATCAACCCGGAGGCCTGGATGTGGTACAGGGAGCACATCGGCCGAGGTGAGCTGCCGGTCGTGGACACCTGGTGGCAGACCGAGACGGGCGCCATCATGATCTCCCCGCTGCCCGGGGTGACCGCGGCCAAGCCGGGCTCGGCGATGACGCCGCTGCCGGGCATCGTGGCCGACGTGGTGGACGACCAGGGCCAGTCGGTGCCGAACGGCGGCGGCGGCTATCTGGTGCTGCGCGAGCCGTGGCCGTCGATGCTGCGCACGATCTGGGGTGACGACAACCGGTTCCTGGAGACCTACTGGAGCCGGTTCGAGGGCATGTACTTCGCCGGCGACGGGGCGAAGAAGGACGACGACGGGCACATCTGGCTGCTCGGCCGGGTCGACGACGTGATGCTGGTGTCCGGGCACAACATCTCCACCACGGAGGTGGAGTCGGCTCTGGTGTCGCACCCGTCGGTGGCCGAGGCGGCGGTGGTGGGCGCGACCGACCCGACCACCGGTCAGGCGATCGTGGCCTTCGCCATTCCGCGCGGCACCACCGACATCGCCGGCGAGGCGGGCAAGCAGCTCATCGCCGACCTGCGCAACCACGTGTCGAAGACGCTCGGCCCGATCGCCAAGCCGCGGCAGATCATGCTGGTGGCTGAACTGCCGAAGACCCGCTCGGGCAAGATCATGCGCCGGCTGCTGCGCGACGTGGCGGAGAACCGGTCGCTCGGCGACGTGACCACCCTGCAGGACTCGTCCGTGATGGAGTTGATCTCCTCGGGGATGAGCGGCGCGAAGTCCGACGAGGACTGACGGCAGACGTACACATCGGAGGGTGGCGGTCCGCGCGGACCGCCACCCTCCGGCGTTTCTTACGGGTACGGCCCACACTGCCCCACCGCTGTCACATCGGTCGGTCGGATGAGCCGGGAGAAGCTGAACGGACACACGCGGCGGGGTGCCCCTGTCCTTTCGGCCGGTTGTGATTTAGGTTCACGCAGGTTGGAACAGTTCGACGGACATCACATCGATGGTCGGGCGCGCCCAACCTCCTCCTCCCCATGCCCGAGAAATGGAGCGGCATGAACCACAAACCGCAGTCCGGGTCGCGACGACGAATACTCGTCGCGCTGCCCGTCATCGCCCTCGCGGCCACGTCACTGACCGTGACCGGCAGCGCGGCAGCCCAGTCGTCGTTCACCACCCCACCGGCGGTGATCGGGGCCGACGAGCACTACATCAACTACGCGGAGCCCGAGGTCCAGCCGGACACCTCCGGCCGCGAGGTCAAGGGCAAGGCTGGCGTCTACACCCCGGCCGTCGACAGCGCGCGCGCCTTCGACCAGAAGCACGCGCGGGGCAACCCGGTGACCGCCCGGCAGCTCGCCAAGGTCGAAGCCCAGTCGATCAAGACTGGCAAGAGCCCCCGGAAGATCAAGCAGGCGCCGACGACCCAGACGGCGAAGCTGCTGACGCTGCTGGTGGAGTTCAACGACCAGGCGAACGACGACTTCACCGGCGTGATGGTCCCGAAGACGGTGTTCGAGGACCGCACCTGCGTTCCCGGCACCGTGCAGAACGGCCCGAAGCACAACAACATCGTCAACCCGGCGACCCTGCCGCACGAGGACAACAACTCGATGTGGGTTCCGGACTTCTCGCCGGCCCACTACGACAAGATGCTCTACAGCAAGAAGGGCATCACCGAGCGGGTCCGCAAGGACCTGCGGGGCCCGGACGGCAAGAAGGGCATCGACCTCTCCGGTCGCACCATGCACAACATGTACCTGGAGATGTCCAAGAACGCGTACACGGTCGCCGGGCAGGCCAGCCCGTGGGTCTCCGTGCCGCACTCGGAGGGCTGGTACGCCGCCAACCGCTGCTTCCAGGACGAGAACGGCAACTGGGTTCCCGGCCGTGAGCAGTCGATGAACGGTCACCCGGACAACCCGGCCGGCGCGGGCCGGCTGGCGACCGACGCGATCGACTCGCTCGCCGCGACGGACCCGAACTTCCCCTGGGCCGACTACGACATCGAGGACCAGGCCGACCGGGACGGGGACGGCAACGTCTTCGAGCCGGACGGCGTGATCGACCACCTCGTGCTGGTGCACGCCGGGCAGGGCAAGTCCCGTGGCGGCGGCGCCGAGGGTGTGTACGCCGTCTGGGCGCACTCCTCGACGGTCGCCGGCGGCTACAGCATCCCGGGCACCAACCTCCAGGTGTCGAACTACATCGTGCAGCCGGAGGACGCCGGCGTCGGCGTCTTCGCCCACGAGTTCGGTCACGACCTGGGCCTGCCGGACCTCTACGACACCTCCGGCAACGCCGACTCCGACGTGGACTTCTGGGACCTGATGGCCTCGGGCTCGCACTCGGGTGAGATCTTCCAGGCGCTGCCGACGCACATGGGCATCTGGGACAAGTGGGTGCTCGGCTGGGCCGACCCGCTGACCATCCGCCCCGGGTCGAACCCGCGCGAGGTGAAGCTCGGGCAGACCTCGCGTACGCCGATCGACTCCGAGGACGGCATCAAGATCGACCTGCCGGACAAGGTCACCACGCTGGCCACGCCGCACAGCGGCACGAAGATGTGGCACAGCAGCAACGACCAGGAGTGGGCCGACGTCAAGCTGAGCCGCTCGGTCGACGTGCCGGCGGCCGCGGACGCGAAGTTCTGGATGTGGAACAACTACGTCATCGAGGAGGACTGGGACTACGGCTTCGTCGAGATCTCGACGAACGGCGGGACGTCCTGGACCGAGGCGAAGGTGTACGACGAGGCCGGCAACGTGGTCACCACGCCCGACGGCTACCCGGACCCGAACGGCCGCATGAACGACTTCGGGGGCAAGAAGTACGGCCTGACCGGCAGCACCGACGGCTGGCGGCACGACTACGTCGACCTGTCGACGTACGCCGGGACGACGGTCCAGGTGCGGCTGCGGCTCGCCACCGACGAGGCGTTCGAGGAGCGCAACTGGTTCGCCGACGACTTCTCGGTCACCGGCGGCGGCGCCACCACCTGGAGCGATGACGTCGAGGGTGGCGACAACGGCTGGACGGCCACCGGCGGCACCTTCGTCGACACCACGGGCGCGGGCTGGAAGGTCAGCAGCGGCACCGAGCTGCACGCCCACTACTACCTGGCTGAGTGGCGCAACTTCGACGGCTTCGACAAGGGCCTGAAGTACGCGTACGACACGATCTACTCCCACGACGCGTGGAAGGTCGACCGGATCTCGTACAACGCTCCCGGCATGCTGGTGTGGTATCGGGACACCGCGCTCGGCGACGTCAACCACGTCACCGGGCAGATGACCGCGCTGCCCAGCTACGGCGCGAAGGGCGGGTTGCTCATTGTCGACTCGCACTTCGACCCGTACCGTCGCACGGGTGAGGCGGCCGTGAAGGACCCGTCGGTGACGGACAACCTGCCCAGCCGTCCGCAGTCGGCGAACGCGGCGTTCTCGCTGAAGCCGACGTACCCCTTCACGGAGTGCCTGGAGGCGGCGGACGAGCCGTACAGCGAGTACTGCACCAAGTTCCGGTCCCAGCCGGCGGTGAAGAGCTTCACCGACGCCAAGACCTGGTACCCGGGTATCGAGATGCGCGACGGCGCGGCGTACGCCCGGGACAACGACGCCTCGGTGGTGCTCCCGTCGCGGAACAACGCGCCGTACACCACCCGGGTCACCCACCCGGACGGCAGCCCGGCGCCGGAGTTCTACGGCGTCACGCTGGGCGGCGGTGCGATCGTGCTGGGCACCGGCAACCCCGGTGACCAGGGCGTCAACTACGGTGTCTCGCTGACGATCAAGCGGACCGCTCGGGACAACTCGTCCGCGGCCGTGTACGTCACGCCGGCGAGGAACTGACCTCGCGAAGTGGTCGTGCGAATAGGTAACTGACGACAGTGGTGCCGGTGGGGCCGGTGGCGGAGACGCCACCGGCCCCACTGTCGTACACCCGATCGCACCGATCGAAATATGTCACTGCAAAACGCTGTTGGCCGATCCAGCCTGGCCACCGCCGCAGATGAAGCCCCGGGGTGTGACGGTGAAAAGCGTTCCCAACAAAATCTTGCAACAAATCGACGCGCACATCTTCCCACCCGTCCCAGCAGTGTCTATGTTCACCATTGGTCCCACTAGTGGGATCGATCTGTCACCGGCCTGTACCCCCGTTGGGCCGGTTCCCTCACACCGGAGGTACCACGTGCGCAAAGTCGCAGTGGGTCTGCTCGGGCTCTCACTGACGGCGACAGGCCTGGCTTTCGGCCCGTCCGCCTCGGCGGCGCCTCAGCCCAAACTGCCGGCAGCAGCTCCGTCCGCCGCCGAACCGCAGTCCCTGCAGGACGAACTCCCCGACAAGCTCGAGGACAAGCGTCGCGAACTGCGTCAGCAGGGTCTCAGCGACGTGCTGAGCGGGCGGAGCAAGCCCATCCAGCGCAACGGCAGCACGGTCGTCAAGGTCGGCGAGACGAACGGGACGGGCACCAGCGCCCGCACCTTCGCCGGCGCTCAGAAGTCCAAGGACCAGTACGTCGAGCTTCAGCGTGAGCGCACCGACAAGATCTTCGTGATCCTCGCCGAGTTCGGCGACCAGCGGCACCCGTCCTACCCGGACAAGGACATGAACCCGGACATCGCCGGGCCGACGACCTTCGAGGGGCCGCTGCACAACCAGATTCCGCAGCCCAACCGGGCCGTGGACAACTCCACCATCTGGCAGCCGGACTTCAGCCCGGAGCACTTCCGCCAGCTGTACTTCGGCACCAACCCGGGCGACGAGTCGCTCAAGCAGTACTACGAGGCCCAGTCCTCCGGCCGCTACACGGTCAACGGCATGGTCACCGACTGGGTGAAGGTGCCGTACAACGAGGCCCGCTACGGTCGCTCCGACGACCCGAAGGCCGACAACGACAAGACCGGCGACCCCGCCGTCTGCGGCGACAACGTCTGCTCGAACACCTGGGACCTGATCCGCGACGCCGCCACCCAGTGGGTCGCCGACCAGAAGGCCAAGGGCCGGACGGACGCGCAGATCGCCGAGGAGATGCGGTCCTACGACCAGTGGGACCGGTTCGACTTCGACGGTGACGGCGACTTCAACGAGTCGGACGGCTACATCGACCACTTCCAGATCGTCCACTCCGGCGGCGACCAGGCCGACGGTGACCCGCACCAGGGTGAGGACGCCATCTGGAGCCACCGCTGGTCGGCCTTCAACAGCTCGCCCGTGGGCCCGCCGAACCTCCCGATCGGTGGCACCCAGATCGGCAACACCGGCGTCTGGATCCGCGACTACACGATCCAGCCGGAAAACGGCGGCCGCAGCGTCTTCTACCACGAGTACGGCCACGACCTGGGCCTGCCGGACGACTACGGACCGGCCGACAACAACAACGAGCACTGGACCCTGATGGCCCAGAGCCGGCTCGGCGCCAAGAACGACGCCGGCATCGGCGACCGTGGTGGCGACCTGGGTGCGTGGAACAAGCTCCAGCTCGGCTGGCTCGACTACGAGGTGATCGTGGCGGGGCAGAAGCGCACGCTGGACCTCGGGCCGCAGGAGTACAACTCGGCCAAGGCGCAGGCCGCCGTGGTGGTGCTGCCCCAGCGGGAGTACACCTTCAACTACGGCGCACCGTTCGCTGGTTCCAAGCAGTACTTCTCCGGTAACGACGACGACCTCAACCAGACCATGACGAGGACGTTCGACCTCACCGGCAAGTCTTCTGCCGCGATGTCCCTCAAGGGCAAGTTCGCCATCGAGGAGGGGTACGACTACCTCTACTTCGAGGGTTCCACCGACGGTGGGCAGACCTGGACCGACCTGGACGGCACCGTCAACGGTGAGTCGATCGGCGTCGACGGCGCGGGCCGGCCGGCCCTCGACGGCAGCAGCAACGGCGCATGGGCGGACATCAACATCCCGCTCACCTCGCTCGCGGGCAAGGTCGCTCAGGTCCGCCTGCACTACGTCACCGACGGTGGCGTCTCCGAGGGCGGCTTCTTCGGCGACGCGATCACCGTGACGGCCGACGGCCAGACGGTGCTCAGCGACGGTGCCGAGACGGACGCCGGTTGGGCGCTGGACGGCTGGGAGGTCGTCGGCGCGACGTACACCCGCATGTTCGACAACTACTACATCGCGGGCAACCGCTCGTACGTCTCGTACGACAAGTACCTGAAGACCGGCCCGTACTTCTTCGGCTACGCGAACACCCGTCCCGACTACGTGGACCACTACGCGTACCAGGAGGGCCTGCTCATCTCGTACTGGAACACCCGCTGGAACGACAACAACACCGCTCCCGCGTCGGCCACCAACCCGGGTGGTCACCCGGGTGAGGGCCGCAACCTGTACATCGACGCGCACCCGCGCCCGATCTACAACCTGACCGGCGCGCCGTGGCGGGCACGGGTCCAGGTGTACGACGCACCGTTCAGCCTCAAGAAGGCCGACTCGTTCACGCTGCACCTCAACAGCCAGCCGCAGTACATCCGTGGCCAGGCCGCGGAGCCGCTGTTCGACGACACCAAGAAGTACTTCTTCGAGGAGCTGCCGAACCACGGCGTCAAGCTCCCCGCAGCCGGTGTCAAGATCAAGGTTCTGGAGCAGGACGGCACCTCGATGAAGGTCCGCTTCAACTGATCCCGCACCACCCAGCGACGCCCGGGCAGGTCACCTGCCCGGGCGTCGCCCTTTGCGGGGCCGGCGCCGGGAACCAGGTGACCTGCCGGAACGTCCCACCACCGTGCCCCTTCCGTCACGAGCCACCCTGCCGGCGGCCGGCCTCGCCGCTCTCCTCCTGCTGCCCCTGACCGCCTGCGCCGGAGCGGGACAGGGCAACCCGAGCGCCGCGACCTCGGCCAGCGACGCCCCGACCAGCGCCGCCACGTCGGCCAGCGGCGCCCCGAGCGCCCCTGGCGAGGTCACGCCGGCGGTCCCGGCGTCGCCGGTGCCGCCGCCCGGGCGCACCGTCCCGCCGCCCCTGTCGCGCACCGACCCGCCGTCCATCGGCACCCCGCCGAAGCCGCCGAAGCCGACGGAGCCGACCGACCGGCTGCCCACCGACATGATCGCCGGCCACGTCACCCGTGGCGGTTCCGGCCCCTGCTACGGCCTCGTCTCGGAGGACGGCGTCGAGTACGCCCTGTACGGCGCCGGCGCTGGCGACCTCGCCGAGGGAAGCTTCGTCACTCTGCGGATCAGCGCTCGATCGGTCCGGATCGACTGCGGTCCGGGCACTCCCGCGAGCATCGTCACGCGCTGACTCGACCACTCGAACCCTGACCGTCGGTATCGGGCCGGACACGCCATGCACATTCGGGCCCGGTGAGTCAACGGCGGTACGGCCTCTTGACGAGGGAGTGGCAGCCCAGCCACGATCGTCGATGTCGAAGGCGGACCGACGCCCTGCGCCGACCGCACCGCAGACTGGCCCGCCGGCCGCCGCCTCGGCAACGTCCACGGGGGTGGTCAGGCTTGTCAGGTGGAATCTGGTCGGAGACCGACGGCAGCGGCACGGACCCGCTCTGGGGGGTGTACTCGTCTCCTCTCGACACCGCCGCGGTGTCGGCCATGGAGCTGCGACTACTGCTCGCCGCGGGTCAGCGGGAACTGGTCCGTGCGCAACATCGACTGATCGACCAGTACGCCCAGTTGGAGCGACTGGAGGAGCATCAGAGCCCGGCCGCCCACGGGCCGGACGACGTCGTCCGGGACTGGACGGAGTTCACCCGGCTCGCCGGCCGGTTGACCGCGGAGGCGCCGGACGACTGCCGGATGCTGCACGGGATGCCGCCGGATCCGGCAAGCGCGGGCCCGGAGCCGACCACGGGCCGACGGCACCGGACGATCCTCGACCGGCGGCTCCTCGAACTGCCCGGTGGTCTCGGCCGAGCCGACGACACCGCCCGGCCCGGTGGCGAGATCCGGGTGGTCGCCGCCGCCCCCACCTCGATGGTGGTCTGCGAGAGGATGGCCGTGATCGCGCCCACCAGCGCCGCGCGGTCGACGGGCTGGGTGCTGCGCGCACCGACGCTGGTCCAGTTGGCCACCCACTACTTCGACAGCCTCTGGCGGCAGGCACAGCCCCTGGCAGCCGGCTCGACGGCGGCCGGGGAGGCGCCGTCGAACGTGCAGCTCCAGATCCTCCGGCTGGCGGCGCACGGCGCCAAGGACGAGGCCATCGCGCGCAGCCTGGGGCGCAGCCCACGGTGGGTGCGGCGGCATTTCGAGTTGCTGGCCGAGCGACTCGGCGCCTCGAACCGGATGACCCTCGGCATCGCCGCCGCCCGCCGCGGCTGGATCTGACCTTGCAACTTGCGGAACGCTACCGCTTCGCCCTTCTCCGTGATCGGGCCCGCCCAGATGATCGACGCAGGCCGATAGAAACCCTACGGCCCACGTACGGGGAGAGGGACCACATTGAACAAGAGAGTGAAGCTGGGGCGCGCCTTCGCGGTGCTCGCTGCGGTTGTCGTCGGCGGCGGGGTCGTCACGCCCACGCCCGCCAGCGCCATTCCCCCCGACTTCGACCACGTCATCTACTGGAACGACGTGCTGCTGGACGCCTTCCGTACCAGCAACGGCCCGCCCACCACGTTGTCCCGAGCCGGCGCGATGATGCACCTGGCGATGTACGACACCTCGGTCTCCATGGGCACCGGAACGCCCTACCTCGCGAGGGTGTCCCCGATTCCCAACTACAGCTACGACCGGGACATGAACCTCGACGTCGCCGCCTACGACGTCCTCCGGGCGGTCTTCCCCACCCAGAGCGACTACTTCACCACCAGGTTCAACGCCGCCCGGCAGGCTGATCCGCCCCTCGGCGAACCAGGGCCGGAGGGCTGGAGCAGGAGCATCGGCGAGACGGCCGCCCGGAACATCATCAACGCCCGGGCGAACGACGGCTCCGCCAACAACGCCGGCTACACCGCCAGCAACACCGCCGGACAGTGGCGACCGACCGGGTCCGGCGCCGCCGTCGGCCCCAACTGGGGCAACGTGAAGCCCTTCGCGCTCACCTCCGGATCCCAGTTCCGCCCGTCGCTGCCCGGCGGCTTCAGCACCGTGTCGGCGATGCTCAGCAGCAGCGCGTACGCGGCCCAGGTCAACGACGTGAAGCGGCTGGGATCGGCCACCGCGCCGAAGACCGACCGCAACGACGACCAGACCCAGCTCGCCTTCTTCTGGGCGAACGACGTCAGCGGCACCTACAAACCCCCGGGGCAGCTCTTCGAGCACACCCAGATCGTGGCGAGCCAGCGGGCCACCGACACCCCGCGACTCTTCGCACTCGTCGCGATGGCCATGGCCGACGCCAGCATCGCCGCCTGGGACGCCAAGTTCAACACCAGCATCGACCTGTGGCGACCCGAGACGGCCATCGCAGAGCCCCAGGACGACGGCAACTCCGCCACCATGCCCAACTCCGCCTGGCGGCCGCTCTCCGTCGACCGCAACGGCGTCCGGTTCTCCCCGCCGTTCCCCGCGTACGTCTCCGGACACGCCACCTTCGCCGGCGCGTGGGCGGGCGTCATGAAGCGGTACTACGGCACGGACGCGATCAGTTTCGCGGCGACCACCGAGGACCCGAACGCGGCGGGCGTCACCCGTTCGTTCAGCAGTTTCAGCGCGGCAGCGACCGAGAACGCGCGCAGCCGGGTCTACCTCGGCGTGCACTACCAGTGGGACGCCGACGCCGGGTTGACCACCGGTGACGCGGTGGCGAACCGGGTGTTCAGCACCTACCTGCGCTAGGCCCGATCCACGGCTCCGGGTCGGCGGTCCACACCGCCGGCCCGGACCCCCGTGTCGGTAGGGGACAACCCGGGCTTCCCCCTGTTCAAGACGACCACCAGGGCCGGCGGGGACGACCGGGTCCTAGGCTGTCTGCCATGACCGACCAGCGCGGCGGGGCCGTCGACGAGTCCTGCGTCCTCACCGAGGGGCCGTGGACGCACCGCTTCGTCGGGGCCAACGGCACCCGGTTCCACGTGGTCGAGGCCGGCACCGGGCCGATGGTGCTCTTCCTGCACGGCTTTCCCGAGCACTGGTGGGCCTGGCACCAGATGCTGCCGGCGGTCGCCGACGCCGGCTTCCGCGCGGTCGCCGTCGACCTGCGCGGCTACGGCGCCAGCGACAAACCACCCCGGGGGTACGACGGCTACACCCTCGCCGCCGACATCGCCGGACTGATCCGCGCGCTCGGCGAGCGGTCGGCGACCCTGGTCGGCAGCGGCGTCGGCGGCATGGTCGCCTGGACGGTGGCCTCGTTCCACCCGTCGCTGGTCCGCCGGCTGGTGGTGCTGGGAGCGCCGCACCCACTGCGGTTGCGCGCCGCCATCTTCGCCGACCCACGCGGGCAGTTCGCCGCCTCCACCCCGGCGCTGAAGTTCCAGCTCCCCCGCTACGAGCACGTGCTGACCCGGGACGGGGCGACGGCCGTGTCGGAGATCCTGCGCCGCTGGGGCGGGCCGCGCTGGGTCGGCGGGCCGGAGTTCGAGGAGTACGCCGAGCGGTGCCGAGAGGCGATGCGCATCCCGCAGGCGGCGTTCTGCGCGCTGGAGGGGTACCGGTGGGCGTTCCGCTCGGTGCTGCGGCTGCACGGCTACCGGTTCGTCCGCCTGATGCAGAAGCCGCTGGTCACGCCGACCCTCCAGCTGCACGGCGCGCTGGACGTCGCCGCCCTGCCGCGTACCGCCCTGGGCTCCGGCCGCTACGTCGTGGCCCCGTACGAGTGGCGGCTGCTCGACGGAGTGGGGCACTTCCCGCACCTGGAGGCGCCGGAACTGGTGCTCGGCGAGATCCTCCGCTGGGCGAAGTCCTGACCGGTCAGACCCGCTGCTCCCGCAGGTCGGTGACCTCGGCGGCCGGCGCCCAACCCTGGTAGACGCCGAAGTCGAAGACCTCCAGCCGCATCGCCTGGGCCACCGGCCAGCGGCCGCCCGTGTACTCCACACGCAGCCACGCGTCGTGCTCGCCCAGCACGATGAACGGCTGCCCCTGCCAGGTGCAGGTGGTCCGCACGTACGCCAGGTCCTCGACCTCGCTCGCCGGCAGCACCCGCACGTACCGGCCGGCGCGGACCTCCTCGAAGCCCTCACCCGGCTCCGGCTGGTACAGCCGGATGTCATCGCCGTCCGGGCTGGCCTGGTATTCCCGGCCCTGCCAACGGGCCACGTAACCGTCCCGCATCACGCCTCACCGACCCGTCGCCACAGCAGCGCGTCCGTGTCGAGCACCGCGATCACCCGCTCGGTGCCGTCCGCGCCGATCCGCCAGAGCTGCGCGCCGTACGGCAGCCGCGCGCTGTCCACCTTGAACTCCGCCACCACGTCGCTGCTCTCCCCCGGGGCGAAGCCGTTGCCCCGGAACGGCGGACGCTCGATGACCCAGCCCTCCATCGCCCGCATCGCCGGCTCGTTCTGACCCCCGTACGGGATCCGGTAGAGGCTCGGCCGGTGCGCCGGCCAGCGCAGCACGTAGATCTCCTCGGCGTCGCGGGTGAACGGCGAGCCCGGGTAGCTGAGGCCGAGCGCGTCGTGCAACTGGGCCGGCGTGGTCAGGTGTGCCAGCTCACCGGCCCGGTGCACGAACCCGGAGACGCGGTCGTACCCCCGGTCCAGGTAGTAGGCGAGCTGGCTGGGCGCGATCGCCTTCTGCATCACGGTCGGTCGGGCCGGGTCGACCGCCGCCGGGGCGTACCGGGGACGGGCGGCGGGCTCCGCCGCGACCGGCGGCTCCTCCGGGTCGACCTCCAGGTCGTCGCCGAGCCCCACCTCGGCCGCCCAGTTGGCCAGCGCGACGATCTGCTCGCCGGGCAGCTTCGCGCCGACCGGTGTGCCCGGGTTGACGGCGAACGACCAGTCCTCGTCCGGCCAGCGCCGGATGAGTTGGGCGAACTTCACCCTGACCGTGTCGACGTCGCCCTCGGCGTGGTCGGCGAGGCGCTCGGGCGAGGTGTAGACCACCACGTACGTCTCGCCGTCCAGCTGCTCCGTACGCCAGACGAAGCCCGGGTCACCCGGCCGGCTGCCCCGCAACGAGTCCGGGGCGGCCGGCAGCAGCACACGGGCCAGCAGCAGGGTGGACAGGAAGGTGTCGGTGCTGCCGGCGCCGGCCGCGCCGAGCAGGTCCTCCTCGACGGTGTTGGCGGGCACGAAGTCGACCGGTGGCGGGCCGTCGGCCGGCCCGTGCTGCCCGTCGCCTTCCGGGACCGCGCGCTGGCCGTCCGCATCGGGCCGAGCCGCCGCCGCGCCGCCCGCCGTCCACGGTTGCGGCCGTTGCCCGCCGAGGCCCGAGCCGCCCGGTACGTCTCCGCCGACACTGCCCGCCCGGTCCGTGCCGTTCACGCCGACCGGCTCCCCGCCGACGGCACCGCCCACCCGGTCCGTGCCGTTCACGCCGACCGGCGATCCACCGAGGTCGGCGCGGTCGGCACCCTCCGGACGGTCATCGACCAGGTCGTCGGCGTGCAGGCTGCCCGGGCCGGCGCCCGTCGGACCGCCGGAGCCGGGACCGAACGGACCCGGATCCGACGACGCCGGGCCGAACGACGGGCTGAACGGACCCGGGTCAGACGGGCCGAACGAGCTCGGGCCGGTTGACGACGGACCGAACGGGCCCGGATCGGACGGCGGCGGACCGTACGGGCGTGGGCCGAACGGACGCGGGCCCGGAGACGGGTCACCGAACGACGGCGGGGCGGCGGGCTCCGGGATCGGACGCCCGGCCGTGCTGCTCGCCTCGGCCGGGTCGGTGAGGTCGCGGGACTCGATGATGGTGCCCTCGATGACGATGGGCGTGAAGCCTCGGCGCGGCGCCGGCGGCCCGGAGACCGGTTCCGCGATGGACGCGGGCAGTTCCTCCGCCGGCTCGAACCGGCCCGGCTCGCCCGGCCGGCCGCGCGGGATCGCCTGGGTCTCCTCCGCCGACGGATCGGGCGCCCCGGCCCGGGTCAGCGGTGGCTCACCGGTGGCCCGTCCGGGAGACCGGAAGGCAGTGGTGGCCGCCTCGGCCAGCGGGTCCGGCCGGCGGGGTGGCAGGGGCTGCGTGGGCTCGTCGTCCGGCGCCGGCGCTCGTACCACCCGGGGCGTGCCCAGGTCGGCGGCCGGCGGCCGCCGACCTGGGCACGCCCCGGGTGGTACG
>NZ_QGKR01000062.1 GCF_003172955.1 Micromonospora acroterricola | reverse complement strand
GCGTCGAGCGGGCTGAGCGGGTCGGCGGCGGCGGTGCGCCGCAGCCGGTCGCGCAGCACCTCGGCGTCGCGGGCCGCGCCGAGCACCCCGGCCAGCCAGCGCAGCTCGGCGCGCAGCGGGCGGGACCAGGTCCTGCGGACCAGCGGCGCGAAGGTGCGCAGGTCGCTGCGGAGCCGCCGGCAGGCCACCCGCATCTGGTGGACGGCGCTCTTCCCGCCCCCGCTCGGGGCACGCAGCCGCACCAGCGGGTCGTGCGCCAGCAGCCGGCGTACCTCCCTGCGGACCGCCTCGGTGACCACGTCGCCCGCGCTCGGGTCGGCCGGCAGCCCGGCCGGCGCGACCAGCTCCGGCTCGGCCCGGGCCGCCGTGCCCAGCGCCCGCACGTGCTTGGGCGTGAAGGATCCGTCCCGTGCGCCGGCCTCCCGCAGCACCGCGCCGATCCGGTCCAGCAACGGCCGGTCGCCGGCCTTGAGCTCCACCTCCAGCTCCCGGAAGGCGCCGGTGGTGGCGCCGCTGTCGTCGAGAACGGTCACCCGGTCGTCGACCACCTCGGCGAGCACCGCTCCCGCCGCGTCGCACACCTCGTGTGCGTGCCGGACGGTCCGTACCACCGTCACCGGTGCCAGCGGCGCGCCCCGGTGCAGGACGGTGACCAGCTCCACCAGCTCGGGCGGCGGCTGCCCGACCGGCCCCGGGCGGGAGATCTCGTGCCGGACGCCGGGCGTCGACGTGGGCAGCTTCACCGTCCACGGCAGCTCGTCGCCGCGGCGGTGGCGGAGTGAGGCGCCGGCCCGGGCCAGCCGCAGGTCGACCGTGTCGAGGTAGCGGGCGACCAGGGTCACCGGTGGCAGCGCGCGGACCCGGCCACCGGCCGGCGCCGTGGCGGACAGGTCCGGCAGCACGTAGGCGTCGTCCACCTCATGCTTCTGCTCCTCCTCCACCATCAGATCAGCCTATGCCGCGACCCGGTCAGCCGGCGGTGCCACCGACGCGGCGCAGCAGCAGTTCCTGGAGATGCTCCGGGGCCGCCTCGCCGCCGCCGGTGCGGCGGGTCCAGCAGCCGTCGCCGGACAACTCGAACGCGTCCACGTCGGGGCTCATCGCCAGGTTGAGCACCTGGTCCAGCTCGGCCCGCGCCACCGGGTCGCTGACCTGCACGAGCGCCTCCACCCGCCGGTCCAGGTTGCGGTGCATCAGGTCGGCCGAGCCCATCCAGAACTCGGCGTCACCGTTGTTGCCGAACCGGAAGATCCGGGAGTGTTCCAGGAACCGGCCGAGGATCGAGCGGACGCGGATGTTCTCCGACAGCCCCGGCACCCCCGGGCGCAGCGTGCACATGCCCCGGATGAGCAGGTCGACGTGTACGCCCGCCTGCGAGGCCCGGTACAGCGCGTCGGTCACCCCCTCGTCCACCAGCGAGTTGACCTTGAACTGGACCAGGCCGGGCATGCCGAGGCGGACGTGCGAGATCTCCCGCTCGATCCGCTCGATCAGGCCGCTGCGGATGCCCTGCGGGGCGACCAGCAGCCGCCGGTACGCGGTCTGCCGGCTGTAGCCGGTGAGCACATTGAACAGGTCGGTGAGGTCAGCGCCGATCTCCGGGTCCGCGGTGAGCATGCCGAAGTCCTCGTACAGCCGCGCGGTCTTGGGGTGGTAGTTGCCGGTGCCGATGTGGCAGTACCGGCGGATCTGGTTGCCCTCCTGCCGGACCACCAGCGCGGTCTTGCAGTGCGTCTTCAGGCCGACCAGGCCGTACACCACGTGGCACCCGGCGCGTTCCAGGGTGCGGGCCCAGCCGATGTTGGCCACCTCATCGAAGCGGGCCTTCACCTCCACCAGCACCACCACCTGCTTCCCGGCGGCGGCCGCGTCGACCAGCGCGTCGACGATCGGCGAGTCGCCGCTGGTGCGGTAGAGGGTCTGCTTGATGGCGAGCACGTCGGGGTCGGCGGCGGCCTGCTCGATGAAGCGCTGCACGCTGGTCGCGAACGAGTGGTACGGGTGGTGCACCAGGATGTCCCCGTCGCGCAGGGTGGCGAAGACGCTGCGCGGCACCTCGCCCTCGGCGAGCCGGGGGTGGGTGGCCGGCACGAACGGCGGGTCCTTGAGGTCCGGCCGGTCCGCCTCGCCGTAGACCTGCCACAGCGCGGAGAGGTCCAGCAGCCCGGGCACCCGCAGCACGTCCTGGTCGTCCATGTCCAGTTCCCGGACGAGCAGGTCCAGCATGTGATCGGAGATCGACGCGGCCACCTCCAGCCGGACCGGCGGGCCGAACCGGCGCCGGGCCAGCTCCCGCTCCAGGGCCTGGAGCAGGTCCTCGTCGCGGTCCTCGTCGACCTCCACCTCGGCGTTGCGGGTGACCCGGAACAGGTGGCACTCGACCACCTGCATGCCGCTGAACAGCTGCCCCAGGTGCACCGAGATCAGGTCCTCCACGGGCACCATCCGCACGCCTGGCTGGTCCCGGTCGACCCGGACGAAGCGGGGAACGTTGTTGGGCACCTTCACCCGGGCGAACAGCTCCGAACCGCCGTCCGGGTCGCGGACCGCCACCGCCAGGTTCAGCGACCGCCCCGAGATGTACGGGAACGGGTGCGCCGGGTCCACGGCGAGTGGGGTCAGCACCGGGAAGATGTGCTCCCGGAAGTAGGTGCGCAGCCGCTCCCGCTCGACGTCGCCCAGCTCGCCCCAACGCAGTATGCGGATGCCCTCGTCGGCCAGCTTGGGTAGCACGTCGTCGACGAAGCAGGCGGCGTGCCGGGCGACCAGCTCGGCGGTCCGCTCGGCGATCAGCTCCAGCTGGGTACGCAGGGGCAGCCGGTCGCCGCCGCGCACCGGGAGGCCGGCGGAGAGCCGCCGCTTCAGCCCGGCGATGCGCACCATGTAGAACTCGTCGAGGTTGCTGGCGAAGATGGCGAGGAACTTGGCCCGTTCCAGCAGTGGGGTGCGCTGGTCCTCGGCGAGCGTGAGCACCCGGGCGTTGAAGTCGAGCCAGGACAGTTCCCGGTTGAGGAACCGGTCCTCCGGCAGCGGCGTGGGGGCCGGTGACTCGTCCTCCTCGCCGCCGGGCGCGGTGTCCGCTGGCGGGACGGGCCCGGTTCCACCGGGACGGTCCTCGGTCGGGGCGGACGGGACGGTGGGGTCGATCACCTCGTCCAGCCCGGAGGAGGCCGCGGCCGGGTCGTCGGCGAGCGTGTCGGCGCGGGCGGCGCCGGCGCGTTCGGCCCGGGACGGGCGGAAGCGGCCGTCGCCCCCGCGGGTGGGGGCGCCGTTGCGGGG
>NZ_QGKR01000357.1 GCF_003172955.1 Micromonospora acroterricola | reverse complement strand
GCCCCGCCCCGCGCGGCCGGGCTGCCTCGGCCCGCGCTGCCTCGGCCGGTGCTGCCTCGGCCGGTGCTGCCTCGGCCGGAGCTGACCTCGGCCGGTGCTGACCTCGGCCGGTGCTGACCTCGGCCGGTGCTGGCCTCGGCCGGGCGCGGCCCTTGCTGCCCTCGACCGGTCGCGGCCCGCTCGCCCCTTGCCGCGCCGACGTGCGCCGGGCTTCCTGACGGCGGGTCGATAGTCTCTGCGGTTGTGATCAGCGAGAACCTGACCGTCGTCCGCCCGCCCGCGCTGCGCCCGGGTGACACCGTGCTGCTGGTGTCGCCGTCCGGGCCGACCTCGCCGGAGCGGGTGGCCCGCGGCATGGAGCTGCTCACCGGCTGGGGTCTGCGGCCGGTGCCGGCGCCGAACGCGTACGCCCGGCACGGCTACCTGGCCGGCACGGACGAGCTGCGCACCGCCGACCTGAACGCCGCGTTCGCCGACCCCCAGGTGCGCGGGGTGATCTGCACCCGCGGCGGGTACGGCGCCCAGCGCGTCGTGGACGCCATCGACATGGCGGCGGTCCGCCGCGACCCGAAGGTGGTGGCCGGCTTCTCCGACATCACCGCGCTGCAGTTCGCGCTGTGGCGGGGCGCCCGGCTGGCCGGCGTGCACGGTCCCGGGGCGGCCTGGCGGGACGAGCGCACCCCGCTGCGCTCGGCCGAGTCGCTGCACGCCGCGCTGATGACGACCGAGCCGGTGACGGTCACCGCTGTGCCCGACGAGGAGACCTTCCCGGTACGTGTCCCCGGTCGGGCCACCGGCGTCCTGCTCGGCGGCAACCTCTGCATGATCACCGCGTCGCTCGGCACGCCGGACCTGCCCGACCTGACCGGGGCGGTGCTGTTGATCGAGGACGTGCAGGAGCCCCCGTACAAGGTCGACCGGATGCTCACCCAGCTACGCCGGGCCGGCGCGCTGGACGGGTTGGCCGGCGTGGCGGTCGGGCAGTTCACCGACTGCGCCGACGGCTGGGACACCACGATCATCGACGTGCTCACCGAACGCCTCGGCGGCCTCGGCGTGCCGGTGCTCGGCGGCCTGCCGATCGGCCACGGCCCCGGCCAGCTCACCGTTCCCGTCGGCACGGAGGCCACCCTCGACACCGGGACGGCCACCCTCACCGTCCAGCCCGCCGTCGCCTGACCCCGCCGTCCCTCCTGGGAGGAGCAGCACGGCCAGGCCGCAAACGTGCACCCGTGGCCCCGCGAACCACCCGCCCGACAGGGCACCACCACGACGCCCTGCGGCGCGTCGAGGTGCACAGCGGCATGATCGCGCAACATCCTGGATGTAGTGGCCTCGGCACGTGCCCGACCCCACTACGTCCAGGATCAGGCACGATCTTGCGGCGGTCGGAGGCCGGGTTCAGGGGGTCAGGTGGGCCACGTGGCCGGTTTCCAGGGCGGCGTAAACGGCGCCGTCGGGCGTGACCGTGATCCCGTGCGGTTCGGAGTGCGGGGTGGGCAGTTCGTAGGTGTCGACCCGGCCCGTCGGGTCGACGTGGCCGATCCGGTTGCCGGCCCACTCGGTGAACCAGGCTCCCCCGGCCGCGTCGGCGACGATGGCGTGCGGTCGGGCAGCGCGGTCCGGCAGCGGGTACTCCTCGATCCGACCGTCGAGGCTGATCCGGCCGACCTGGCCGGCGGCGATCTCCACGAACCAGAGCGACGAGTCCAGGCTCGCCGTGATACCGACCGGCGCCGCGCCCTCGGTGGGCAACGGGTAGACCCGTACCGCGCCGTCCACTCCGACCCGGGCGATGGCGTTCGCCTGGTTGAGCGTGCACCAGACGGCGTCGTCCGGTCCGGCCGCCACCATCGAGGCGAACGCCCCGGACACCGGCAGCCGCACCTCGGTGACCGCGCCGTCGGTGCTCACCCGGCCGACGGTGTCGGAGCTCATCCCGGCGTACCAGAGGGCGCCGTCCGGACCCGCGACGATGCCGCAGGGGCCGGTGCCGGCCGGCAGGGCCACCGCGCTCTGCTCGCCGTCGGTGGCGATCCGGCCGATCCGGTCGTCACCGGAGCGGGTGAACCAGAGCGCGCCGTCCGGACCGGGCGTGACGACCAGTGGCCTGCTGCCCGGCCCGCCCGCCGGCCACCGACGCACCGAGCCGTCCGCGTCGACCCGGGCGATCTCGCCGGCGTGGACCAGGGTCAGCCAGAGCGCCCCGTCGGGGCCGGTGGCGATGCCGTACGGCCCAGCCTGCGGGTCGGTGATCCGGAGTTCCCGGATGAGGGTGGACGTCACGGTTCCTGCCTTCCGTCGGGTGGGTTCCCGCTCGGCCGACCTCGGACGGCTCGCCGAGCGGGGCACGGCGAGTAATCACCCTCATCCAGCGCCCGTACCCAGGCAACCGGTTTGTCCGATTCCACCGTCGGATTGCCAGCTGGCGGACAGCTTCGGCATGGGTTCCACCCAGGCAGGTTGGTCACGGTCGGTGACGACATCGCAGCACCACCGAGCACTTGGAGGAGAGCATGTCCCGCACGATCCGCAAGAAGCACCTGCTGGCCGGCCTGGCCACCGCCGGCGTCCTCGGCCTGGGGGTCGCGGCCCCGACGATGGCGTTCGCCGCGGACGGCGGCACGCCGACGCCGAGCGCCAGCAGCACCGCCGACAGCTCGGGCGCCACGAAGGCCGACCGGCAGGGCGAGTTCGCCGAGGCTCTCGCCAAGGAGCTGGGCGTCTCCACCGACAAGGTGACCGCCGCGCTGGAGAAGGTCCGCGAGCAGCACCGTGCCGACCGGCCGGAGCGGCCGTCCACGGAGGACCGGCAGGCCGCGCTCAAGGAGCGGCTGGCCCAGGCCGTCAAGGACGGCAAGCTCACCCAGGAGCAGGCCGACGCGATCACCAAGGCCGTCGAGGCCGGCGTCCTCCCCGGCCCGGGCGGCCACCGGGGGCCCGGCGGTCACGGTGGCCCCGGCGATCAGGACGGCCCCGGCGGTACGGCCGGCAAGTGACCGACGGCGGCCCCGCCCCGACCGGGGCGGGGCCGCTCGGCCTCGTGACACGCACGACGCACGCGGCCACCGGCCGGGCCGTCAGGCGCCGGGCCGTCAGGCGGCGGGCCGTCAGGCGGCGGGCCGTCAGGCGGCCGTCAGGCGGCAGGCCGTCAGGCGGTAGGCCGTCAGGCGGCCGTCAGGCGGCAGGCCGTCAGGCGGTAGGCCGTCAGGCGGTAGGGCAGCCGAAGCCGGACACCCAGATCGGCGGCCTGGCTGCTCGCCCGCCGCCCCGACCTGGCCCCCGCCGC
>NZ_QGKR01000037.1 GCF_003172955.1 Micromonospora acroterricola | reverse complement strand
CCACCGCCGCCGAGCGGGCCGGCTCGGCGGGCTCGTCGTGCTCCGCCGCCGTGCTCCGCAGCAGCGGCTCCGCCTCGGCGGCGGTCAACCGCCGCCAGGGGTCGCGCTGCAACAGGCCGGTGAGCACGGGGCGCAGCGACCCGGCACGACGCATCGGGTCCGGCGGTTCGGTCGCCAGCGCGCTGAGCGTCGCCATCGCGCTGGACCGCGCGTACGGCGAACGGCCCTCGACCGTCGCGTAGAGCGTCGCGCCCAGCGACCACAGGTCGGTACGCGGGTTCGACACCCCCTCGCGGGCGCGTTCCGGGGCGACGAACTGCGGCGAGCCCAGCACGCTGCCCGGCCCGGTCATGGCGCCGTCGCCACCGTCGAACGTGGCCAGCCCGAAATCGGTGAGCACCACGCGCCCGTCGTCGGCGACCAGCACGTTGTGCGGTTTCACGTCGCGGTGCAGCACCCCGGCGGTGTGCGCGGCCCGCAACGCGGCGAGCACGGCCAGCCCGATCCGGGCGGTGCGCTGCGGGCTGAGTGGACCGTCGGTGGCGATGATCTGCTGCACCGACCGGGACGGCACGTACTCCATGACGATCCAGGGGCTCTCCCGGTCGTGCACGACGTCGTAGATGCGGACGACGTTGGGGTGGTTGAGCCGGGCGGCGGTGCGCGCCTCGCGCAGCGTCCGCAGCCGCAACTCCGCCCGGTCGGCCTCGGCCAGCCAGGCCGGTGGCACGACCTCCTTCACCGCGACGTCGCGGTGCAGCATCTCGTCGCGGGCCAGCCACACGCGGCCCATCCCGCCGGTGCCGACCAGGTCGAGCAGCCGGTACCGACCCGCGATCAGCAACTGCCGCACAGTCGCTCCCGTTACCACTCAGCGCGCTCTAGCGAGCGCGCGGTCGGTAGTCCCGCCTTGCGGTGAGACGGTCCCGGACTTATCCGCAGGTGCGGCGCCGGGTAGACGTTTCACGGCCACCAGCCCCGCGGGCGGGGTCCTACGGTCGGCTCGGCGTCCGTTTAGCGACTCCCGGCCACTCCGGTCGTCGATAACCTCACGCGCAAGGGCGGCAAGGTTACGTGCGGCATTTAGATCCCGGTCGAGGGTCAGGCCACAGATGGTGCAGGTGTAGGTCCGCTCGGACAGAGCCAGCTTGGTTCTCACCGTGCCGCAGCCCGAGCAGGTCTTACTTGACGGAAACCAACGGTCGGCCACGATTAGCTGTCCGCCGTTCCACTCAGTCTTGTAGTGGAGGTGTCGACGTAGCTCGGCGAAGCCGGCGTCGGCGATGTACCGAGCTAGCCGCCGGTTACGCAACATCCCTATCACGTTTAAACCCTCGACCACGATGGTGGCGTGCTCGCGGGCGAGGCGGGTCGTGAGGTTGTGCAGCCCATCGCGGCGCAGGTTCGCCACCCGCCTGTGCGCGCGGCGCAGCCGCTGGCTGGCCCGCTCCCACCGCTTCGACGCGTCTCGCCCGACACGCCGGTCCGGGCCAACGCGGCGGGACACCGTGCGGGCCAGTCGGCGCATCCGCAGGGTAGCCGCCATGAGGTGGCGGGGGTTGGGTATCTGCTCGCCGGTAGACAGCACCGCCAAGTGCGTCAGGCCGAGGTCCACCCCGACCACGGACCCGGGTCGCGTCGGGCTGCGCGCAGCCCGCACAACCTCGCAGGTGAACGACACATGCCAGCGGCCGCCCTCGCAGCGCACCGTCGCCGACAGGATCCGCGCGGTACCCGCATCCAACCGGCGGGCGAGTTTACGAGCCGACTCGTGCAGCTTCAATCGGCCCAGGCGCGGCAACACGACGTGTTTGCGGTCCGGCTCGACGTGGATGGCGCCGGTGGTGAACCGCACACTCGGCGTGCTTCGACGGCGCGTCTTGCGCCGAGGGAAGCCGACCGGCCGCCCCTTGCGCGCGCCTGAGCGCGACTCCGACCAGTTCTTCAAACCACGGGCCAGCGCATCGAGGCCAGTGTTAAACGCTTCCTTCGAGTACTCCCGCCACCACGGCGCAATCTCATCCTTCGCGGCGTTCCACGCCTTGCGCAGCGCCGGCAACGACCACCGCAGCACCGGGGTCAGATGCTCCTCGGCGACGCCGTAGGACCGCTCCGCCGCCCGCTGCCCCATCACCGCTCTCACGCGATCGAGGGCCCAGTTGTGCGCCAGGCGCGCCGCTCCCGCGTGCCCCAGCACCACCCGCTCCTGACGAAGTGTCAAGTCCAGGGCATAGCGGTACGCCTGGGTTGTCTTCACGACCCACCGCCCGGATCGATGGCGGCGTGGACCGCGCGGCCGGCACGGTTCGCGGCAACTCGGAACCCATACCGCCGCTCGCGCAGCGACGTCAAAATCTCAGTCACGCGCACATGGTCATCGTCGCCACCCACAACCTTCACACCCGCCTCAGCAAATAGAGCCCTGAAAGCGCTAGAGGAACGGACTCGACACCTGCTGCTACCGCATCGCTCACCCCGGTTACACGATAGCCACCGGGGTAGCCTTTCTCATCCACCGAGCGGCCTCGATCCACCCCGGACGGCGGTCCGCAGGACGACGTACGGTGCAGGTCAGCGGGGCGATCGGAAGCTGTCTCGCATGATCGTCCAGTCCGCGCCGGCGGCGGCCCAGTCCCGGTCATCGGTGATCCAGCCCAGCATCCAACGGCCATTCCCGGCGCGCGTGCCGACGACCTGTTGTCGGGCGTGCAGCCGGGCACCGTACGGCGCGTTCCACCGGCACTCCCACTCCCCACCGCCGTCGCTCGCGGCGAGGCGGACCTCGTCGTAGCCCGGGAGCGCGCCGTAACCGGACGCCGCGTCGCGGACCGCCCGCAGTCGGGCCAGCGGATCGGCGGCGCCGCCCTCGGCGACGCTGAACGTCCGACCCGTCGTCGGGTCCTGGAAGCAGGCCACCGAGCCGTCCCGTGAGTAGTGCCAGCGAGCCGGTACGGAGACCCGGAAGCCGGCGGTGTCCGCGTGCCAGACCCAGCCGTCTGGTGGGCGGAACCGCTCGCCGGGAGCCGGCGACCCGGCCGGCACCGGAGCACCGGCGATGTGCGGGCGGACGCACGGAAACGGTGGCGGAGGCACCTCGCGCCCGCCCGGAGGTGGGCCGGGTCGGTCGGGACCGGGGCCGGGACCAGCGCCGGGACCGGGACCGGGACCGGGACCGAACGGTCCATCCTGGCCCCCACCGCCCGGCGGGTGGTCCGGGGGAGGCGCGGTGGTCGACCGGCCGGCGGTGCCCGTCGGCTCGTCGCCGGTGACCGCCAGACCGGTGCTGACGCCAGCGGCGGCCGCAACCAGCAGCGCCGCGACGACGAGGGCAGCCCGGCGCGCCGTGCGGCCGGGCGCACGAGCGGGCGGGACCGGGG
>NZ_QGKR01000239.1 GCF_003172955.1 Micromonospora acroterricola | reverse complement strand
TGGTGTGGGGCTTGAGGGTTGTGGGTTGGTCGTTTGTTGAGAATTGCACAGTGGACGCGAGCATCTTTGTGGTCAAGTTGTCAAGGGCGAACGGTGAATGCCTTGGCACCAGGAGCCGATGAAGGACGTGGGAGGCCGCGATAGGCCTGGGGGAGCTGTCAACCAAGCTGTGATCCCAGGGTGTCCGAATGGGGAAACCTGGCACCAGTCATGTGGTGTCACCCACACCTGAACACATAGGGTGTGTGGAGGGAACGCGGGGAAGTGAAACATCTCAGTACCCGTAGGAAGAGAAAACAATTTAGTGATTCCGTGAGTAGTGGCGAGCGAAAGCGGATTGAGGCTAAACCGGCTGCGTGTGATACCTGTCAGGGGTTGCGTGGTCGGGGTTGTGGGACCCTGCTGAACAAGCTGACACTTGTTCGAGAAGTTACAAAGTCAGTGGCTAGTCGAACAGTCTGGAATGGCTGACCGTAGACGGTGAGAGTCCGGTAGGTGAAAGTTGCTGACCTTCTGTGGGTGTTCCCGAGTAGCGGCGGACCCCTGAAATCTGCCGTGAATCTGCCAGGACCACCTGGTAAGCCTAAATACTTCCTGGTGACCGATAGCGGACAAGTACCGTGAGGGAATGGTGAAAAGTACCCCGGGAGGGGAGTGAAATAGTACCTGAAACCGTTCGCCTACAATCCGTCGGAGCCTTGCGGGGTGACGGCGTGCCTTTTGAAGAATGAGCCTGCGAGTTAGTGGCATGTGGCGAGGTTAACCCGTGTGGGGGAGCCGTAGCGAAAGCGAGTCTGAATAGGGCGATTCAGTCGCGTGTCCTAGACCCGAAGCGGAGTGATCTAGCCATGGGCAGGCTGAAGCGCGGGTAAGACCGCGTGGAGGGCCGAACCCACCAACGTTGAAAAGTTGGGGGATGACCTGTGGTTAGGGGTGAAAGGCCAATCAAACTCCGTGATAGCTGGTTCTCCCCGAAATGCATTTAGGTGCAGCGTCGCGTGTTTCTTGCCGGAGGTAGAGCACTGGATGGTCTAGGGGGCCCACAAGCTTACCGAAATCAGCCAAACTCCGAATGCCGGTAAGTGAGAGCGCGGCAGTGAGACTGCGGGGGATAAGCTTCGTAGTCGAGAGGGAAACAGCCCAGATCACCAGCTAAGGCCCCTAAGCGTGTGCTAAGTGGAAAAGGATGTGGGGTCGCATAGACAACCAGGAGGTTGGCTTAGAAGCAGCCACCCTTTAAAGAGTGCGTAATAGCTCACTGGTCAAGTGGTTCCGCGCCGACAATGTAGCGGGGCTCAAGCACACCGCCGAAGCTGTGGCATTCACATTTTAACCTCGCTTGGACTTGATTCCTTGTGCAGGTGTGTGGATGGGTAGGGGAGCGTCGTGCCGCGAGTGAAGCAGCGGGGTGACCCAGTTGTGGACGCGGCACGAGTGAGAATGCAGGCATGAGTAGCGAAAGAAGGGTGAGAAACCCTTCCGCCGGATGACCAAGGGTTCCAGGGCCAGGCTAATCCGCCCTGGGTGAGTCGGGACCTAAGGCGAGGCCGAGAGGCGTAGTCGATGGACAACGGGTTGATATTCCCGTACCCGCGAAAGAGCGTCCCTGATGAACCTCGTTGTGCTAACCACCCAAACCATCCAAGACCTTCGGGTTGAGGGTGGGGAGCGTGGGAACCTGATGGGTAGTAGTCAAGCGATGGGGTGACGCAGGAAGGTAGCTGAGCCCGGCCGGTGGTTGTGCCGGGGTAAGCGTGTAGGCCGTGTTGTAGGCAAATCCGCAACACACGAGGGCTGAGACGTGATGCCGAGCCGATTCAGGTGAAGTCAGTGATCCTATGCTGCCGAGAAAAGCCTCTAGCGAGTTCTTAGCGGCCCGTACCCCAAACCGACACAGGTGGTCAGGTAGAGAATACCGAGGCGATCGGGCGAACTGTGGTTAAGGAACTCGGCAAATTGCCCCCGTAACTTAGGGAGAAGGGGGGCCGGAGACGTGAAGCCCCATGCGGGTGGAGCGTTGTATGGCCGCAGAGAGCAGGGGGAAGCGACTGTTTACTAAAAACACAGGTCCATGCGAAGAAGTAATTCGATGTATATGGACTGACGCCTGCCCGGTGCTGGAACGTTAAGGGGACCTGTTAGCTCTTCGGGGCGAAGCGGAGAACTTAAGCGCCAGTAAACGGCGGTGGTAACTATAACCATCCTAAGGTAGCGAAATTCCTTGTCGGGTAAGTTCCGACCTGCACGAATGGCGTAACGACTTCCCCACTGTCTCAACCACAGGCCCGGCGAAATTGCAGTACGAGTAAAGATGCTCGTTACGCGCGGCAGGACGGAAAGACCCCGGGACCTTTACTATAGCTTGACATTGGTACTCGAATTAGCTTGTGTAGGATAGGTGGGAGCCGGTGAAACCTATACGCCAGTATGGGTGGAGGCAATCTTGAAATACCACTCTGGTTGATTTGGGTATCTAACTTCGGACCGTTATCCGGTTCAGGGACAGTGTCTGGTGGGTAGTTTAACTGGGGCGGTTGCCTCCTAAAAGGTAACGGAGGCGCCCAAAGGTTCCCTCAGCCTGGTTGGCAATCAGGTGTTGAGTGCAAGTACACAAGGGAGCTTGACTGTGAGACTGACAGGTCGAGCAGGGACGAAAGTCGGGACTAGTGATCCGGCACTTGCGAGTGGAAGCGGTGTCGCTCAACGGATAAAAGGTACCCCGGGGATAACAGGCTGATCTTCCCCAAGAGTCCATATCGACGGGATGGTTTGGCACCTCGATGTCGGCTCGTCGCATCCTGGGGCTGTAGCAGGTCCCAAGGGTTGGGCTGTTCGCCCATTAAAGCGGTACGCGAGCTGGGTTTAGAACGTCGTGAGACAGTTCGGTCCCTATCCGCCGTGCGCGTAGGATACTTGAGAAGGGCTGTCCCTAGTACGAGAGGACCGGGACGGACGAACCTCTGGTGTGCCAGTTGTCCCGCCAGGGGCACGGCTGGTTAGCTACGTTCGGAAGGGATAACCGCTGAAAGCATCTAAGCGGGAAGCCTGCTTCAAGATGAGGTATCCCACCCACTATGTGGGGTAAGGCCCCCAGCTAGACGACTGGGTTGATAGGCCGGAAATGTAAGCCCGGTGACGGGTTCAGTTGACCGGTACTAATAGGCCGAGGACTTGACTACTAAGCTGCTACGCGTCCACTGTGCAACTCTCGATAAACGAACAACAGACCACAGTGTGTGGTGTTGTTTGACATGTCGATAGAGTTACGGCGGTCATGGCGGAGGGGAAACGCCCGGTCACATTCCGAACCCGGAAGCTAAGCCCTCCAGCGCCGATGGTACTGCACTCGTGAGGGTGTGGGAGAGTAGGACGCCGCCGGACAATCTT
>NZ_QGKR01000038.1 GCF_003172955.1 Micromonospora acroterricola | reverse complement strand
TCTTCCGGGAGGGGCCGTTCGCCACCCAGGTGGAGCTGCGCGAGCTGGTCGACCTGGCCGAGCAGCGCGGCGTGGTCGAGCACGGCGAACGACAGATGATCCACTCGGTCTTCGCGCTCGGCGACACCATCGCCCGGGAGGTGATGGTGCCGCGTACCGAGATGGTGTGGATCGAGGAGGGCAAGACCCTCGCGCAGGCGCTGGTGCTCTTCCTGCGTTCCGGGTTCTCCCGCATCCCGGTGATCGGCGAGAGCGTCGACGACGTGCTGGGTGTGCTCTACCTCAAGGATTTGATCCGGCGGTCCCGGGGCGGCGACCCGGAGGCCGAGCAGTTGCCCGTGGCCGAGCTGATGCGACCGGCGACCTTCGTGCCGGAGTCCAAGCCGGTCGACGACCTGCTGTCGGAGATGCAGGCGGCCCGCAACCACCTGGTCATCGTCGTCGACGAGTACGGCGGCACCGGCGGCCTGGTCACGATCGAGGACATCCTGGAGGAGATCGTCGGCGAGATCACCGACGAGTACGATGTCGAACGCCCGCCCGTCGAACGCCTGGCGGACTCCTCGGTCCGGGTCACCGCCCGCCTGCCGGTGGAGAATCTGGGCGAGCTGTTCCACACCGACCTGCCCACCGACGAGGTGGAGACGGTCGGTGGTCTGCTCGCCCAGTCGCTCGGGCGGGTGCCGATCCCGGGGGCGGAGGTCGAGGTGGCCGGCCTCCGGCTGGTCGCCGAGGGCACCACCGGCCGACGCAACCGGATCGACACCGTCCTGGTCAGCAAGGTGGAGCCGGGCGACGAGCAGGACAACGCGGGGCGCGGCGAGCACGCCGGTCCCGGGGACGACCAGGGCCACCATCAAGACGAGGAGAGGCAACCCGCCGATGCCTGACACACCCGCCGCGCCCGCCGCCCGGCCCACTCCCACCGCGCCGGCTCCGCTGAGCGCCGAGGACGGCAAGCTGGTCGTCCTCGCGCGGGGGGCCCGTGGCCGGGTCGGCGCCGTCGAGGGCGCCGCGGTCCGGGACCAGGACGGCCGGACGTACGCGGCGGCCAGCGTCGCGCTGCCCTCGCTGACCCTGACCGCGTTGCAGTTGGCGGTCGCCTCGGCCGTGGCGGCCGGGGCGAGCCGGCTGGAGGCGGCGGTGGTGGTGACCGAGGCGTCGACGCTGGACGGCGCCGGGCACGCCGCGGTGCGCGACCTCGCCGTGGACGCGCCGATCCACCTGGCGGCGCCGGACGGCACCGTGCTCGGCACGGTGACCCGGTGAGCCCCGTGCAGGATCCGGACGGGCGCCCGTACCGGGCGGGGTTCGGCTGCTTCGTCGGCCGGCCCAACGCCGGCAAGTCCACGCTGACCAACGCCATCGTCGGCACCAAGATCGCGATCACCTCGAACAAGCCGCAGACCACCCGGCACGTCATCCGGGCCGTGCTGCACCGGCCGGAGTCGCAGCTGGTCCTGGTGGACACGCCGGGCCTGCACCGCCCCCGTACGCTGCTCGGTGAGCGCCTCAACGACCTGGTCCGATCGACCTGGACCGAGGTCGACGTGATCGGTCTGTGCATTCCGGCGAACGAGCCGGTCGGGCGCGGCGACCGGTTCATCACCGGCGAGTTGGCCGAGCTGAAGGCGACCGTGCTGGCGGTGGTCACCAAGACCGACCTGGTGGACAAGCGCCGGCTGGCCGAGCAGTTGCTCGCGGTCAGCGAGATGGGCGAGTTCGCCGAGATCGTGCCGGTGAGCGCGGTCTCCGGCCATCAGGTGGACACACTGGTCGACGTGATGACCAGCTACCTGCCGCCGTCGCCGCAGCTCTACCCGGACGACATGCTGACCGACGATCCGGAGCAGGTGCTGGTCGCGGAGCTGATCCGGGAGGCCGCCCTGGAGGGGGTCCGTGACGAGCTGCCGCACTCGATCGCGGTGATCGTCGAGGAGATGGTCCCCGAGGGTCAGGTCATGAAGATCTACGCCGACCTGTACGTGGAACGGCCCAGCCAGAAGGCCATCGTGCTCGGTCACAAGGCGAGCCGGCTCAAGGAGGTCGGCACCAACGCCCGGCGGCAGATCGAGGAGCTGCTCGGCAGCCGGGTCTACCTGGACCTGCACGTACGGGTGGCGAAGGACTGGCAGCGCGACCCGAAGCAGCTGCGCAAGCTGGGCTTCTGAGCGACCCGGCGGTCCGGCCGGGCACACCGGCCGGCCGCCGGGGGGCGGATGCCTTGGCGCTCTGATCGTCTTCGGTCGGGCGGATGGCGCGTTTCACGTTCCGTCGGGGTGGTCGCCGTTTGGCGGCGCGGCCGCGAAGGGTAGGGGAGGTACGCCCGGCGTCCCCGACCCAGATGCAGGCTGATGCGCAACAGGTACCTCGATCTGCTCCGTTTCCTGGCGATCGTCCGGGTGGTCGTCTACCACGTCACCGGTTGGGCGACCCTCACTCTGGTCTTCCCGGCCATGTCGGTGATGTTCGCGCTGGCCGGCTCGCTGATGGCGGCCTCGCTGACCCGCTCCGGACCGGCGGCGGTCGGCCGCCGGCTGCGCCGGTTGCTGCCGTCGTTGTGGGTGCTGGCGGCGGTCTTCGTGCCGGCCATGCTGCTCACCGGGCTGCCGGTGTCTCCGCGGCTGCTGCTGTGGCTGTTCCCGGTCGCCGACCCACCGGCCAACCACTGGGGCGCTGTGGCGCTGAGCGTCATCTGGTACCTGCGCGACTACCTGTGGTTCGTGCTTGCCTCACCGGTCGCGTACTGGCTGTTCCGGCGCGCCCCGCTGCCCACCCTGCTCGCCCCGTACCTCCTGCTGGTGGCGATCGAGGCGGGGATCTACCCGGCGCCGCCGGTGCTGCGCGAGTTCGGGCTCTACTTCGGCGCGTGGCTGCTCGGCTTCGCCCACCACGCCGGGATGCTGCGCCGCCTCGCCGGCCGGGTGCTGTACCCGGTGGCGCTGGTGCTCGCGGTCGTCGGCGGGGCCTGGATCGTCGGGCATCCGGGCCCACGGGGGTACGACCTCAACGACAACCATCTCGGCAACGCCCTCTGGTCGGCCGCGTTCATCCTGATCGTGCTGGGTCGGGCGCCGGCGGGGATCGCCTGGCTGACGCGCAGCCGGCTGGCCGACCGGGCGGTGACGGTGGTCAATCGGCGGGCGCTCACCGTCTATCTCTGGCACATGCCGTTCGTGGTGGCGCTCACCCCGCTGGTGGACGTGGTCGGCTGGTCGCACCAGGATCCGCTGGGGTTGGCCATCCGGGTGCTGCTGGTCTTCGCGTTGGTCGGGGTGGTGACGCTGGCCGTCGGCTGGGTCGAGGACGTCGCCGCCCGCCGCGTTCCGGAGCTGGTGCCCGCGGGCCGGCCGCGCGTCGCCGTACCGCCGGCCCGCGGGCACCAGCTCCGG
>NZ_QGKR01000117.1 GCF_003172955.1 Micromonospora acroterricola | reverse complement strand
GCCCTGGCCGGTCTTCTCCAGCGCCCGCAGGGCGGCCAGGGCGCCGGCCTGGCCGGTCACCGGGGCGGTGGTGGGGGCGGGCGCCGACGGCAGCGGGACCCCGATCACCCGGGCCAGCTCGGTGGCGTGCGCGATGTGCGCCTCGGCGATCGGCCCGAGCCGCGCGGCCAGCTCCGGGAACGCCGCCGCGCTCGCCCGGTGTGCCGCGGCCAGCACGAGCGACTCGTCCACCATCGGCCGCAGCGGGTCCGGTGGCGGCGCCGGCTCGTCGTCGCGGTCGAAAAGATCACAGCCGGTCAGCGGCGCCGCGGCGCCGCCGAGCGCCAGCAGCACCCCGGCGCGCAGGAGCTTTCGCCGCGAATGTCCGGATGCATGGTCGCGCTGTGTCGTTCTGCCGATCCCCACCGGGCAAGTCAACACCATCCGCGCCGCTCCGGGGGCCACCGTCGTCGGTGCGCCGCCCGGTCCGCCGGCGGGCTGGCGCGTTACGCTCTGCGCAGCCTCCGGCGCGTCCGCTCCGGTGGCGTGCCGGCATGGCGGGAGGACCGTCGCCGTCGACCAGGGAAAGGGTGCGGAGATGACGCAGCGTGGCCGTGCCACCAGGTCGACAGGCAGACCCCGCGACGGTGCGGGTCCCCGCGGCGGTGATCTCGCCGCCCGGCGTACCCGGTTGCGGGCCGTGATCGAGCCGGTGGTCAACGGCGTGGGCTACGACCTGGAGGACCTGTCGGTCTCCCGGGCGGGCCGCCGGCACGTGGTGCGGGTGATCGTGGACGCCGACGGCGGGATCGACCTGGACGCCGTCGCGGACGTCTCCCGGGCGGTCTCGGCCGCGCTGGACGCCGCCGAGGAGGCCGGTGGCGACATCGTCGCGGGCGAGTACCAGCTGGAGGTCAGCTCGCCGGGCGTCGACCGGCCGCTCACCCTGCCCCGCCACTGGCGACGCAACGTGGGCCGGCTGGTCAAGGTCACCGCCCGGGGCGCGGCCGGACTGCCCGGCCAGCGCGGCGAGCAGCCCGGCGGGGACCGCCAGCTGACCGGCCGGGTCGTCGCCGCCGACGACGAGGGCGTGCA
Source organism: Micromonospora acroterricola (assembly GCF_003172955.1). Classification (GTDB taxonomy): domain Bacteria; phylum Actinomycetota; class Actinomycetes; order Mycobacteriales; family Micromonosporaceae; genus Micromonospora; species Micromonospora acroterricola. The sequence goes on along the minus strand of NZ_QGKR01000117.1, from coordinate 2,364 downwards.
GCTGGAGACCGACGACGGCCGCGCCTCCCTCCCGTACGCCCAGCTGGGCCCGGGCCGGGTGCAGGTCGAGTTCACCAGGCTCGCGGAGCTGGGCGAGCCGGACGAGCCCGACGACGCGGACGAGACCGACGAGTTCGACGATTCAGACGACATCGACGACGAAGATGATGTGGAGGACGAGGAGAGGTGAACATCGACCTCGCGGCGCTGCGCGCACTCGAGCGCGAGCGGGAGATCCCGTTCGACACGATTCTCGCGGCGATCGAGACCGCGTTGCTGACCGCATACCGGCACACCGACGGCGCCGAGCCGCACGCCCGGGTGGAGATCGACCGCAAGTCGGGCGCCGCCCTGGTGTACGCCCAGGAGATGGACGAGGACGGCACGCTCGTGCGGGAGTGGGACGACACTCCGCACGACTTCGGCCGGATCGCCGCCATGACCGCCAAGCAGGTGATCCTCCAGCGACTGCGGGAGGCCACCGACGAGGTGCACTTCGGCGAGTACGTCGGCCGTGAGGGCGACCTGGTCACCGGCGTGGTGCAGGCGCACGAGATTCGGACCGAGAAGGGCATCGTCAGCGTCGACCTCGGCAAGCTCGAGGGCGTGCTGCCGCAGTCCGAGCAGGTGCCCGGCGAGCGGTACGCCCACGGCGAGCGGATCCGCTGCGTGGTGGTGCACGTGGCCAAGGGCATGCGCGGGCCGCAGATCACCCTGTCCCGGTCGCACCCGGCGCTGGTCAAGAAGCTGTTCGCGCTGGAGGTGCCGGAGATCGCCGACGGCACGGTGGAGATCGGCGCGATCGCCCGTGAGGCAGGTCACCGTACGAAGATCGCCGTACGCTCCACCACCCCCGGGGTGAACGCCAAGGGCGCCTGCATCGGCCCGATGGGCCAGCGGGTGCGCGCGGTGATGAGCGAGCTGCACGGTGAGAAGATCGACATCATCGACTGGTCGGACGACCCGGCCACCTTCGTCGGCAACGCGTTGTCGCCGGCCAAGGCGCTGCGGGTCGAGGTGGTCGACCTGGCGGCCCGGGCCGCCCGGGTGACCGTTCCGGACTTCCAGCTCTCCCTCGCCATCGGGCGGGAGGGGCAGAATGCCCGACTTGCGGCCCGGTTGACCGGTTGGCGGATCGACATCCGCTCCGATGCGGAGCAGGCGTCCCCGGCGGTTCGGGGCGCGGCTGATCACGTGCCGGAGCCGGGCGGCGCGATCTCGGGCAGCTAGGGGTAGACTTCCTCCAGTGGTACGACGCGCGCAGCCGGAGCGCACCTGTGTGGGTTGCCGGCAACGTGCGCCGGCCAGCGAATTGCTGCGGATTGTCGCGGTCAGCGACGAGGCTGGTCACAGCCTCCGGCCTGATCCGCTCCGCAGGCTGCCGGGTCGGGGAGCGAACATGCACCCGGATCCGGCCTGCTTCGCGCTGGCGGTGCGGCGCCGCGCCTTCGGGCGTGCGCTGCGCATCACCGAGGTCCTTGACCACGGTGTGCTGGCGGAGCACGTCGATGCGCCAACCACTACGTCCGGTCAGCCCGACCGGGCGAGGGTCGCTAGCAGGGTAGGACGACCGACATGAGCACACGATGAAGTCCCTGAAATGACCAGGCTTCAAGTGCACGAGTGAGGTCGCTGCGGGTGCTGCCCGCACGACCTCGGAGTGAGGAGTGCAGTGGCAGGCAAGGCCCGCGTTCACGAGCTTGCAAAAGAGCTCGGGGTCGAGAGTAAGACCGTTCTCGCCAAGCTGAAGGAAATGGGCGAGTTCGTGAAGTCCGCGTCCAGCACCGTCGAGGCGCCCGTCGCCCGACGGCTGCGTAACGCATTCGTCGCGTCCGCCGGTGCTCCGGCACCGGCCGCCCCGTCGGCGCCCGCGCCGGCGGCGGCTTCGACCCCGACGCCGTCCACGACCCCGGGCGCGCCCCGGGTCTCGGCCAGGCCGATGCCGCCTCGGCGGCCGGCCGCGCCGGCACCCGGTCCGAAGCCGAAGGGTCCGGTGCCTGGTGCGCCGCAGTCGGCGGCTCCGGCCCCGGCCCCGGTGGCCAAGCCGGCGAGTGCCCACGACATCGAGGTGGCGGCCGCGGAGGCGCGTGCCGCCGCGCTGAAGGCTGAGCAGGAGGCCGCGGTCAAGGCCGCGCAGGCCGCCCGCCAGCAGCAGCGGGACAACGTCCGCCGGGAGCCTCCGGCCGACGGCAACCGACCCGGCCCCCGGCCGGGTCCCGCGGCGATGCCGCCCCGTCCCGGTTCGCCGGCAGCTCGTCCGAGCACGCCGGCCCCGGGTCCTGGTGCCCGGCCGGGCACTCGCCCGCCGGCGCGCGGCGCCGGTAACAACCCGTTCGGCATCCAGGGTGGCCAGCAGCGGCCGCC
>NZ_QGKR01000040.1 GCF_003172955.1 Micromonospora acroterricola | reverse complement strand
GTGCCGGTGAGGTACATCGTGATGTTGGCTTCCTTGGCGGCGGCGATGACCTCTTCGTCGCGGATGGAGCCGCCGGGCTGCACGATGGCGCGGACGCCGGCGTCGATGAGGATCTTCGGGCCGTCGGCGAACGGGAAGAACGCGTCGGACGCGGCGACGGAGCCCCGGGCCCGTTCGGCGCCCGCGCGGCTGACCGCCAGTTGCGCCGAGTCGACCCGGTTGACCTGCCCCATGCCGACCCCGACGGTGGCGCCGTCCTTGGCGAGCAGGATCGCGTTGCTCTTCACCGCGCGCACCGCCCGCCAGGCGAACGCGAGGTCGCGCAGCAACGCCTCGTCCGCCGCCTCGCCGGTCGCCAGCCGCCAGCTCGCCGGGTCGTCGCCGGGGGCGTCCACCCGGTCGGCGACCTGGGACAGCACGCCACCGGTCACCTGCCGCCACTCGACCTTCGCGGGGCTCCAGGCCGGCGCGCGCAGCAGCCGGATGTTCTTCTTGGCCCGCAGCACCTCGACCGCGCCCTCGTCGAAGCCCGGTGCGACCACCACCTCGGTGAAGATGTCCGCCACCTGCCGGGCCAACTCGACCGAGACCTGCCGGTTGACCGCGATCACCCCGCCGTACGCCGACACCGGGTCGCAGGCGTGCGCCTTGCGGTGCGCCTCGGCCACGTCCGCGCCCACCGCGATGCCGCACGGGTTGGCGTGCTTGATGATCGCCACGGCCGGCTGGTCGGCGAAGTCGTTCGCGGCCCGCCAGGCGGCGTCCGCGTCGACGTAGTTGTTGTAGGACATCTCCTTGCCGTGCAGCTGCTCGGCCTGGGCGAGCCCCGCCGGGGCGTCCGGGTCGGTGTAGAGCGCGGCCGGCTGGTGCGGGTTCTCGCCGTAGCGCAGCACGGCCGACTTGCGCAGCGCCTGCCCGGCGAACGCCGGCCACGAGTCGTCGGCCGGTGCCAGCTCCTGGGCGCACCACTGGGCCACCGCCACGTCGTACTCGGCGATGTCGGCGAACGCCCGGGCGGCCAGCGCGCGGCGCTGGGCCAGGGTGAACCCACCCTCGCCGAGCGCGGCGCGCAGCGCCGGGTACCCGGCCGGGTCCGTGAGCACGGCGACCGAGGCGTGGTTCTTGGCGGCGGCCCGCACCATGGCCGGGCCGCCGATGTCGATCTGCTCCACGCACTCCTCGACACCGGCGCCGGAGGCGACGGTCGCCTGGAACGGGTAGAGGTTGGAGACCAGCAGGTCGAACGCGGCCACGCCCAGCTCGTCGAGCTGCGCGACGTGCGTGTCCTTGCGCAGGTCGGCGAGGAGGCCCGCGTGCACCTTCGGGTGCAGGGTCTTCACCCGACCGTCGAGCACCTCGGGGAAGCCGGTCACCGTCTCCACCGGCGTCACCGGCACGCCGGCGGCGGCGATGGCGCCCGCCGTGCTGCCGGTGGACACGATCTCCACGCCGGCCGCGTGCAGAGCCTGGGCCAGCTCGGCCAACCCGGTCTTGTCGTAGACGCTGACCAGCGCCCGCCTGATCGGGCGGCGCCCGTCCTCAGTGGAACTCACGGAACCGTGACCTTCCTTCCGGTGATGGTCCAGCCTTCGCGGACCAGACGGCCGACCTGCTCGACGAGCTGGCGCCGCTCGGCTTCCTTGATGCGCTCGGTGAGCGTCTCCACGTCGTCGCCGTCGAGCACCGGGACCGCGACCTGCGCCACGATCGGCCCGGTGTCCATTCCGGCGTCGACGAAGAAGAGCGTGGCCCCGGTGAGCTTCACGCCGTAGGCGAGAGCGTCGCGCGGGCCGTGGATGCCGGGGAACGCCGGCAGCAGGGTGTTGTGCGTGTTCAGGTAGCGGTCACCAAAGGCGGCGAGGAAGTGCGGGCCGACCAGCTTGAGGAACCCGGCGGAGATGACCAGGTCCGGTTGGTGCTTCGCGACGTGCGCGGTGAGCGCCCGGTCCCAGTCCTCCCGCGTGTCGTGGTCGCGGACCCGTTCGACGAAGGTCGGGACGCCGGCCGCCGCGGCCCGGTCCAGGCCCGCGATGCCGTCGCGGTCCGCGCCGACCGCGACCACCTGCGCGCCGTACACGGGGTCGGCGGCGGCGTCCAGCAGCGCCTGCAGGTTGCTCCCGGAGCCGGAGACGAGGACGACGATGCGGGCGGCGGACGCGGGCTCGGTCACCGGGCCACCCTATCGGGCAGGTCAGGACGCCCATCGGCAGGGCGGCGCGCCGATCTCTGACGGTGCCGGCGTGCATCCACCCGGTACGCTGCCGGTCGCTCGGGCTGGACGCGCTCCGGCCCGCACCCCGTCACTGATCCGGCACGCCAGCCGCGTCGTTTCGAATGAGGAGCACCCGTGCAGCCCGGCTACCACCCCCAGCAGCAGCCACCACCGATCAACAACAACATGACGATGTCGATCGTCGCCATCTTCCTCTTCTGGCCGTTGGCGATTCCGGCGATCATCAACGCGTCGAAGGTCAACCCGCTGCTGCAGCAGGGCGACTACGCCGGGGCCCAGACGGCCGCCGCGGAGTCGCGCAAATGGTCGAAGTGGGCCCTCATCGTGGGCATCGCGTGGTATGTCATCGTCCTGCTGTGCTGTGCGCTGGCCGGTTTGGGCGCGATCATGAGTGGCGACAACAGCAGCAGCTGACGGAACCAGCCCAAGGAGACTTCTCGATGCAGCCCGGTAACCCCGGTCAGGACCCGTACGGCCAGCAGCCCAACCAGGACCCGACCGCCCCCCAGCCGCCGGCCGCCCCGTACGGCCAGCAGCCGACCTCCGGCCAGCCCTACGGTCAGCAGCCGCAGGACCCGTACGCGGCACCGCAGAACCCGTACGGCCAGCAGCCCACCCCGGGGCAGCCGTACGGGCAGCAGCAGCCGTACCAGGACCCGTACGGCCAGCAGCAGCAGCCGCCCTACGGCGCGCCCGCGTACCCGAACGCCGGCTACCCGCAGCAGCAGGGGCAGAACAACACGCTCGGCCTGGTGTCGATGATCCTCGGCATCGCGTCGATCCCGCTGGTCTGCTGCCTCTACCTGGGCATCCCGCTCGGCATCGCGGGCATCGTGACCGGTTACCTGGCGCGGCAGAAGGTCGCCCAGGGCCAGGCGAACAACGCCGGGCAGGCCAAGGCCGGCCTGATCTGCGGTGCGGTCGGCGTCGGGCTGGGCATCCTGCTGCTCATCCTGAGCGTCGTGGCGCAGGTCAGCCTGCCGACCCAACCCTGAGCGGCCCGGTCCTGACGGGGCGCCTCGGATTCGTCCGGGGCGCCCCGCGCCGTGTCCGGCACGGGCCGCGCCGGCCGGTTGTCGAGCAGCCGACTCACGAACCGGTCGCGGGCGGGGCCGCGCCGCCGACGCGAGGCCTCGGAGCGGGTGCCCGGGTGAGCGCCCGGGTGGCGGCGGCGCCGAGCAGCGCGCCGGCCGCGACGACCCCGGCCGGGAC
>NZ_QGKR01000333.1 GCF_003172955.1 Micromonospora acroterricola | reverse complement strand
TCGTCGGGGTCGTCGAGGCGGGCCAGGTAGGTGGCCAGGCGTTCGATGGGGGTCTCGAAGTCGGGGTTGAGGTCCACGAAGTCGCGCAGGCGCTCGCCCAGCCACTCCAGGGTCACCTGCTCGTCGCCCCGGCGCTCGACCAGCTCCTCGATGCCACGGTCGGTGAAGTACATCGGTACGTCCTTCGCTCGGCCCGGCGCGGGCCGGGCGGGGTGGACCGACGGAGCCGGGGCAGGACCGTGGTGACGGCCCTGCCCCGGCTCTCGCGGTGCGTCAGGTCACGGGCGGGGGAGAGCCGCCTCGATCAGGGCGTTCTGCTCGACCTCGTGGGTCTTGGCCGAGCCGACCGCCGGGGCGGCCGCGGCCGGGCGGGAGATCCGCCGCAGCCGGACGTCCGTGAGGTGCTCCAGCAGGTTGAGCGCGACGAACGACCAGGCGCCCTGGTTGGCCGGCTCCTCCTGCACCCAGGCGAAGTCCTCCGCGTTCGGGTACTGCGCGAGGGCGGCCCGGATCTCCTCCACCGGCAGCGGGTACAGCTGCTCGATCCGGAGGATCGCGGTGTCGGTGACGCCGCGCTCCTGCCGGGCCTGGAACAGGTCGTAGTAGATCTTGCCGGAGCAGAGCAGCACCCGCTTCACGGCCTCCGGGGCCGGGGCGGCCGTGTCGCGCAGCACCGGCTGGAAGGTGCCGGTGGTGAAGTCCTCCACCGACGAGACGCAGAGCTTGTGCCGCAGCAGCGACTTCGGCGTGAACACCACCAGCGGCTTGCGCTTCGGCGACAGGGCCTGGCGGCGCAGCAGGTGGAAGTAGTTCGCCGGGGTGGTCGGGATGGACACCCGCATGTTGTCCTCGGCGCACATCTGCAGGAACCGCTCCGGGCGGCCGGACGTGTGGTCCGGGCCCTGGCCCTCGTGGCCGTGCGGCAGCAGCAGGGTGACCGCGGAGCGCTGACCCCACTTCACCTCGCCGGAGGAGATGAACTCGTCGATCACCGACTGCGCGCCGTTGACGAAGTCGCCGAACTGCGCCTCCCAGGCGACCAGCGCGTTGATGTTCTCCACCGAGTAGCCGTACTCGAAGCCCATCGCGGCGTACTCGCTGAGCAGCGAGTCGTGCACGAAGAACCGGGAGCGCTCGCCGTCGCCGGTGAGCGACTTCAGCGGCAGGTAGTCGTCGCCGGTGCGGGCGTCCACCACCGAGGCGTGCCGCTGGACGAAGGTGCCGCGGCGCGAGTCCTGACCGGCGAGCCGGACGGTGACCCCGTCGTGCAGCAGCGCCCCCAGCGCGATGATCTCGCCGAAGCCCCAGTCGATGTTGCCCTCGACGGACATCTTGGCCCGCCGGTCGAGCAGCTGCTGGATCCGCTTGTGCGGGGTGAAGCCCTCCGGCAGGTTGACGTGTGCCTCGCCGATCGCCTTCACCACCGCGGCGTCGGTGGCGGTGTCGACCTGCGGCTCCGGCTCCTCCTCGCGGCGCGGCCGGTTGAGCTGGCGCGGCGCCGCGGCGGCGTCCCGGGTGGCCTTGAAGACCCGCTCCAACTGCGACTGGTAGTCGCGCAGCAGCTCCTCCGCGTCCTCCACGGTGATGTCGCCGCGACCGATCAGCTCCTCCGTGTAGAGCTTGCGGACCGAGCGCTTCGAGTCAATGATCTTGTACATCTGGGGGTTGGACATCGACGGGTCGTCGCCCTCGTTGTGCCCGCGCCGGCGGTAGCAGACCATGTCGATCACGACGTCCTTGTTGAACGTCTGCCGGTACTCGAAGGCCAGTCGGGCCACCCGGACCACGGCCTCCGGGTCGTCGCCGTTGACGTGGAAGATCGGCGCCTGGATCATCCGGGCCACGTCGGTGCTGTAGAGGCTGGAGCGGCTGTACTCCGGGGCGGTGGTGAAGCCGACCTGGTTGTTGACCACCACGTGCACGGTGCCGCCGGTGCGGTAGCCGCGCAGCTGCGACAGGTTGAGCGTCTCGGCGACCACGCCCTGCCCGGCGAACGCGGCGTCACCGTGCACCGCGAGCGGCAGCACGGTGTAGCCCTCCAGCTTGAGGTCGATCCGGTCCTGCTTGGCCCGGACGATGCCCTCCAGCACCGGGTCGACGGCCTCCAGGTGCGACGGGTTGGCCACCACCGACACCTTGACGGCGTGCTCGCCATCGGGGGTGGTGAACTTGCCGTTCTGGCCGAGGTGGTACTTCACGTCGCCGGAGCCCTGCGTCGAGCGCGGGTCCAGGTGACCCTCGAACTCGGAGAAGATCTTCTCGTACGGCTTGCCGACGATGTTGGCCAGCACGTTGAGCCGGCCCCGGTGGGCCATGCCGATGACGACCTCGTCCAGCCCGTTCTCGGCGGAGGACTCCAGCACCTCGCCGAGCAGCGGGATCAGCGACTCGCCGCCCTCCAGCGAGAAGCGCTTCTGGCCGACGTACTTGGTCTGGAGGAAGGTCTCGAACGCCTCGGCGGCGTTGAGCCGGTTGAGCACGTGCTTCTGCTCGTCCGCGGACGGCTTCTCGTACCTGCGCTCGATCCGCTCCTGGATCCAGCGCCGCTCCTCCGGATCCTGGATGTGCATGTACTCGATGCCGACCCGGCGGCAGTACGAGTCGCGCAGCACGCCGAGGATCTCGCGCAGCTTCATCCGCTGCCGGCCGGCGAAGCCGTTCACCGGAAACTCGCGGTCCAGGTCCCACAGGGTCAGCCCGTGCTGGAGGACGTCGAGATCCGGGTGCTTACGGATCTTGAATTCCAGCGGGTCGGTGTCGGCCATCAGGTGACCGCGCACCCGGTAGGCGTGGATCAGCTCGTGCACCCGGGCGGTCTTGTTGATCTGACCCTCGGAGTTGACCGCCACGTCGCGCACCCAGCGGACCGGCTCGTACGGGATGCGCAGCGAGGTGAAGATCTCGTCGTAGAAGCCGTGCTCGCCGAGGATCAGCTCGTGCATCACCTTGAGGAACTCGCCGGACTGCGCGCCCTGGATGATCCGGTGGTCGTACGTGCTGGTCAGCGTGATGATCTTGCTGACGGCCAGCTCGGCGAGGGTGGCCTCGGACATGCCCTGGTAGGGGGCCGGGTACTCCATGGCGCCGACGCCGATGATGGCGCTCTGCCCCTGCATCAGCCGCGGCATCGAGTGCACGGTGCCGATGCCGCCCGGGTTGGTCAGCGAGATCGTGGTGCCGGAGTAGTCCTCCATGGTCAGCTCGTTGCGCCGCGCCCGCCGGACCACGTCCTCGTACGCCTGCCAGAACTGCCGGAAGTCCATCTGCTCGCAGCCCTTGATGGAGGGGACCACCAGGTTGCGGGTGCCGTCGGGCTTGGCCAGGTCGATCGCGATGCCGAGGTTGACGTGCGCCGGGCGGACCACCGCGGGCTTGCCGTTTGCCTCGGCGAAGGAGTTGTTCATCTCCGGGTGCTGGACCAGCGCCCGGACCATCGCGTAGCCGACCAGGTGGGTGAAGCTGACCTTGCCACCGCGCCCGCGGGCGAGGTGGTTGTTGATCACGATGCGGTTGTCGACCAGCAGCTTGGCCGGGACCGCGCGAACGCTGGTCGCGGTGGGCACGCTCAGCGAGGCGTCCATGTTCTGGACGATCTTCGCGGCGACGCCGCGAAGATCGTCCAGAACATGGACGCC
>NZ_QGKR01000176.1 GCF_003172955.1 Micromonospora acroterricola | reverse complement strand
CGCCGCCCCGATTCCACCGCCAGAGTGCCCCCGACCACGGGACGCCGGCCCCATACCGGACAGCCAGCCCCGAGATGCCCAACCCGAAACGGACACCAGCGGACTCCGCAACCCCCTGTGCCCCTTGAACGGGGCGGCGTCAACCCGAACCGGACACCGGACTCCGCAACCCTCTGTGCCCGAGACGGGGCGGCGTCGGCCCGAACCGGACACCGCCGGACTCCACAACCCCTGCGCCCCGAGACGGGGCGGCGTCAAGATCTGCGCACTTTCCGGGAAGGCTAACCGGGACCTTTGGACACCGCGATATCAGCGAAACCGAGTCGAGCAAGCGGCCAGAGAAGGCACGGCGCTTGCACGTAGCCCGGTCAGACAGCGCCCGCCCCACACCTGCGGCAGCCGGGCAGGGAGCGCCGGAGGTGTGCGGCCGTCGGGTGCGGGTGAACCCCGCCTGTTCAACAGCGCCGCCGACCGTCCACTGAGGATGTTCGGCCGGGCGGGTCAGGCCTGGTCGGTCGGCTTGGCGACGTCGCTGGCCTGGGCGTGCCGCTCCAGTAGCCGCTGCCGGATCTCCTCGGGGGTGTACGCGCGCCGACGCCGTTCGGCGCGGGCGATGACCACACCGGAGGCTGCGACGCCGGCGAGGCCGGCCAGCCCGAGGACCTTCCACCACCGCATTCGTTGCCGCATCGGCCTAGGCTAGACCCTCATGAGCATCAGCCTGGACGAGGCCGTCGAGTTGACCCGCACCGGCGACGTGTGGGTGTTCCGGGGTCGCAGCGTGCCGGACCGGGCGATCCAGTTGACCACCAACAGTCCCGTGAACCATGTGGGGATGGCGGTGGTGCTGGACGACATGCCCCCGCTGATGTGGCACGCGGAGCTGGGCAGGTCGCTGCCGGATCTGTGGTCCGGCGCCCACCAGCGTGGTGTGCAGCTGCACGATCTGCGGGACGCGGTCGGCGTCTGGGCCAATCGGTACGGCCAGCGGGCCTGGCTGCGGCAGCTTGACCCGCCGGCGGATGGGGAGATGGAACGGGCGGTGCTGCGTACCATCGCGCGCCTGGACGGCACGCCGTTCCCGTCGACCGCGCAGTTGGCCTGGCGGTGGGTGCGGGGCCGGGTGCCGGCGCTGCCGCGTCCGGGTCGGTCGGCGCCACCGGCCGCGGTGTCGGGTGGCTCGCCGGGTGCGCGGGACCGGGCGCTGGAGACGGCGTACTGCGCCGAGGTGGTGGCGGTGACCTACGAGGCGATGGGGTTGCTGCCCGGCGGTCGGCGTCCGAACTGGTACGACCCGGGGCGGTTCTGGAGCGGGGACGACCTGGGGCTGGCGGCGGACGCGCGGCTGGGCGCGGAGATCGAGGTGGAGGTTCCGGCGCGCTGAGGTTTGACCTGGCCGTTGGCCGGCAATTGCTGTGGCCGTGAACGCCTCCACCGATCTTGACACGCTGACCGACTTCTTCGACCGGTACGGCGTGGCGTTGACCTGCGGCGACCTACCGGCCATCGCCGGTTGTTACGCCCTGCCCGGAATGGTGGTGGCTGATACCTACAGCTTCTCGTTCAACTCGCTGGCGGCGGTCGCACTGTCCTTCGTGGGCGCCGCGCCCGACTACCAGGACCGGGAGCTGGTCGCGGCGCACGCCCGGATCGAGGACGTGCAGCCGGTGTCCGCGCTGCTGACGATGGTGGCGGTGGAGTGGGAGTTCCTGGACAGTCGGGGGCACGCGGTTCCGGGGGAGCGGTACCGCTACGTGCTGCGTACGACGAGTGAGGGGCCGGTGATCTGCACGGTCGTCCGGACGGCCTGACCGACCGGGACCGTCGGCGAGGCCGCCCGTTTTCCGTTCCGGGTGGGCCGGTCGGCCCGATCCGTACCCGCCCGGTTTCCGGTCCGGCCGGTGCTGGCTACGCTGGCGCGTCGGCGGGGACGAGGGGAGACCTGATGGCGGTGGGGCCGGACGGTGCGGCTGGTACGCGGGCGGCGCGGGTGCTGGCGTCGGTGCCGTGGATCGTGGTGCTGCTCGGCGTCTGCGCGCTGGTGGTGTTGTTGGTGGTCGCGCTGCTGTCGTTCCGTACCCGGGAACGGGAGGGCGAGCCGCAGGCGGCGCCGCCGGTGTTCCTGCCGACGGTGCCCGCCGCCGCGTCGGCTACGGCGACTCCGACTCCGACTGGGGCGGAGCGGCGCACGGCGTCGCCGCGCCCGTCGCGGAGCAGCAGCCGGTCGCCGTCGCCCCGGGTGACCACCAGCTCGCCGGCTCCGGGCAGGACGAGCGCTCCGGCGGCGCCGGCGGTGCCGCTGGGGCCGGCGGACGAGACGGTCACCGCCCGGTACCAGGTCGGGACGGACGGCTGGGACGGCTCGGAGGCGGTGCTGTCGGTGAGCAACCCGTCGGGTGGAGCACTGGAGTGGCGGGTGGAGTTGTCGTTCGACGACGACATCCGGAGCCTGCGGGTCAGCGGGGACTCGGAGGTCTCGGTGTGGGGGCGCGGGGGCGGCGAGTTCGTCCTGCGCGGCACCCGTTCCCTGAGCCCGGGGGACACCCGGACGCTGCGCCTGCGCGTCGGCTGGGGTGACTCGGGGGAGCGTCCGGTCGGGTGCACGGTCAACGAGGTCGACTGCCAGGTCGGCTGACCTGGTGCCGGGTCCGACGCTACCGCCGGCGCTTCCGGGCCCGGCCGTCGATCGCTACGCTGCCCGGACGGCCCGCTGAGGGAGGTTCATGTCCGGTATGCGTCGCGCCCCGCGACCCTCCCGTGGTCCGGCCGCCATCGCGTCGTCGCCGTGGATCGTGGTGCTCGCCGGCATCGTGGTGATGGTGGTCCTGCTCTTCGTGGCGCTGGGCGCGTACCGGGGACGTAGTCCGGCGCCGGACGACCCGGCGGTGTTGCCACCGGCGCTGCCGCTGCCGCAGGGGTCGGTTCCGCCGACCGCGCCGACGTCACCGAGGTCGTCGACGCCGCCGCTGCGGCCGCCTGGGCTGTCGCCGCGCGCGACCGGACTGCCACCCAGCGCCCCGGTCGGGACGCGACCTCCGACGGGCGCACCGACCTCCACGCGGCCGGCGACGCCGCCGGCGCAGCGCCCGCCGGCGGTGAGTGGCCGGTACCGGGTGGTGCAGAGCTTCGACGGGGGTTTCATCGGCGAGGTGTTGATCGTCAACGCGGCCGGTGAGGACCGGGGTTGGACGGTGCGGTTGGACTTCGGCGGTGGGCGGGTGGTGACCGCCTGGGTGGAGGGCGTGCCACAGGGGACGCTGCGGCAGACCGACGGTGGCTTCACGTACGCCAGTGGGGTGGACGTGCCGGCGGGCGGGTCGGCGTCGTTGCGGTTCCACGTGGAGCGGGCGCCCACCCAGCCGCGGGGCTGCACGGTCGACGGGGCGCGCTGTACCGGGTTCTGACCTCGGGAGTCTGCGGTGGACGGCCGGCAGGTGAGCGGCGCTTCCGCAAGGGCGCTGCCGTGTTACGACTCTGTTTGCAAGGTATTGCAGAATGTTTCGGCAAGGGTTAGCGTGCGGCCAATCACGACCAGAGGAAGGCCGTCGATGAAACCCCCGCCCACACCGCGCACCGCCCTGCTCGCCCTCGCCTCCCTGCTCATCGTCACCCTCGTCGGTACGCCGGCCGCCGCACGT
>NZ_QGKR01000041.1 GCF_003172955.1 Micromonospora acroterricola | reverse complement strand
GGCGGGCGCCCGACGGCCGGCGCGCCGCCTGGTGCCCGCCGGGGCCGGCGGCCTCGATCCGCCCGGCGAGGCGCTGCACCGCCCCGGCCGCCGAGCGCAACCGGCCGGCCAGCCAGCTACGCGGGAGTCGGCGCGGTGGCACCGCCGGTCTCCAACTCCAGGCCCTCGTAGCGCAGCGTCAGCGATGCGATGGCGATCTCGTGGCTGAGCGTGTTGAGATGCGCGCCGCGCCACCGGGTAGGCCAGGCGTCGATCAGGTTCCAGCGCAGCACCTCCGCGGTGCCGACGGAGTCCAGCAGCACCACCGAGACGTTGCGGCGGTTGAGCGTGCCCTGGGCGGTGGCGTGCACCCAGTCCCACAACTCCCGGGACGCGGTGAGCCCGAAGTGCAGCGTCACCGGCTCGTACTCCGCCTGACCCGGCACCATGCGCATCCGACCCAGGCCGTGCTCCCGGTACGGCTGGCCGGGGATGTTCACCTCCAGCCCGCTCATCTCGGTGAAGTGGCCGTTGGTGACGCCGTTGATGAGCAGCCGGAAGTTGTACGCCCGGTACGGGTCGACCGGGGCGCCCGGCTGCGGGGTGGCTGTGGTGGGCATGTCAGCCTCCGATCGTCTCGGTCTCGGTGCCGCCGGCCCACTGGCTCAGCTTGAACACCACGAATTCGGCGGGCTTGACGACGGCGATGCCGATGTGGGCGATCACCATGCCCGCGTCGCGAACCTCCGGCGGGTTGGTCTCCTCGTCGCACTTGACGAAGAACGCCTCCTCCGGGCTGCGCCCGAGCAGCGCCCCGTCGCGCCACACCCGGGTCAGGAACGCCCCGATGTCGCGCCGGATCGAGCGCCAGAGGGTGAAGTCGTTGGGCTCGAAGACCATCCACCGGGTGCCGTTGGCGATGGCCTGTTCGATGGCGATGCTGAGCCGGCGTACGTTGAGGTAGCGCCACTCGCTGGCCTCGGCGGCGAGGGTACGGGCGCCCCAGACCCGGATGCCCTCGCCGGCGAAGTAGCGGATCACGTTGACGCCCTTGGGGTTGAGCACGTCGTGCTCCGGTCGGGTGACCAGGTAGCCGAGGTCGACGGCCCCGCGGACCGGCTCGTTGGCCGGTGCCTTGTGCACGCCGCGCAGCGCGTCGGTGCGCGCCCAGATGCCGGCGAGGTGGCCGCTGGGCGGGGTCAGCTCCAGCTCCCCGCTGATCGGGTCGCGTACGCGCAGCCACGGGTAGTAGAACGCGCCGAACTCCGACTGTCGGGGCCGGTACGCCGCCCCCTCGTGCCCACCGGAGCCGCCAGGACCGCCGGCGCCAGAGGCGGTCGACCCGCCAGAGGCGGTCGACGCGCCCGAACCCTCGGCGGGCTTGGGGGGCTTGCCGGACGACGGCGTGGCGACCCGGGTCAGCGCGGAGATGTCGTCGATGTCGGGCGCCGGGTCGCAGATCGCCACCATCGTGCGGGTTCGCTCGGCCATGCTCAGCAGCGCCTCGTGTGCCACCACGTCGTGGAACCCCGGCGCGGCGATGATGGAGATCTCGTCGATCGCCTCCAGGAGTTGCAGGCCGCCCCGCCGCTGCCCGGTGCCGCTGATCGCGCCGCCCTCGCCGACGTTGACCACCCAGCAGCGGGCGCCGCCGTTGTCCAGGAAGCCGAACACCGCGCGGGCCAGCGGGGTGCTCTCCGCCTGCTCCCCGCTGGCGAAGAGCCGGAGGAACTCGGTCCAGTTGTTGACCGGCACCGCCCTGCCCAGGTGGGCGGAGCGGTCCGGGGCGACGCCGACGAAGGCGGCGATGCTGGTGCTCGCCGGCCCGATCGGTCGGGCGCCGCTCGGGACCTCCTCGACGTAGATGCCGGGGGAGAAGTAGCTGGGCATCGGTCCTCCTGTGCGGGTGGGCGTCAGTGGGTCGGTGGCGCGCAGACGATGACGATGTCGGGGTCGGCGGGGTCGACGTCGGCGGTGAGCACGAGCCCGCGCCCGGTCAGGCGGAGCCGGACCGGGCCCGGGTGCTCGGGGTCGTGCGGTACGCCGACGATCAGGAACCGACCGTCGGTGCCGGTGCGGGTGGCCGACGCCGTGCCGGGCAGCTCGACCCGCATCGCGGCGAGGGGTTGGTCCTCGGGGCCGACCACCCGGCCGGCGAGCGTGCGCAGCCCCAGTTGCCGCAGCCGCAGCGGTCGCAGCACCGGCGGCGCGGCGGGGGTGGGGTGGTCCACCTGTGCCGGCACGTCGATGAGCAGCGCCGGGCGTGGCGCGGTGCCGAACGCGCTCCACAGCGGTGCCTCGCCGGCCTCCAACACGACCGGGTAGCGGGCGTCGCCGGTGGCGGCGGTGAGCACCCGGTCGAGCCGCGGCAGCCCGGCCGGTCCGGTCACACAGAGCAGGTAGCGGACCGTGAAGCGGTACGGCTCGCGGACCGCCCCGCTGGAGCGGGTCTGCCGGGCCGGGCGCAGTTCGAGGGGCCAGAGGGTGAGCCCGGCGGCGTCGCCGTCGGTGCGGGGCGGGCCGATCGGGACGGGTTCCCCCGCCGCGCTGGTCAGCCAGGCGGCCAGCTCGGCGGTGGCGGTCTCGATCGGTCCGCGCCCGTCGGTGCTCATCGCGGCGGCGTCCCCTGGATCCGGTACGCGATGGCCTCGTTCCACACGTGCGGGTAGACGCCGATCTCGAAGTAGCGGGTGAAACGGTTGATCGGCGCGTTGGTGTGGTCGTGGTAGAGCAGCCACACCGGCGCGATGGTGAACAGCACGTAGTTCGCGAGCACCAGCGGGATGTAGAGCGGGCCGAGCAGGCGGCCCTGGAAGATGTGCACGTCCTCGTGGCGCTGGATGCCCGGGCTGGAGCCGGCGCAGACGGTGCCGATGGTGGTGGCGTAGCGGGGCGAGACCCCCTCCACCACGCTGACCCGGCCGCTGGCCTGGGAGGTGGGCCGGTCCAGGGAGTGCCCGAAGATCAGGTGCACAGTCAGGTAGATCGCCCCGACGACCGTGTTGAGCAGGCTCCACGTGTGGTCGACGACGAAGAGGAAGATGCCGCGGGCGTCCGACGCGTACACCCCGGCGGAGGCCACCGCCCAGCCGAAGACCGCGCCGACGAGCAGGCCCACGACGGCGCCGATCAGCAGCCCGACGGGGCCGCCGGCCAGGAGGCCGAGCGCAGCGCCGAAGCCGACCTGGACCGCCGCACTGACGATTCCGAAGATCATGATGTCACTCCTCAGACCCAGGAGCGGAGGATGCGGGGCTCGCGACCTTGCGCGAGCTGGGTCGGCGACGCCTGGGTCGCCTGCCGGTTGCCGGGCGGGAACTGGTTGACGCCGAGTGCGGCCGAGAAGATGACCAGCGCGTTGAAGAACGCGATGATCCACTTCTCGCCGCCGGCCTCGTCGGCGAACGCCGCCGTCACGTAGGACAGCAGCAGCGCGATGCCGATGGCGATCCACTTGCGGGCCTTGTCGCCGCTGGGGCCGATCAGCCCGCCGATGACGTTGGTGGCCAACAGGGTGGCGGCGCTCGCGCCGGCGAGGCTGCCCAGGGCGGCCCAGGTGAAGAGATCGTTCACGGCGATCCCCCTTTTCTGCGATGGTGCGACCGGGATGTGGTGGTGGTGAGGTCCGGTGCTCCCGGGTGGGAGCACCGGCGCCGGTCGCCATCGTGGCGGGGGCGGCCGGGCCGGGCGTGGCCGGCAGGGCCGGCCACCGGATGGATC